>CAZTJM010000004.1:0-65752 GCA_964613865.1 uncultured Limnohabitans sp. | reverse complement strand
AAAAGCGATCAAGGATGTTGTCTTACAATACAAGGTGCTGAGGGAAATGCCTATTATTACTGGCTGCTGGAAATAACGAATGATGGAACTAGTTTTCCTGTTTCAATCTCTCAAATTAGAAATCAATATTATTATTATCTTGAAATTTTTAAGAGCGAATTTCCTTTGTACAATTATCCTACCGACCCTCAGTTAGATCCGATAACTGCATTTAGTTTGTTCCACAATTCAAGCTGCAATTGACATGACTATTTCAAACTACATATTTTTGTTTCTAGCTTTTTCGATTTCTCAAGAGCAGGAATATATTATAAGTAAAGATCCAGATTTTGATAGTCTTTATAAGACTCATAGACGATCCAGTATTGAGTTAACGAATTCAAACACTGTATTCATAGATGAACTATGCGGCAGTGAAATGAACAAGAACTTCAAGTTTGAAGAAAATTTCTCTCACCTTTTTTCGGATCAAGAAATTGCATTGATGACTGAATATCGAGTTAATATAAATATTGTTATCAATAGCTTAGGTGGCGTTGAACAAACTGATTTTACTACAACCCAAAATCCGTGTAAGATACTATCTCTTATAGGAAAAATCGATAGTATATATTCGGAACAAGGAAAGGTGTCTACAAATTTATGTTCGGTTCCAGATGGAAAGTTTGCACGACTCCACTTTATGCTAAGAACCCGACGAGAGTAAGGTAGGATTTTCAGCTTGCTTCTATGAACTATGGAAAGTTATGGATCAATGCTCAGTTTTGTCAGTCAGAAGAAGGCTGGAAGCGTGAAAGGCTTTTATTGAGACTTGAAAGCTACCAAGTAAAACAAAGCAGCCCGAGACACTCGTTCTCGGGCTGTTTTGCTTAAATAACCTCGGTCTGTGGGGACACAGACTGGGCCGGAGACTTACCTCGCGTAGATTTTCAACTGTCGCATCGCCCAAGGCTGATCGCCTTTTTCGGTGGTTTGGATTTTTAGGAATCGGCCTTTTGCCTGCGAATTGAGGCGGATGGTGTTGAGGCCTTTTACGCCCGTTCCACTGCCGACTTCGGTCCAGCCTTTTCCGTCCGAGGATACTGATACAGTGTATTTTTTAGGGAACTGTTCCTCTCCGGAGTCAAATTCCAATTCTGCAAACTGCTGATCCTTGGGAAGTTCCACTTGGAACCACATGCCGGGTTCTTGGGCGGTTTCCGTCTTCCAGCCCTTGAAGCTGAAGGCATAGGAAGGGTCTTTAGTCGAACCCACACCCTGAAGAGCCGTGCTGCTGGCACTTACTTTCCAGTTGTCCTGTGGGAAGAGCGCCTTAGGAATCTCTCCTACCAGCTCGTCGTAATTGTAGTTGGATTCCCGGCTCGCGGTTTCCTTGCGAATCTGTGCCACGTAGTCTGCGTCCACAAAGCTGCCCTTATTGCCAAACTCATTGCGGATGTAAGACACCACCGAGGCGATCCACTGGTCGTCGTTGGTACTCATCGCGATCATCACGCCCTCGTATTCCTTGCCCTCGATGGCTCCCGTGAGTCCATGAAGTAGGGTCTTCACGGCATATTCCGGATGGCCCATGATTCGCGGTGAACCAGAGAATGCAGGCGCAATCAGTTCTCCTCCACCGGTTGGAGTACCCAGGCCTTTTGGACCATGGCAGGTCGCACAATAGCTGTCAAAGATGGTTTTGCCTTGGGCAAAAAGCGCCTGTTCTTTAGGACTGTACTTTGTAGCGGCGGCTTTTTTGGCCTCGGCTTCTCTCTCCAAAAGTTGGGATGCAACCACTTGGATGCCTTTCGATTGGTCTGTTTTCAGACTAGTCTGAAGTAGCTTTTCCACTTCATCGATTTTCAGCAAATAGGCGCTTTGTACTGCCTGGATCGCCACTTCTGGATTGGAATCGGTAGCCAGTTTGCGGTAGTCGTCTGCCAGACTTTTCTCCCCGTATTTGTAAAGTGTCTCGCTGGCTCGCAATGCTTGGATACGGATAGCCGGGCTCGGATCCTTCATTAGATTTCTGACCAAATCCACTTTCAGCACACCCAGGCCTTCCAGCGTCCAAAGCGCATGGATTCTCGCCAGCTCGTTGGAGGAGGAATTGACAAGTTGCTCGAGAGCCGGTGCGACCGATTTGTCCTGGCGGAGGATGATATTTTGCTGGGCTTGGTCTCTCCACCAGCCGTTGGGATGCTCGAGGTGCTTCACCAGTTCGGCCGTGGTCTCGTCGTACATGCGTGGCTTCTCTTTGCTTCGAGGCATGCCCTCATAAGTCAGTCTCCAGATTCTTCCGTTGCCGATGACATCGTCCATCTGGTACTGCTGGATCTTGGTGCGCAAGTAGCTGCCGTCTTGGGTCCAGTTACCCTCTTGGATGATGCCGCGATACATATCGACTATGTACATGGTGCCATCCGGAGCGGTGGCCATGTCCACGGGTCGGAAGAGAGGATCGGTGGACTGGATAAATTCCGATTCGGAGTCCTTGTATTGGTTTTGGAGGTAAGTAAGGCCTTCTTTTTTGTCGGATCGTACTTGGCGAACGATGCGGCCCACTGGTTCTCCATAGAAGTATTGCCCGACCAATTCCTTGGGCAGCTTATCTCCTCGGAAGACATCATTTCCTGCCGACCCGGTTACATTGTTGAGCGAACCGTCAGGTTTGGTTTCCCGCATTCCCGGCTCGAAGTCGGCCAACTTCACCAAGCTGTATGGCTCGCGGAAACCTTCTTGGAACTGTCCCTCTACTCGGAAGTTGCCATAGACCAGCGGGAACTGGAAGCTTTGCGGCACGCCTCCTGCTCCGTCCTGAAACCACATTTGCCCATAGTTGTCTTGAGTCACGCCCCACTGCCCCCAAGGATTGCCCGTTGGTTCCTGGATCACTCCGTCCGGAGTCCAGCGGATGCGGCGGGAATTGTAGGTACTATACATCCAGTTGTCCATGGTCCAGGTGAGGAAGGATGTCTGGTGCTCCACGTTGCCGGAGCGGCCCAAGCCGGTGGCGAAAAGCTCCTTTTTGTCTGCTTTTCCATCGCCGTCCGTGTCGGTGAATTTGTAGACATGGTCCTCGTTGGACTCCATGGAGAGAATGGTATTAGGCCCGAAAGGCACGACAAACCTTGGGAACACCAAGCTGTCCAAGAAGACAACGCCTGTCTCATATACGCCATCATCATCCTTATCTTCCCATCTTGAGATCCTGGAAGTCGCAAAAAGTTCTCCGTTGGCGTCGATATCCTGCATGTAGCTTCGTAGCTCCAGCACGTACATGCGCCCATTGCCGTCAAACTGGATTGCCGCAGGTTCGCGGATTTGCGGTTCGGAGAGGATGGGCTCCATCTTGTAGCCAGGCTTCAGCACAAAGGATTTAGCTTCCTCGTTGGCGGAAACCGGGATAACTGGCGGAGCCGGTGTCAAGTCGATTCCTTTCCAGCGGGGAGACTCCATGTCCGCATCTGCCGGAATCTCAATGGCTGGGTAGGGAGCTTCCGCCCGTTTGGGATCCATGCTTTCAGCGGGGGAGACATCAAAAGGCGATCTCTCCGGCGTACAACTGGCAAGTGCGGCCAAGGAGGCACAGGAGAGGGCAAGGAGTTTTTTGGATAAATGCATCAACAATAGGGTCTGGTACTGGCCGAAAGATTTGCAACTCTGGCCATTTGGTTTTTTTTGGAAGGGGCCAAAATAGTCGATTTTGTCCTGAAGTAGGTACCGCAAAAGTAATTTTTCGGGCTACTGAACTTTCGAGATGATTGAAAGGACGTGGCTGGTCTCTTTAAGTCTCGTCAAAGAAATCGGGGCGGGAATTCAGCACTTTCCTGGATTTTACACGTATCTTTATTTGAAACACGTGTATTTATGAAGACGAAACTTACACTCACGATCAAGAAGGAAATCGTAGAACAAGCGAAAAGAAAAGCAGCGAGTCGAGGAATCTCTCTGTCCAGACTGATAGAGGAGATTTTTGAGAAAGATGATGCGGACCTTCAGACCTCGGAATCACAACTTGCCGCCAAACGGCTGTTGAAAAGATTGGAGGAAATGGAGGCCACCCGTGCACCCCAAGAATCCGACAAAGTCGCTTTGACCCGTTATTTGAAAGAAAAGTATGGTTAAGATTTTTTTGGATACCAATGTGGTCTTGGACATTTTGGGAAAAAGGGAGCCTTTTTACGTGGACGCTAAAATGTTTCTAGGGCTACACGCCAATGGCCTTGCAAGGCTCCAGATTGCCGAATGTAGTTTGGGCAATCTTTACTACTTGGCCTTCAATATTTACAAACTCCCTCATGCCGAGTTTACCATGAGTGAGCTCATTAGGGCATGCGAGATCGTGTCCGGCGGAAAACAGGCGATTTATGGGTCGTTGAATTCAACTTTCAAAGACAAGGAAGATGCCTTGCAATACTACACGGCCCTGGCCAACAAATCCGACTTTTTGATTACTAGGGACAAAAAGGATTTCAAATATGCCAGCGATATTCCGGTGATGACTCCCAATGAGTTTTTCTCGTCCTAGTCCACCTCAGGTTTTTCGCTTCAAATCAGGCCTGTCCTGATACCACTGTTCTTCAAAGGTCTCAGGAATGTCTACTGGGGCAGCGAGCACCCTCCAGACCATCCAGACAATCAGGATGGGACTGGCCAAAAAAATCCCCCAGATCAGGAGATGGGCGACATCAATCCTGATCAAGGTGACAAAGACGATCAAAATCCCCGTCACAATTCCCACAGAACTCAGATAGTTTTTCATCTTTTTCCGGAAATTGATGTAATTATTAAACTCGAATAGGCCACCTCTTGTTATCTCTCGGTATGAAAGGATTTCGGTTTACCCAATATGTGCCCCCTCAGGATCCGGAGAAAAACACCTTCGAAAACCTCCTGAACATCTTTTTGCAGTTGGTAACGATGACTGGCGGAGACGCGGCCGAGGCGCTGAGCTGGCTGAGCAATCTGGACAAGCGCTACCACATGACCAACCCAAACTACGGGATTGGGGACTTTATCGAAGACCTGAAAAGCAAGGGATATCTCACCGAGGAAAACCAAAAAGGTGAGTTCAAGATCACTGGAAAGTCGGAGCAGACGATCCGAAAAAACGCACTGGAGGAAATCTTCGGGAAACTGAAGCGCGGAAAATCCGGGCAACACAAGACTACCCACGCAGGCATCGGGGATGAACGAGGGACTGATCGTCGGGCCTTCGAGTTTGGGGACAATCTGGACCAGATCGCCCTCACCGATTCCCTGAGGAATGCCCAAGCCAACCATGGATTTTCGGGTGATTACCTGCTGACCGAGGACGATTTGGAAGTGATGGAAAACGAGCAAAGGTCTCAGACTTCCACCGTGCTGATGATTGACATTTCCCACTCGATGATTTTGTACGGAGAGGATAGGATTACTCCGGCAAAAAAGGTTGCCATGGCTTTGGCTGAGCTGATCAAAACCCGCTATCCCAAGGATACGCTCGATGTCATCGTCTTTGGAAATGACGCCTGGCAGATCGAAATCAAGGATTTGCCCTACCTCCAAGTTGGCCCTTACCATACCAATACCGTAGCAGGCTTGGAGTTGGCGATGGATCTGCTTAGAAGGAGAAAGAATCCCAACAAGCAGATTTTCATGATCACCGACGGAAAGCCCACCTGCTTGAAAGTCGGTATCAAGTATTACAAAAATGCTTTCGGCATAGACAGCAAAATCTTGGGCGAAACCCTGAAACTGGCTGCCCAATGTAGAAAGCTAAAAATACCGGTGACTACCTTCATGATCGCGTCGGATCCCTATCTGAAGGAATTTGTGAAGGAATTTACCAAAGTGAACAACGGAAACGCCTACTATAGCAGCCTGAAAGGGCTCGGCGACCTGATTTTTGAAGATTATAGACGAAACCGAACCAAACGCTTTTGACCCACATGGACTACCACAAACTGAGCGGAAAAGAACTTACCCATATCAAAACACTCGGCCAACTCAAGGCTTCCGGCTACCAACCCAAATCCATCAAAGAGGAGCTTCGCGACAACCTGATTCTCAAAATCAGGAAAAAGGAAAATGTGTTTGAAGGCATTTGGGGCTATGAGGACACGGTCATCCCCGACATCGAACGAGCCATCCTTTCCCGGCACAACATCAATCTCCTCGGGCTTCGCGGCCAAGCCAAAACTAGAATTGCCCGCTTGATGACGCAACTCCTAGACGAATATGTCCCGGTGATTTATGGTTCTGAATTGAATGATGATCCCATGAATCCGCTTTCCTCCTTCGGAAAAAGAATGGTGGAGGAGCGGGGAGATGATACGCCGATTTTCTGGATGCACCGGGACGAGCGCTATACGGAGAAGCTCGCCACGCCCGATGTGTCCGTGGCCGACTTGATCGGGGATGTCGATCCCATCAAGGCTGCGACCATGAAGCTCAGCTACAATGACGAGCGGGTGATCCACTACGGTCTCGTGCCCCGATCGAATCGCTGCATTTTCGTAATCAATGAGCTGCCAGACTTGCAGGCTAGGATTCAGGTGGCTTTGTTCAATATTTTGCAGGAAGGGGATATCCAGATTCGAGGTTTCAAGCTCCGACTTCCCCTGGACATCCAATTTGTCTTCACAGCCAATCCCGAAGACTACACAAACCGTGGTAGCATCGTGACACCGCTCAAGGACCGAATCGAAAGCCAAATCATCACCCATTATCCTAAATCCATCGCAATAGGCCGGCGCATCACTGCCCAGGAAGCCAACCTTGGCGGAAAGCCCGTGGAGAATATCCACGTGCCAGAACTGATGAAAGACCTCATCGAGCAGATCGCCATCGAAGCCAGAGGCTCAGAGTATGTGGATGAGAAGAGCGGCGTGTCAGCGCGTCTGACCATTTCCGCCTACGAAAACCTCATCTCCGCAGCGGAAAGAAGACTCTATCTCAACGGTGAAAGTAATACCGTGGTGCGGATCGCAGATTTGATCGGGGTGATTCCCGCTATTACCGGAAAAGTCGAACTGGTATACGAAGGCGAACAGGAAGGCGCGGGACTAGTTGCCTACAATTTGATTGGGAAGGCGATTCGCACGCAGTTTGTCAATTATTTTCCCTCGCCAGAGCAAAAGAAAAAGGACAAAAGCGGCAATCCTTATGTAATCCCGCTTGCTTGGTTTGGAGAGGGACATGAGCTTGACATCCTCGCCTCCCAGCCGGACAAGGTATACAAAAGCCTCCTTCATTCTGTGCCTGGTCTCGAGGAGGTCGTTACACAGATGGTCAAAAATCTACCCGAAAAGGAGAAAGAGTTCTTTATGGAGTTTGCGCTTCACGGGTTGGCAGAATATTCCCAGCTGAGCAAGAAAATGCTGGATACGGGCTTACAGTTTAAGGACCTGTTCAGCTCGATGTTTGACATGGGAGGAGATGAGGATCTCGAGGAAGACGATTTGTGATTTTATTCACCGCGAGACGTTGAGAACGCAGAGACAATTAGAAAATGACTTTGCGTCCTTGCGACTCTGCGGTGAAAAAAACTACCTCACATGGAGCAGGGTCAAGGCGATCAATGCGGGAAGTCCCTGCACAAAAAAGATTTTCTTGCTGGCCGTAAGTGCGCCATAGATGCCGGCCACCAAAACGCAGCTCAGGAAAAATATTGCCACGTAGAAGGACCAATGGTGATCCTCAATGAATAGCGACCAAATCAAACCCGCTGCCAAAAAGCCATTGTAAAGGCCTTGGTTAGCGGCAAGGACTTTGGTTTTGGGGAAAACCTCTGGCTGGATTTGTTTGAAAGTCTTTCGACCTATAGTGTCCCAGGCAAACATCTCGAAGTAAAGAAAGTAAAGGTGCAGCGCAGCGATGGCGGCAATCAGGATGTCAGCGAGGAGTTGCATGTTTTTATTTGGAAGATAGCGAAAAAGTCCATCAGTCCACAGACGACAGACCACCGCTGAAACTGCCGACCGAGGTGCTGTGGACTGTTGACAGTCGTCCGTCGACCGAAAAAGCTATCTTTGCGCCATGCCAGACATCCAGCTTCCTCCGGCCTTTGAGTCCCAGATGCTCAAGCTACTCGGCGATACCGAATTTGAGCAGTTCAAAAAAGCGATCGATCAGCCTTCCCGAACGTCCATCCGACTCAATCCCGCTAAGCCTTTCTCGCCAACCTGGTCCAAAAGGCCAATTCCCTGGTCAGGGCAAGGCTACTTTTTGGAGGAAAGGCCCAGCTTCACGCTTGATCCAGCGATCCATGCCGGAGCCTACTACGTGCAGGAGGCGTCTTCCATGTTTATCGAGCATATCCTAAGTTCCCTCTCCATACCCAAAGGCATCTTTCTCGACCTTTCTGCAGCTCCGGGAGGAAAATCCACCTTGCTTTCCTCGTATCTAGACGATCAAGGCCTCTTGGTAGCCAATGAAGTGATTCAAGCCAGAGCCCAGATTCTGAAGGAAAACCTCATCAAATGGGGGCTAGGAAATGCCGTGGTGACCAACAACGATCCGGATCATTTTGAACCCTTGGAAGGATTTTTTGACTTGGTGCTGGTGGATGCGCCGTGTTCCGGCGAGGGCATGTTTCGTAAGGATCCGCAGGCCCGGGAAGAATGGTCGCTAGATAATGTCCAGCTTTGCTCTGCCCGACAAAAGCGGATCATGGACAAAGCCGGTGCTTTGGTCAAGGGGGGAGGCTTTTTGATTTATTCTACCTGCACATTCAACGAGGCGGAAAACGAGGACATGATCCGTTTCCTCACCGAGGAATTTGCCTTTGAGCCCGTGAGGATTCGGTTAGAAGCGGATTGGAGTATCGTCGAAAGCTCTGTGGAGACCGACGACGGTACATTCTACGGTTACCGCTTTTTCCCTCATCGAGTGCAGGGAGAGGGATTTTTCATCACTGTGTTGAAACGACCCGACTCGGCCTCGAGTCGAGAGCCGGGGAAGGTTAAAGATTTTAAGCATCCGGTGCTCAAGGGAATTTCGGAAAAGGAGTCAGAGCAGCTTGATCAAGAACTAGGGTTTGATGGCGAGGGAAAATATTACACACTCAACGAGTCCTACTTTCGCATCAATCGGAATTATTTTCGCCATTTTGAGAAAATCAGCCAAGTTCTGAGTCTTCGCTATTTTGGCGTGGAGTTGGGGAAAAAACAAAAGAAGGAATGGATTCCCTCCCACGAATGGGCACTTTCTCTTTTGCCCAAAAGCCAATTCCCCAGCCATGAACTCAGCCTCGAACAGGCCTTGGAGTTCCTTCGGAAAAATGATTTCGAACTGGAAAATCTACCCACTGGCTGGGTGCTGATGACCTACCAAAACCTGCCTTTAGGTTGGGTGAAAAACCTCGGCAATCGGGTCAACAACTATTATCCGAAGGAGTGGAGAGTTAGGATATAATCCAATATCAATTTCCGCAAACTTACCAGTAATCGATTTTACCTCTTCACAGTGGCTGGAAGACCGATGACGGAAGACCGAAGTATCGGCAATCCCAGCATTAATCGTTTTTTGTGTTAGGTACGGTCATGTACCGGCGTGAAAGCTAATATTCACATCATCTAAAAATCTGAATGAGGATACTTCCGTCTTCGGTCTCCCCTCTTCCAGCTTTTACTCCTTCACAAACTCAAACCTCGCCCACTGCTTTCGATGTCTCAATTCATTTCCTACGTTCAAGAATGGAGGCAGGTAAACCAGTTTTTCCAGCCGGATTTCATGGATGCCCGGAGAGAGGTGGCCAATCGGAATCTGTCCAAAAAGGGCCTTTTGTCCGGTGTGGCCGGCGGTTACCTTTACCCATTTCTCTGCTTCCACCAAGGAGTCATTGAGATAGATTTGGTATTGGTCGATGAGAGATTCCACCTTTTTCCATTGGATCGTGTCAGACTGTAGGAGCTCGTTCATGTTTGGGATGGAGTTCTCCTCCCTCTCATACCGCGCCAGATACAAATCCATCACCTCTCCGTTTATTTTCTTGCTCGGAGTCCACATCCGCGCAAAACGTTTTTTTTCGGAGTTGAATTCCTCAAAGTAGCCCTTATCGTCCGGCCATGCATAATGTGAATCAGAAGTGTTGACGCTGGCTTGGTAAGCGGAAAATCCCTCGATATCCTGTGCAATAAATGGTGATGCCAGCACGATCAAGCCAACGGAAAACACGACAAAAAACCATCTTCCCAGGTTGCTTTGGTAGATGGCCCCGACCGTGCCACTCATGCTTTTGCCCACCATGTTTTTGATTTTGAACCTCTCCCCCGCAAAAGAGCCAATTGCAAATACAAGCATCGACAAAATGAAGACGATGTAGACCACCTGAAAGTCAAGGTTGAAAACCAGGTAAATGCCAATCAGCACAAGGAGGTACAGCGTGATCGAAAAAATGGGGATGACGACGCCAATCGGTGCACCATAGAGCATGCTGCACCATTGCTCCAACTTCAGGAGATAGTATTGTGGGGGACGGTAATCTACCGATTGGGAGTATTTGAAAAGCTTCTCTTTCACAATACCATCGGGAAAAGCATAAGTGATGCCCAGCATTCCCGCCCAGACAAAGCGCATCACCAAGTGGCTGACCAGAAAGATCTTGAAAACCGAAATAATCACGGAAAAATAAACCAGGATCAGCTGTGCCGGAATCTGCTCCAAGCCATAGTCCTGAATCAGGATGATGGAAATGTCAAAAAGCCGGGAGGGAATCACAAAAAGTACGGCTAGGGATATACCCGATATGATCACCTCGGGCTCCCAGCTGTTTTTCTGCAAGTTTTCCAGCCAGGTCATGTCCTGCTGTTTTTTGATTGGGGATTCTTCCATGGAAAATTTGAATAAGCTATTTACTGCCTTTGATCCACTGGAGCACCTGCTGCTTGGGAAGTGCTTCGATGCGGTGGCCGTCCTTGCCGGTCATGGTTTCCGCTGCAAAGAGCGAATTGACGATGGCCTCTTCGGTAGCCTCGATCACCGCGAGGAAAAGTGCAGTCATGTCGTCGTTGGCCAAAAATTCAGCGTTCAGGAGCTTTTGGGATGGATTGGAGTAAGGGATTCGAAGCTTTTCGTTTGTGGAAAAAGCAATTACATAGTCCCCCGATCCATTGGAGGCGATGCCTCCCGTCTTGGCTAAGCCCATCATTGCACGTTGTGCCATGCGCTCTAGGTTTCGCTCTAGTACAGGCGCGTCCGTAGCGATGACAATCATGCAGCTGCCATCGGATTTTTCCAGAGCATCTTTAAAGGGATATCGGCCTAGCTTTTCCCCAACCGGAACACCGGAGATCTGGAGATTGCCTCCAAAATTTGTTTGTACCAACACGCCCACGGTGTAGCCGCCAAGCGATTCCGGCAGTTTGCGGGATGCGGTGCCGATTCCTCCTTTCCAGCCAAAACAAACCGTGCCAGTGCCCGCGCCCAAATTTCCTTCCAAAACAGGACCGGATTTGGCCGAGGAGATGGCTTGTATGACTTCATCCGAAGAAATGTGCATCCCCCGGATGTCATTCAGATAGCCGTCGTTGGTCTCGCCGACCAGGGCATTGACTGATTGGACGTTTTCATTTCCCGGTTGTGCCAAAGAATAACGGACCGCGCCCTCGATTCCGGCTGCGACGCTAAGCGTGTTGGTGAGGATGATTGGGGATTCGATTGTTCCCAATTCCTGCACTTGGGTCACCCCGGCCAACTTGCCAAAACCGTTGCCAACGAAGATAGCGCCGGGTATTTTCTCTTGGAAAAGGTTGCCTTCATGAGGAAGGATGGCCGTGACGCCGGTGCGGATGTTGTCTCCTTCGACTTTGGTAAGATGGCCGACTTTCAGTCCTGCCACATCGGTGATAGCGTTTAGGGGCCCAGTGGGCAGCACGCCAAACGCTACGCCAAGATCCCTTGGCCGGGTTTGGGCGAATGAAAGACTGATGGGAAGAAGGAGTAAAAGCAGGAGATAGGGCCGCCCCATTTTATATTTTGGAGAACATTGAAAAAGCATCGTGCAAAACTTAGGATCATCTAGCTTGTCAATTGATGAGCGAGCCAGTTTTTAAAGCTAGCAATTTTGCCAAAAATATTGGGAGGATGGTTCATGGCGAATTTCTTGGGGGACTTTTCCACAAGAAATCCATCGCGAAGCCCCTCTGAAAGCTTGGCTTATTTTGGGAATTTTGAGTAAAATCACCATAGAAAAACGGTCGCAATGGAAGAGCTTCTCAATGATGAGGATTTGGAAAAATCCCAAAAGAAAAAAGCGAGGAAACTGGTCCAATTGGAAAGAACCCGGACTGCCTTTGAGCGACTTCAGCTGGCCTGGGTACGTACAGCGATGACTTTTCTCGGAATCGGTGTGGCGATTTACGAGTTTTTCTATCGGCGTATGGAGTCGGGTCAAAAGCCTCTTTTTGAATCTTTTACCGGGCAGGAGCTCGCCTTGACGCTGTATTGCATTGCGATGCTGGTCTTGGTTCTTTCTCTTCGCCAACACCGCGTCAGCATGGCCAAACTAAAAGAGAGCTTCCCTCAAAGCCGTTATTCTGTCGCCGCGCTATTGTCAATGATTCTCCTTTCCCTTTGCATCTTCATGGCGGCATTGCTGGTCTCTCGATCCTTTGATTTCTGACTATTTGGCGACAATCCAATAGTTCAAATATCCGCTGGGTGTCTCCAAGACGATTTTGTAAAAGTCTGATGTTATCCCCTTGCTGGGAATCGTTGCGTTCCCTTGGTCTAGTTGTACTTCACCCATCAGCCAATAGTTGTCCAAGCCACCTGTTTGGAAGTGGTTGGTCGTGCTGACCCAGACTTTAGCGGTTTTTCCTGATGAATATGGCTTCCACGCCAGCTTGAAGTTCCCGTCAACCATATCGGCCTTCAGATCTGCGGCATCGATAGACCCGACAAATGGGCTACCGTCCAATTCCATAGCTATCCTTTTGGGCAGTTCCAATCCCAAATGGCGCGCGATGCTCGGAAAGATATCCACCATCTCCGCTGACGCGCCGAAGTGGGAGTTCAGATGTTGTGCATTGGTGGCGATCCAGATTGTGCGCTCCCGTTCGCTGTGACCGCCGTGCCCGAATCCATCGGCCGTGCGGCCATGATCTGTCGTGATGACGATCAGCCAGTCTTCGTCAAAATTCTTTTCCCGATATTGAATGGCCTCCCAAACTCGCCCGATTTGGGTGTCAGCCTTTTGAACCCCGTCCACCATCTGGGGACTATTGCCAAAGGAGTGACCCATGTCGTCAGAGTACTCGAGATACATCCACGAGAGGTCTGGGGCTTTCTCGCGAATATAGCGGGCAGCCTCTTTGGATACCGTTTCGTCAATTTGATGAATGTGGGACCGATCTTTTTGATGGGGAAAATTCAAGGTGTCCAGCTCAAAACCATCAAAATAGTAGTCAAAGGCAAAATTGCCGGTCTGGGGTAGGTTGTCGCCCACAAGTTTGGTTCGGTTATCCAGCCAAGTGGAAAATATTGCAGTCTGCCGTGATGGGTTCGCTTCCTTGAAAGCGCGGAAGATCGTCCAATAGTGATAGTTTGGATCTTCGATACCGTTTCCCCAGACGTTGTGTTTGTTAGCCCAGACACCCGTCAGCAGGGAGTTGTAGCCCACTGCGGAGATCGTGGGGGTCTGGCTGTAGGTGCCGACGTCCCCGCCCATCAGGGCCTTGGTAAATCCTCCGATTTTGCTGATCTGATCAATATTGGGAGTAGGGACAGTGTCCACCACATCGGCAGGAATGCCGTCTACGATGATGAAAAGGGCTTTTTTGGTTTTTTGTTGAGCGATTGCAGGGATCATAAGGCATCCCAAAACAAAGGCGAGTACTATTTTTTTCATCTTGAATCAAAAAGACAAACGCCGATAGAATGGCGATTAGGTCTCCGTGTGTTTTTGTTGGTCAATCTAGTAAATGAAAGCCAGCGATCTGATGTAATCCCGAGATCGCTGGCTCGAATTTCGGTCACTTGTTTATTCCCACCCGTAGATCTGAACCAAATTTGGATTCAGCACCATCTGCTGCATTGGTACGGGTCGATAGTAATATTTGGGTTCTTCGAAGTTTCTTGCCTTTGTTTCGGTTACCATATTGCCGCCGCCTTCGCCATTTTCAAGGAAGACGTCCACATTTTCAGAGATAAGGCCGGCCTTGTAGTAAATCAGCGCCACGCCCAGGCTGTTCTTTTCCTTGGCATCGCCCACAGGAATCGTAGTGTCTTTGTCCACCAGAATAATATCCTCTACTCCGTCTCCGGTCATGTCATATTTTCCGAGTCCGGGGAAGTACATTCCTTGGGGAATCTGCTCTAGCAGTTTGCCTGCGTGCCAGCGCATCAGGTCGTCGTAGCGAAAGCCTTCCATTGCAAGCTCTACTCTTCTCTCTCTCCGAATCTCGAGCAGTACACCCAGGTTTGATCCGCTTAGATTGGGATATTTCGCGGCCTGAAATTGGTCGGGGTTGGCATTGGCAGTGGACATGACCAGGGCGGGCATACCGACGCGTGACCTGAGGAGATTGACGGTATTGTCCAGATCTGCTTGGGACAACTGCTCCAATTCGGCTTTGGCCTCTGCTAGAGTCAGCAAGATCTCGGCATAACGATAGACTGGAAAATCCACGCTTGCACGATCCACGTTGTTGGTGGTATTCTTGAACCCCTTTAATTGATGATAGCCGGTGAAGTTTTTATTCAAAGTCTGGATATATGGAGTCGTGTTCGGTTCTCTGATCCAACCGGGATAGGCCATGGTTTGCATCAATCGTGGATCCCGATTCTGAAACTCTTCCACAAAACCTTTCGCCTTGAAGTTTGCTTGATCTGTATACGGCGTTCCGTCGCTCATAAGGTAGGACATGACCATATCCCGGGAAGGTGACTGCTCATAGTCCCCAAAAATGCCGGTATTGTTATCGCTGCTTCTATCCTTGTTCACGTCGTAGGCATTCACTAAAATAACTTCGGGATTTCCGACGAGATTGGTACTGTTGAACAGTGTGGCGTAGTCTTGGTTTGGTTTTCCGGTAGAGTAAAGTGAAAACTTCCACGAGTTTACTACATCGGTTGCCTGATCTACTGCTATCTGCAAAAACTGACCTGAGGTTCCCCCGAGACCAAGTTCTGTATGGTATTTCCGATAGGTGCCTTCATAGAGCGCCAATCTGGCGTAGAAGGCCTTTACAGCCCATACGTTGGGAGTACCTTCGGGGCTAGTCTCGCGGACATGTTCCGCAGCATACTCTAGGTCTTCCAGTACTTTGGCCATCACTTGCTCCCTAGAATCCTGGGTTTTGTAGAGGTCCTCGTCTCCAGGATTCAGGGTCTTGTCATACCAAGGCACATTGGAATACCTCTTGATCATACCGAAGTAGAATTGCGCCCGATAGTATCTGGCCAAGCCTACATAGTGTGCTACGGCTTCATCAGGGGCAGTGGCTTTTTGGTAATTGTCCAGGAAATAGTTGATGTTCCTCAGCCTAGACCAGTCCCAGCCAGAAGTGATCGTCTGAGAGGAGGGCGAGCCAGTCATGATGTTTTTGATCTCGATGGCGCCGGTGGTCGCCATGTTGTCACTACTTTGGTCGGCGAGGTAGTTGCCCATGCCCGGCATGGAAAGTAGGCCGTTGACATACAGCTCCAAGTCCTCTTCGGATTTGAAAAAAGCTTCCGGGGAAATGGAGGTCTGAGGGTATCTGTCCATGAAATCGTCCTGGCAGGAGGACATTGCGATACAAATTCCGATGATTGCGATATATTTTTTCATGATGCTGTTCTCTTTGATTATAGATCGATGTTTACCCCAAAAGAGTACTTGCGCTGAAATGGATAGGCCCAGCCGTAGCCGTCGTTGATGGCTTCCGGATCGACAAACTTCTTGATGGAAGAAAACTCAAACAGATTCTCCCCAGAGACAAAAATCCGTATTCTTTGCACATTGATCCGGCTGGTCATTGCCTCTGGGAAAGTATATCCAAAGGTTACGTTTTTGATCCGCAGGTAAGCGGCATTCAACAAATAGCGGGTTTGTGGGATATCTAGACCCGCTCCGTAGTTGGCATCGGCAAGCCAAGACTGTAGGACTGGAAAGGTGGAATCCAAATTTGCGTCTGCAAGTCCCGCGTCGATGTAGGATTGCGAGTGCTGCGCCATCAGTGCAGGATAGTCGGCTTCCGCTCTATAGAAGTCCAGATTCCAAGGGTACACATTAGCATAGGGCTGCTGGTAAGGACCCCAGAATAGATAGTGCCTCGGATAGTAGTCTCTTTTTCCTACGCCTTGGAGAAATAGGGACAGATCGAATCCATTCCAAGAGACATCGAAATTGGCCCCGTATCGGTAGCGAGCGGTGCTGTTGCCGATCAGCTGAAGGTCTTTGGGATCATCCGAGGAAAGTCCCTTTTCGATTTTTCCATCTCCGTTCAAGTCCACATATTTAGGCCAGCCGGGCACTATGTCCAGCGCGCCCCAGGGTACAATGGCAGACTGGTCCAGCTCGGCGATTTCATCTTCATTTTGGAAAAGTCCGTCGCTGACCAAGCCCCACATCTCGCCGGTGTATTGGCCGACTCGGTAGTTGGAGAACAGATTTTGGTCGTTTTGAAATCTGGTGATCTGCGACCTAGAGTCAGATAGTATTAGCCTTGTGCCGAAATTGATCGGCTTGGAAGTACTTCCAAAGTTGTCCCGGTACTCCAGGGAAACCTCAAAGCCTTTGGTCCGCAGGTCGGCCGCATTCTGCTTGGGAGGACTGGTGCCCAGCACACCCGGCAGCTCGACGGGGTCGGTCAGCATGCCCTTGGTATCCCTGATAAAATAGTCGAATGAACCGATGATCTTATCGTTGGCCAGGCCAAAGTCCAGTCCGAAGTTACTGGTCACGACTTCTTCCCAGGTGTAAAAGTCAGGGTCAACCGCCAGAGGAGGAGACGAAGTGATGACTGTCTGACGATTGCCGTTGATCAGGTAGCTGGACAGGCCGGTAGGCAGGGACTGGATGTATCCGAAGTCACTCACGTTTTGGTTGCCCAGAGCTCCATAAGACGCACGCAGTTTAAATGTCGAAATGGTGTTGGTGAGTCCCGAGAAAAACTCTTCATCCATCATCAGCCAAGAGCCCGACACGGAAGGGAAAAATCCCCAACGGGAAGATTTGGGAAAGCGAGATGAGCCATCATATCTCCCGTTCAGTTCAAAGATGTAGCGGTTTTTGAAGGTATAATTTGCCCGACCGAACACGCTTTGGGTTGCAAAGGTACTGTAGCTGGGAGTGATAAAGGCATCACCTGTCGTCAATCCTATATATGGTAACGAGGAAGAAATCAGGATACGCTTTTCTGCCTGGATGGAGCTGTACACATAACTTTGCTGATTGTATCCACCGAGAATTCCAAAACTATGGTCGCCGATTGTTTTGGAATAACGTCCATAAATATCCACGATGATATCCGAGAGATCTCCGTTTCGCTCAACCACGGAGCCGTCTCCGCCTTCGGATCGAATGTCCTCTGGACCGTACCCGATCTGGAATTTTGTCCTGTCCCAATGATACTTCCACTGCTCCCTCTTGAAGCTGGCATTGGCATTGAAAGTCAGATCGCCGTTCAGGAAGGTCGCGGTATTTCGCAGGATGTTGTGAAAGCCAAACATGGTTTCCTGGTTTTGGCCACCGTCGTTCAGTCTCCCTGCCAGCCTTCCCGCGTCGGTGTTGGCCCAAGTCCCGTCAGGATTGACCGCTACATCCGTTGGCTTCAGGTAGTAGATGTCTGTGAGACTGGTGGTAGGATCGGCTCTCTCCGTTTGATAGATGTTGAGGTTGTTATCCACATTGAGCCACTTGAGCGGATTCACCGTCACTCTGGCTCGCATGGAATACCGATCCCAGTAGTCTTCGGCCAGTTTGTTCATCCCGTTTTCATTGGTATAGTCACCGGATATGTAATATCCCACTGGAGCTTTGCCCCCGCTGCTGCCACTGATGGACAGGCTATGGTTCATCGAGAATGATGAATTGTTGAAAAAGTATCCGTACCAATCGTTGTTTCCCATGTAGGCCCAGCGGTCGGGATTTACAGGATCCAGTCTTGTGTCAGCTATCGAAGGATCTTCAGATCTTTCCTTTGCCCATTGGTAATGTGCATCAGAGTAGTTGACATAGTCCCAAGGCGTATTGTTGGTGGAGGTTTCCAATACCCTGGAGAAAATATAAGGGTCTGTCACCGGCTCTGGGAGTACGGTGGGTTTACCCCATGCGAAATAGTTGTTGTAGCTGATCTGCTGCTTGCCCTCCTGACCTTTTTTTGTGGTGATCAAGATCACGCCAAATGCCGCTCTTGCCCCGTAGATCGCCGCAGAGGCGGCATCCCTTAGCACGGAATACGACTCGATATCGGAAGGGTTGAGACGTAGTAGGTCGCTGTTGTTTCCTGCCACACCGTCTATGACGATCAGTGGCCCACCCCCATTAATGGAGGTGAATCCCCGTATGTTGATGTTTGGCACAGTGCCAGGCTTTCCTCCGAGGTAGGTGATGTTCAATCCTGGACTGGCGCCTTGGAGGCCCTGTACCAAGTTGGCGATCGGCCGATCTATCAGTTGATCCCCGGAGATTTGGTCTACGGCTCCGGTCACATTGATTTTTTTCTGCGTTCCGTAACCGACGACGACGACTTGCTCAAGGAGCGTGTCCTCCTCTTCGAGTTGGACGTTGACCGTCGTCCTGCCATCCAACAGCACTTCGACTGTTTGGTATCCGATAAATGAGAACACCAAAGCTGCATCAGCAGTCGAGGTCTGGATCGTGAATTCCCCGTTGAGATCTGTGATTACTCCGTTTTGGCTATTCTTCTCCAAAACCGATACTCCTGGCATGGTCGCTCCTGCTGGATCGGTCACTACTCCTTTGACTACCGTTTGTGCTAGCGACTGAAATACCAAGGCCAAAGACAACATCAGAAGTAGTCCCAGCCTTTTGAGATCAGATGACAGCACTGGCCGCTCTTGTAGATTTTGTTTCATAGCATTTAAAGTTGATACCTCTCCCTTCCCTGAATGCCCACAATTCGGAAGGATAGACATATATTTAGATTGAACATTCATTCAATACTAAATACTGTAAATGAATAAAAAAAGACTTTTGAAGAATAAATACTGATTTAACTGCCAGATAATATTCTCATAAAGTTGGAGCTTCCAAATTATCTGAAAAGTAACGGAGGGATAATCCGCGGATCTTTTTCCTAAAAATGACCAATGACAGCTTGAAAATTCGAAAAGATTGGAATACAGGTATTTTCCAAGTCTTCTTCCCGTCAGTCTATGGCTGAAGTTTTACGATTTTTTTCAAAAACCTCTTTGCAATCTTGGATCAGACCAAAGGGTAGTAGGTGTTTTCGACTTCGCCATTTTCGAAAAGCTCGAGTATGGCATAGCCGGGGGGAGTTTCGAGGTAATATTGCTTGCCAGCGGAAAACTCGTCGCCCTCGCCCCACCAGAATCCGCTCAGGGAGCCATTGCAGTAGTAGTGCACGCCGTTGTACCAGGCACGGTCCAGCATATGCTGGTGTCCGCTGAGGCAGACCTTTACCTTGTCCCGGTGTTTGTAAAACAAGGCTTTTAACTCTCGGTGGTCCTTGTGCTGTCCTCCCACGAGCGCCTCTGTGACGGAAGTGATGGGAAAGTGCGACATCACCAGAGTCGGCGTATTGGGGGCAAGGGAATCGAGGTCTTTTTTAAGCCAAGCCATTTGTTCCTCGCCGATGCTGATTCCTTCATGATTGCCATCCAAGATGATGAAGTGCCAGTTGCCTTTGTCAAAACTATAGTAGGCGGCGGAAATCCCCAGTCGTTTGACGACATAGGGCTTGCCATACATTGCATCAGTTTTGTCTGCGACATCCCACCAAGGGTCGTGATTTCCAATGCAGCTGTAAACCTCAAAGTCCGAGATCTCATTTCTGAAGAGGTCCCACGCGTCCCACTGTTCCAGCGTCCGTTGTTTGTTTACTCCATCGTAGGATGCGTCATGTATACTGTCTCCACCATTGAGAAAGAAATCCGGCTGATGGGACTTTACCTTTTTGAGCCAGGCAACCGCCCGCTCCGGGATATTTTCCTCCGGCCGGATATGGACGTCTGTGATATGGGCGACTTTTAGGGATCTTCCTTTTGGATGCTTCCTGGCAAGCACTTCTCCAGAGGCTAAAAGTGATCCTGGGGCAATTCCCGCCATTCCGAAAAAGTCTCGTCTTTTCATAGCTAGTTTTGGTATTCGATTGTTTGAAATTATGGCTCCCAATTTTCTTGGGTGGATTCTGTTTTGTGGAAATTATTTTTTTCAGATGCTGCCAAAAAAGATTGGGAAATCTGATTTCGGTCTATAAATTGAACAATTGTTCAATATTATATTTCGAAATATAAAATCCAAGTTCTCAGAAAAACAAAAAATCAAGGTTATTCTTGTATTAAGAAATCAAAAGATATGAAGGAGAAAATCTCGACCGCTAGAAAACAGGAGATTATCGAGGGATTTTACAGGCTCTCTGTCATCAATGGCCTGGAGAACACTTCGATTGCCAAAATCGGTAAATATCTGGATATGCCACCAAGCCTGATCATGCACTATTTTCCCACCAAGGACATCCTGATTTCGAATTTGATTGATTTTATCCTGGAAAAATACCTGCTGATCTATCAGCCCATCATCAAGGAACTCGAGGTGAGCAAAAATGCGGACTCCACCTTGATCGTCGAGACCCTGTTTTCCAGAAATTGGAACCTGCTTTTCGATGACGGCGTGTTTTACAGTTGTTTTGCGCTGATTTTTAGAAATGAAAAAATCAAAAAAGAATACCGAATACTCCACAAAAAACTGAGGGAATCGCTAAAGGAAATCCTGGACAGCAACCCGGAAATGGAGGGAAGGGATACCGCCGTTCTTGCCGAGCAGATTTTTGTGGTGGTGGAGGGTGCCTACTACTACCTCTCGATGTTTGATGACGAGGCGGACTACAACCTCAAAGTCGGGTATTTCAAAAATCAGGTTTACGATTTACTGCGAAAAACTGCCGTCCAGCAGTTGTAGATAGCCATGAGGGCTATTCCCGCCCAAACGACGTTGACCAAAATATTCGCCGTGTCCCGGAAGTGGATGGCATTCACCACCAAGCAGATTGCTCCGAGCAAGTTCAGAACGTGGTATTTTGCTTGATTTTGCTTCCAAATTCCTTTGGATAGCAGATAGTAAGAGAGGATAAAAAGGATGGCGCCAACCCAACCGATCAGTTCAAACAGCATAACTAGTTTAGTTTTTTGGAATTCTTTGCCGATGCCATCATGCTCAGATCTTTCCCGGAGAATTGCGTAAATATAATCGGCTAAAGAAATTTGATCCGCAAATTCTTCCGATATCCAAGTCCTTAGTTATATTCGGAGGCAAATCCCCACTTCGCTTATGCTGAAAAAACAGCGCTTCGAGGCTTTCATTTCCCATTTTTCCGAAAACATGCCCGCCGCCGAGACGGAGCTGCACTACGAAAACCCCTTCCAGCTATTGGTCGCCGTGGTCCTATCCGCCCAGTGTACCGACAAGCGGATCAATATGGTCACTCCCGCGTTGTTCCGGGATTTTCCGACTCCCGAGCATCTGGCGGCTTCCCATTTTGACGAGCTGTATCCCTATATCAAATCCGTCTCCTATCCGAGCAACAAAACCAAGCACTTGCTGGGATTGGGAAAAATGCTGGTTCAGGACTTTGGAAGTGAGGTTCCCGGGACGGTAGCCGAACTGATCAAGCTGCCTGGTGTGGGGCGCAAGACTGCCAACGTCATCACCTCGGTCGTTTGGAATCAGCCCAATATGGCGGTGGACACGCATGTGTTTCGGGTATCCAGAAGACTAGGCCTCGTGCCAATGACTGCAAAAACTCCCCTTGAAGTCGAAAGGCAACTCGTGAAGCATATTCCAAGGCAATATATCCACCTTGCACACCATTGGTTGATCTTGCATGGTCGCTACGTCTGTCTTGCCCGCCGGCCTAAATGTGAAGAATGCGCGATCACACATTTTTGCAGATTTTTCGAGAAAAACCAGGGCAAAACTGCACTTGACCAGCAGGATTTCTGATGTGTGGCATTCATCTGATATGGGGAAAGGGTGCAAATCGGCACGCGATCCAAAAGCTCGTTGATGCTGCCAATCACCGGGGTCCGGATCAATCCGCAATATATTCTCCTTGGGCGGGACTGTGGATTGGCGTCAATCGGCTGAAAATCCTCCATCCTGGCCCTGACGCGGATCAGCCCTTTTGGGCTCCTGATGGGAAGAGCCTGCTGGTCTTCAATGGCGAGATCTACAATTTTCAAAAGTTGCGAAGCCTGCTCACCAAGATGGGGGTGGAGTTTGTCACCGAGTCCGACACGGAGGTTTTGCTCCACTATCTCAGACATTTCGGCCAAAATGGCCTGAAGAACCTTGAGGGAATGTTTGCCCTAATGTATGTCAATCTGGTGAGCCGTTCGGTCTTGGTGGCGGCGGACAGGAATGGGAAAAAGCCACTCTACTACTTTCAAAACCAAGAAACTCTGGTTATTTCTTCAGAAGTTCGGGGGATTGTGAGCCTGCAGGAATTTAGGACAGACTGGGAGCAGATAGAGCACTACTTCTATTTTCGGACTCCCCTACCCGGCAAAACTTTTTTCCGCGGCATTCGAGCTTGGAAGCCGGGAAGACACAGTCTGATCCACAGACATGACACGTTTAGATGGGATACGATTTCGCTACCGAGGGAGCCAAACAGCGTCCCTAGTCAAGCGCTTTTTGCAAAGGTTCTGGAAGAATCCGTGCTGCGACAGTTTCAAGCGGATGTGCCCGTGGGGATTTTGCTGAGCGGTGGGGCAGACAGCACATTGCTGTATAGTCTTTGGTATCAAAAGACCGGAACCAAGCTACCCGCCTACACCGTGCAGCTTGAAAAGAAATATCGCGCAAAATATGCAGATGGAGATGCAACTCTTCGACTCGCCAAGGAAGTGCCGATGGATCATCGGCTCGTCGAGGTTGACCAGAGGGTTTTTTTTGAAAATTGGGAGGAATACCTTCGGAGTGTCGATCTACCGATTGGGGATTCGGCCGGGTTTCTGACCTGGATGATTGGTAAAAATGCCAAGCCCGAGACCAAGGTCCTGATTTCGGGTGCCGGAGCTGACGAACTTTGGGGTGGATACCAGCGCCATGCCGCGTTTTCCAGATATTTGGCGCAGAAAGCTTTTTGGAACCGATGGGCAGGCATTCTAAAAAAATTGCCCTTGGGCAGAGGCTGGGGGAAGTACATGGCCGCGATAGACCCGGATCCCAACCGGACTTTTCTGAACTTCACCGCTTTGCAAAATCCTCCTGCAGATATGGCGGCCGATTACGCCCGAATTTTCAATGGAAATCTGCCGGAATACAAGCGGATGCTGGATTTTGACCGACAGGTCTATTTGGTTCAGGATATCTTGAAAATCCACGACAATGCGCTCATGGCGCATGGTATCGAAGGACGATCTCCTTACTTAGATGCTTCGATTTTGGGCCTTTGGAGAAAAGTAAATGATCCGACTTTGCTTACAGGAAAACCCTGGATCAGGAATATCCTAAGGGAAAGTGGACTCGCCTGGGTGGCGGATCGGAGAAAATTTGGCTTTGGTTTACCTCTTGAAGAGTGGCTAAACACAAAAAACGAATTCTCGCTCCGGGTATTCGATTCCTTGAGGACTTTTGAAAAAAGCCATGGAAGACACCTGTCACCAGCCATCCAGCAGGTTTTGCAAAAGCCCGAGCAGTCAGCCAAAAACCAATTTTTGACGCTATACAATCTGTTTCTGTTGGCAGAATGGGCGAAATTGCATGATCTATGAGAGTCGTGTATGTCCACCAGTATTTTCGCACTCCCGAGCAGGGAGGCGCCGTGCGATCTTATCACTTGGCCAAAGGCCTGGTGGAGGCCGGAATCAGCGTGGATATGATCACCGCCCATAATCGCCCTGGATATGACCAGTGCTGGATTGACGGGATAAGAGTCCACTACCTTCCCGTGACATATGATCAAAAATTTGGGTTTGTGAAGCGAATTCTGGCTTTTTGGAGTTTTGTGACGAAGGCCAAAAAGTTGCTCAAAAAGCTTCCACGACCGGATTTGCTCTACATCACTTCTACTCCCTTGACCACCGGGCTGGTTGGTCTTTGGGCAAAAAAGAAGATGGCCCTCCCCTACATCTTTGAGGTGAGGGATCTTTGGCCAGAAGCTCCGATCCAAGTTGGTGCCATCCGAAATTCGATTTTGAAAAGATTGCTCTATTCCCTTGAAAAGAGGATTTATGACCAAGCCCTGAGTTTGGTAGCCCTTTCTCCTGGAATAGCTTCACACATTCGTAAGTCAAGCCCTGGAAAAGTGGTCGCACTGCTGCCCAATTTTTCTGACCTGGCAACTTTTTTCCCTAAAGAGCGAAATGAAAAACTTGCCAAGGAACTCCGCCTAAGTGGGGGACTGACGATCGCATACACGGGTGCGCTGGGATTGGTGAATGCGGTCGAGGAATTGTTGGATTTGGCTGAATTGGCCCAAAAGCGTGGAAAAGACTGGGATTTTCTGATCATGGGAGCGGGCAGCCACGCCGAGAAATTAAAAAATCTCAGCTCTTTGAAGAGTCTGAACAACGTCCACTTTATCCCTTTTGGTCCGAAAAACGAAGTGAATGAGATTTTAAATCTCAGCGACATAGCGTGGATTTCCTTCGCACATTTGCCGGTTTTGAAAACCAACAGCCCCAATAAGTTTTTTGACGCGATCGCCGCTGGAAGGGCGATTCTCGTCAACCATAAGGGCTGGGTTTGCGATTTGGTAAAAAACCACGGCCTGGGCATCTCCTGCTTGCCCGGCAAGATGGACACCGCTTTTTCCAAACTGGAGTCTCTGGCGGAGGACAGAGCCGCATTGGACAAAATGGGACAAAACTCCCGAAAGCTGGCGGAGGCATTTTTTTCCAAGGAAATCGCAATCAGCCGAATGCTGGAGATAGTCAATCCCAAGCCAAAGCCTACTCTGGGCGGCGAGGCCGATATCCGGATTGCCTAAAGATGGTCTCGGCATTGGACTCCCGCATTAGTTCTGGAAGCGTCACAGCCCGATTTGCCTGATAGTCGTCCACGATATTCCATCCCAGCCATCTTCCCAGTCGGCCCGGAGCTTTCGTGGAGATGGCATCGGTGAAGGGGGCTTCCCCGATGTACTTGCGGATTTCGAAGGGATTGGTCTCATAGAGCAGCTCGTTTTCTACAAAGTGCGACCAGATAAATTCCTCGTTGTCGTAGGTTTCTGCAAGTTCTTCCGGGGTATAGCCTATGATGTACTGCTCTGGTGTACAGGGCATAATCGCTTTTACAAAATGATAGGCTTTGCCATAATAAATCATCTCCGAAAGCAGCGTATTGTCTTTGGGATCGATGGCGTTGTATTGCGAGGAAATCGCCAAAACGATCATGGGCACCAGGAAAGGCTTTTCGTAGCGCTCAGCCATATACCTCGCGATGTCAGGTTGGAAGCTGTGGTCAGCAGGCAAAAAATAGTCGAGACCGATCACGATCATGTCTTCAGTCACGACCAAGTCTGAGTTTAATCCCGACACAAAGGTGTACACCTTGGGCGTCTTGAAGTCCGGGAAATAGTGCTTGATGTATTTGAATGCGTTGGTCAGATCACGTTGGATATCGGAGATATCGGCGAATTCCACCTTCACTGAGTCATACAAAACACGCATAGCTGAGTCCTGGTGGATCGCCAAAAGGCTCGACGCAAGCGAGTCTGGCGAGGGATAGTTTTTTTGCTCGAGATAGACTTCCGCAAAGTCCGGATATTTTTCCAGGAGAAAGACAAAGTCCTCTGTGGTATTAGCTTTGAAAAATTCATCTTCCAGCCTCATAATATTCAGCTCAAGGTCTTGGTCCAGGATCTCCGGGGCGAGTTCGCAGCTTTGGTTTTTTTTGCCGCAGGCAAATGCAAAAAGCAGCACTGCGATCGGATATATACAACGGATTAGCCTCATGGGTGAAGGGTTTCAATTCCAAAAGTAAGGAATCCAAATCTAATCCCTTGAAACTACCGGGTAGACGGATTGGTATCTACCCGGTAGTATCTTCTCGGTGGATTGCCGTATTTTCCCGAGTGAAAAATAAATGGATCACCGGGCTGGCGTTTTTTCGGTACCTGACTTTCCAAAAAGTCGCCAACTTCCTTCTTTTGCGAGGCTCCTATCACATGAGCCAAGTGCTGCGAAGGCCGGTGATGTGGGGAAAACCCACGACACTCAGCATCGAACCCACCACCAGCTGCAACCTCCGCTGCCCCGAGTGTCCTTCAGGGCTTCGGTCATTTACCCGTCCTACGGGTATGCTTCAGGAAAAGCTCTTCGAGCGCGTGATTGAGCAGGCGAAAAGCCATCTTACTTGGCTTCACTTGTACTTTCAGGGAGAGCCCTTCCTCAATCCCCGTTTTTTGGAGATGGTTCGGTATGCTGACGCAAGGGGAATTTTCACTTCCACTTCCACCAATGCGCATTTCCTTGGGGAGAAGCAGGTTGCTGGTATTTTGGCGAGTGGCCTGAAGCAGCTGATCGTCTCGATGGACGGGATCACGCAGGAAGTGTATGAAAGCTATCGGATCGGAGGAAAGCTGGAAAAAGTGCATGACGGTCTGAGACTCTTGCTTTCAGAGCGGCAAAATGCCGGTCTTCGTTTTCCCAGGATTATTCTTCAGTTTTTGGTCACGGGGCAAAATGAAAAACAGATTCCAGCGCTGCAGACTTGGGCCAAGGAAGTCGGCGTGGACGAGCTTCAGCTCAAGACTGCCCAAATCTATGACTATGAAAGCGGTTCGGACTTGATTCCCTCTGACTTGGGTTTTTCGCGCTACATTCCAGCCGGGGATGGGAAATGGAAGCTGAAAAAGAAGCCCGAAAACAGATGCTGGAGAATGTGGCAGGGTGCCGTCGTGACCTGGGATGGCAAAGTTGTACCCTGTTGTTTTGACAAGGATGCGGAGCATGTGATGGGAGAGCTTAGGACGGGTTCATTGGGGTCGATCTGGAATTCAGAAGCCTATGCAGCTTTCCGGAGGCAATTGTTGGGCGACCGAAGCCAAATCGAGATTTGCAGGAATTGCTCTGAGTAGATCGGCGCTATTGGCCCCGATGCCTACATTTTGGAGCTATATTTGGTAGAATTAAGAAATTCACGGATTTTTAGATCCCAATTTGCCCGATATTCACCCGGAACAGTCTTTCTACACATGATTTTATTTACGAGAATCTGGTATTTTTTTGCCTTAGTCATCTTACTGATCGTTTCAGCACCACAGACAATTGCCCAGCAAAACACCGATCTGACGACCATCAAAGTGGACGAACTCTCGGATCAACAGGTTTCGGAGTTGGTCAATCGCGCAAATGAAGCGGGACTGGGCGTGGATGAATTTCTTCAGATGGCGCAACTTCGCGGCATGCCTTCAGCAGAGGTTGAAAAATTGAGAAGCCGGATTCAGGGTTTGGATACGAGTGGCAGCGCTAAGCGTAATACGAACGCCTCCAGAAGGGAACCTCGGCAGCAGCTCGATATGAACGAAATCACCCGAGGCCTCTACCAACCACAAGCCGAGATTCTGACAGATACGCCAAGCAGCGATATTTTTGGCTCCGCTCTTTTTTACCAAAAAAATCGACGTCTCAGCTTTGAGCCAAGTCTCAACCAAGCCACTCCAAAAGGGTATATCCTAGGGCCAGGGGACGTGGTCTTTGTGGATATCTACGGGCAATCGGAGCAATATTATGAAGCAACGGTCAATCCGGATGGATTTATCCTCTTGGACAATATCGGGCCGGTACCGGTGTCCGGCAAAAGCATAGAAGCGGCCACCGAAATCATCAAAAATCGGGTGGGCAGATTCTACCCGGGACTATCAGGCAGTAATCCCAATACCTTTCTCCAGGTGACGCTGGGCAATGTACGCACGATCAAAGTGCATATCCTTGGAGAGGTCAGGCTGCCAGGAACTTTTACTTTGAGCGCCTTCTCCACAGCCTTCAACGCGCTCTACGCCGCAGGAGGACCAAACGAAAACGGAACCATGCGGGCCATCAAGCTCGTGCGGAATGGCCAGACGATTGCAGAAATAGACATCTACGACCTGCTGATCAAAGGCACGGCTAACTTGGACGTGCAGCTGCAGGATCAGGATGTGATCTTGGTTTCTCCTTTTCTCTCTAGGGTAAAAGTCACCGGTGAGGTGAAACGTCCCATGACCTTTGAGATAGGTGAAGAGGACACATTTGAGGATCTGCTCGCCTACGCAGGTGGCTTTACCGATGTAGCATTCAAGGACCGCGTTGCCATTTCCCGAATCACCGGAAACCAGCGATCCGTTTCTGATGTCTACCAAAGCCAATTCGGCATGTTTATCCTCAAAGGTGGAGATGAAATCACCGTTAGCAGAATTCTCGACCGCTATAGCAATCGTGTCCAAATCAAAGGTGCGGTGTATCGTGAAGGAATATTTGCACTTTCCGAGGGTCTGACTCTATCCCAGTTGATCAAAAATGCCGAGGGACTTAGAGGCGATGCCTACACCGAGCGGGCAAGTATCCTGCGGACCAAGGCGGATCTCAGCTCCGAGATGATCGAAGTCAACTTGAAAAATGTTTTGGCTGGCACAGCTCCAGATCTCGTGTTGCAGCGAGAAGACGTGGTACGAATCTCCAGTATCTACGACATTCAAAATGAGCGCTATGTGCAGATCTTGGGTGAGGTGAAGAAGCCCGGAACCTATCCATTTTCCGAATCCATGAAGATCGAGGAACTGATCATTCTCGCTGGGGGCTTGCAAGAATCCGCGAATCCCCAGGATATCGAGATTGCCAGAAGACTCGAAGATTCGGATTTGGGCACACTATCGGACATCATCCCCAGCAGGGTCAATCCAGATCTCTCGATCAGCACTGACTCACCGTCGCTTCAGCCATTTGACCAGGTGATCGTGAGAAAGAGAGCAAACTTCACCATGCAAAGGCTAGTGGCAGTGGAAGGGCAAGTCAATGCGCCGGGGATCTTTGCCATCCAGAACAGCGTAGAGCGGATCTCCGACTTGGTGAAAAGAGCCGGAGGGCTCAATCAGTTTGCCTACGCAAAAGGGGCGACCCTGATCCGGAGAACGGAGTTTTTCAATACGGAGTCCGAACAGATCCGACGACAGCGGAATCTGGAAGCGCTCAAAATGCGACTGATCGAAGATCCGAACAATTCGGAAGCGCAGGAGGAACTCCTACAGCGGCTATTCAGAGATCTTCCCAAGGAGAAAGAAAACCCGGTGGATACCCTATTGGCCAACGCCAAAAAAGAATCGCTGGACCAGATTGCCGCAGGCACCCCGGGTTTTGCGGTGAAGCTCAAGGAATCCGAAGCCGTGGCCATTGACTTGGCCAAAATCATCCAAAATCCAGGCTCGGACGATGACTTGATCTTGGAAGAAGGAGACATTCTATCCGTGCCCAAGTTGTTGCAGACCGTGAGGATGCGGGGAGACGTGGTGTACCCGACGACCATTCGCTACGAAAACGGACGCAGCTTGAAGCATTACATCAACAGCGCCGGTGGGTTTGAACGCCGCGCAAACAAAAAGCAAACCTATGTTGTCTACGCCAATGGAGCCGTCAAGAGAACTAAAGGCTTGTTCGGAATCAAGAATTTCCCGCCGGTAGAGCCGGGAGCTGAAGTCATCGTCCCTACCAAAGGGCCAAAGGTTCCGCTCCGCCTCGGAGAGATCGTAGGGATTACTACAGGCTTGGCAACCTTGGCTTTGGTCGTTTCTCAAATCAACTGGTAATGGCAGGATCAAAGCATTTTTCGGACAGTCAGTTTACGCTTAAAGAGGTGATCCAAAACCTCGGAGAGTGGTTTGCTTTCTTCCTTTCCCAATGGAAAGTACTCCTACTCGCTGCTATACTTGGCCTGGGCCTTGGCGTCTTGGTTTCTATCTTCAAAAAACCCGTGTTTCATGCCGAGACGTCTTTCGTACTAGAGGAAGGCGATGGTGGAAGTATCAGCCAGATGTCTGGTTTGGCCTCACTGGTTGGCGTGAATCTCGGCTCGCTCGGCAGTACGAGTGGGCTTTTTCAAGGTGACAACATCATGGAGTTGTACCGGTCAGACCGCATGCTCGGTGAGACTTTGCTCAGTCCATTTCAGGACAATCAACTGCTGATTGACCGATATGTGAGTTTTCAGGAGCTGGACAAAAAATGGGCATCCAAGGTAGATTTTACTTCCCTTGATTTCTCCATTCCCAGGGAAGAATTTAGCGTCACCCAGGACTCTGTGGTCAAAGAAGTCGCGAAGCTGATCCGCGAAAACCAGCTTAACGTCGCCAAGCCAGACCGCAAGCTAAGCATCATTCAGGTGAGCATCTCTTCGAAGGACGAGCTTTTCGCAAAGACATTTAATGAAAAACTGGTAGAGAAGGTCAACTCCTTCTACTTCGAGACCAAGACAAAAAAGACAGGAGAGAACCTGTCCATCTTACAGACCCAGGCGGACTCCGTGAGAAGTATTCTGGACGAAAGCGTGAACGCCTACGCAGTCGCAACTGACCGTGTGCCCAACGCCAACCCTCTCCTGAGTTCGGCGACAGTGGAGAGCAAAAAGCGCCAGATCGATGTGCAGGCGACCGGTGCCGTGTATCAGGAGATCGTCAAAAACTTGGAAATCGCCAAGGTCAACCACCGCAACAACTCTCCGCTGATCCAGATCATCGACTCCCCCAGGCTGCCCTTGGAGCGCTCCGAGATCCGGCTGGTGAAAGGTATGGTGCTGGGCGCGGTGATAGGGGGGCTTTTGGCATTTTTTGGACTGTATTTCCGCAGGCTTTATGAAAAGCATGTGCAGGAGAGCTAAGCCTAAGCTGCCATGTTTGAAAAACTAGTCCAGCTAATTCCCCTAGGAAATTTTATTCGGAACAAGTCGATCCAAAACTTCCTGTTCCTCGCCTTCATCCAGTCTTCCAATGTGCTGATTTCCATCATTTCGATGCCTCTGCTGATCCAGAGTATAGGGGTGGATCAGTTTGGCCTGGTCAATCTTGCACTATCGGTGATTGCCGTGCTGAATATTTTGGTGACGTTTGGATACAATCTAAGCGCCCCGCGGGAGGTCGCCATCTACAGGGAGGACAAAAACTCCCTCTCACACGTTGTGTCCAATGTGTTCTCAGCGAAGGTTGTGCTGGCGAGTATAGCATCGCTGATTATCCTGATAGGGGTTTTTGGGCTGGAGCTTTTTAGCGAGTATCGTATCATCTTGGTCTTTTCCTTACTCCTCCTCTTTTCTGAAGCCACCCTGCCGCTCTGGTTTTTTCAGGGGATGGAAAAAATGAAGCTCGTTTCCATCGCCAACGTCTTTTCCAAACTGCTTTTCCTGTTGGGCATTGTTTTATTTATCCACTCTCCTGAGCAAAGTAAATGGGTCAACTTTATGCTGGGCTTTTTGGGTCTGGGCATCAACCTTTTCTTGTTGACCTACATCCATTTCTTTCTTGACATCCGTTTCTATCGCCCCGAGGCGATGGCGATCTGGAAAAGTCTTAAAGAGAATGTCCTTCTCTTCTTCAGCAATTTTGCCAGCTTTATTTCGATAAACGGCGGCCTGATCATCCTGAGCTTTTTTTCCACAGCAGAAACGCTTGGGATGTATAGCCTAGCTGAGCGGGTGGTGATGGTACTAAGGCTGTTTCCCGCATTGGTCGTCCAGGCAGTATTTCCAAATGCATCCAAGTTGTATCAGGAAGATAAAGATAGCTTCTATCGATTCCTGAGAAAGGTACATTTGAGAGTTCTTCTGGTTGGGGGGCTAATATCGGCTGGAGTGTATCTTACGGCCACATGGATCATCCAAATCCTTTCCAAATCGGAATTGGCTGACTCCGTACGCTTCCTGCAAATCCTCTCAGCCATCCCTTTTCTGGCTTGTTTGAATGTTGGAAATATCACCCTGATGCTGGTAGCGGATCAGAAGAAGCTCCTTTTCCGAGCCAGTTGGATGATGTGTGCTTATATGCTAACAATAGCTACTACTTTGACATCTACTATGGGTGGCGTAGGTCTTTGTATCAGTATCGTCTCCACAGAAATGGTGGTGTTTCTCATTTTTACATTCTTCAACTGGAAATACAACATCGGAACAGTGAAGCGATTATTCTCCGATCAGGATAGTTCGTCGACATGATGAATATCTTTGGAAAATCTCAACTGATTTAATTCTTGTTGAGTTATTGGGTAGCCTATCTTTACCACCTCAAAAACCACGTGTCCTGGAATACAACTTTTATATTCGCTTATGCCCGCAAGTCCCCGACCCTCTGTCGCAGTCATTTTGATCAATTGGAATAATTACGAGGATTCGAAGAAATGCCTGATTTCGCTCCAAAAATGCACCTACGATAATTTTCTTCCGATTGTAGTCGACAATTTTTCCCAAGACGGTTCGGCCCAAAAGCTGGCAAGTGAGTTTCAGGACTTTGCCCATTTTATTTTTAACCAAGAGAACCTCGGATTTAGCGGAGGAAACAATGTCGGATTTCGATATGCGCTGGAAAATGGATTCGACTATGCCATGGAGCTTAACAACGACACGGAGGTGGAGCCTGATTTTCTTGAGAAGCTGGTCTTTTCCATCCACGACAAGAAGGATTTCGCAGCAGCCCAACCCCTGATCTACTATAATCAGCAAAGGAGACATATCATTTGGAATGCCGGAGGGAAACTCATCCCCCAATTGGGACTCTCACTTACCAAAATGGAAGGAAAGACCAAGCCGGAATCCCTGCATGGACAAGAAACAGACTGGATCACAGGCTGCGCATTCTTCATCAAAACAAGCGTCTTAAAAGAAACCGGTCTGCTTAAAGAATTTTTCTTTTTTGGCTCATTCGAGGATGTGGATCTGTCGACAAGGATCAGAAATGCCGGCTACAAACTATGGTTTGAGCCCTCCTCGATCGTCTACCATTCTGTGGGAAACTCATCCAGCTCGAAGGTTAAAGGAAAAGAGGGGTTTCTAAACCCCCGCGTTCACTATCTTGCGCAGCGAAACCAAATGATCTATATCAAACAGCATACAAGTCCAATATTCATCCCATTGGCGGTTTTGGTTCAACTTGGAAAAATGGGAGCCTACACCGGATACTTTCTGGCCCGCTGGAGGCCAAACAAGTTGAAACTTGCTTGGCGGGGATTTTGGGACGGCTTACTAAAAACCTACCATGATTAATTTAGATTTTCTTGAAAAAGAGGCGGCCACTTTTCAATCCGCCAAACCGTTTCCCCACCTGATCATCGATGACTTTGTTGACGAGTCGATTGCGGTAAAGCTGTCTTCAGAGTTTCCCAATATAGACGACGCAAGTCTCTTCAGCTACTCCAATCCCCTTGAAAAAAAATCCGCGCTGAACGACTGGAACCGGTTTCCCTCGACTACCTACAAATTTTTGGAGTATCTGTGCTCCGAACCTGTGGTATCACGCCTCAGCCAAATACTGGAAATCAAGCTTTACCCCGATTTTGGCCTGCACGGAGGGGGATGGCATATGCATCCTGATGGGGGAAAGCTCAATCCACACCTAGACTACAGCATCCACCCCAAGCTGGGGCTTCAGCGTAGGATCAATTTGATCATCTATCTTTCCCAAGATTGGCAACCTGACTTTGGAGGCCATTTTGGCTTGTGGAGCAACGATTCGGAGACCAGTTCGCCTCTGCGTCTGGAAAGCGAGGTCGAGATTAAATTTAACCGGGCGGTGATCTTCGACACGACCTTTATGTCCTGGCATGGCTTGAGCAGACAGGTGAGTACCGATGGGAACAATATCCGAAAATCACTGGCAGTCTACTACCTATGTGACCCACCCTCAGACGTCGCCAACCGAGAGCGGGCCCTGTACGCTCCGACTGAAGATCAAAAAAACAATCCTGAAATCGAGGATTTTATCCGAAAACGCGCGGATAGTCAACTCTACAAAGATCACTATGTAAGCAAGAAGTAAGCTCCCAGTTGGAGGAAAAATAAGCTAGTCCAATGTTCCATGCCTTGCTCTGTCGTACCACATCGCCTAGTGGCATTTGCCTCTCGTCAACGGCAGCGCTGCTTGACTCGCCAAGGCTGGTGTCCTCTTGGAAAGTCGAGATGTCATCTATGCGAACCCCCAAAATGCTGCCCGGATGGCAATGATAGTCTTCCTCATACTGGCCGTGATCGTTGGGATAGGTTTTCTCTGGATACTACAGGAGATGACCTTTAAGGGGAAATGGTCATGGTTTGTCTTTTTTTTGGCAGCTTATCTTCCTTTCTATATCACCAGCTTGAGCATTATCTTCTTGGCGACCCGCTCGCCGGAAGTAGTGGCTATATTTCAAATGCTCAAAGAAGTCGTCGTGCTCGTCGCGCTCTTGGCTTTTATTTTCTACCAAAAGAAAATTTTTCAATCTCCCTTTCGTCTCCAGTCTACAGACTGGATTATGCTCAGCTTACTGGGCTTGGCTTTTCTATATCTACTGATACCGCTTGGTGAGGCCTCTTTTATCAACAAGGCGCTGTACTACAAAAGTATGCTGATCCCCGGATTTGTCTATTTTTTGGGAAGAAACACGCGCTTTGAAGACTTTGAGATCGGATGGCTCTTTCGCATCATCTTCGCGGTAGCGATCGGGGCATTTGTGCTCAATGCAATTGAGCACTTCGTTTTGGATGCCCACCTGCAGCAGTTCAGCGGCTATGCACTGTACAATCAGGCTATCAACGACATTGAGCCCACAGGAAATTTTGGGCTGACCTGGACTTTTGAGACCCAGGCTGTGACGAAGCGACTCGCCAGCTTCTTTTCTGATCCTCTGGAATTGGCGAGTTCAGTTTTGATGGGCTTTACAGCTGCACTGATCTGGTTTTTGACCTCAAAGAAAGAATACAGTTGGCCTTATCTACTGGTGATGGTCTGTTCTATAGGGAGCTTGGTTTTTTCCTCCTCCCGGGCTGCTTTCGGGGCCTTTTTTATTATGCTTTTCTTTGTGGCCATGGTTTTCAAACTTTACAAGCTGATTGGCTTCGGGTTTTTAGCGCTCTTAGTTTTCGTTGCGTACATACTCTTTTTCGCCTCTGAGGATTTCTATTATTTCGTCTTGGACACATTGACCTTTGAGAGCGACTCCAGCGTTGGACACGTGGTCGAGTGGCTGGTGGCACTGGACTCCATGTTTGCCAATCCATTGGGTATTGGCCTGGCGATGAGCGGGAATTTTGGGAGTGTTACCGATGAGCTGCGGGTCGGGGGCGAAAACCAATTCTTGATCTATGGGGTACAGCTCGGCTGGCTGGGTATGATGCTGTATATTTTTCTGCTTGCCTCCGGAGTAAAAAACTCGATAAGCGTATTCCGAAACACAGACAATTTGGGAATAGCCCGAATCGCATTTACGGGGGCAGTGGTAAAAGTGGGATTGCTTTTGCCCCTTTTCACGGCAAACGTAGAAATTTATACCTATGTCTCCTGGATATCCTGGTGGATGATCGGAACCAGTATCAACGAATATTCTCATCTAAAAAAATCCGAAAGAGCCTTACATGATCCTTCATAAAATTTGCCCGATCTGCCAGTCCGACAGCCTGAGAGGCTATGCCATCGACGCCCACAGAAAGGGTCCCCATATCTCGAGAGTACAATGCAACTCGTGCAAACTTGTCTTTGCCAATCCAATGGCAAATGAGGAAGAGCTGGCGCAATATTACACGCAGTACTACGAAAAAGATCGCTATGAGGCGATGGACTACAAGGCCTTGATCGAAGCGCATTTTGCCAGAATCAAAAGCCTTACTCCGGAAGCTATCAAAGGTGAAGCGAGATATCTTCGTGGGCTACAGTCTGGATCCAAATTTTTGGATGTGGGCTGCGGCTTGGGATTGGGTTTGGCCTACGCCAATCAGCTAGGATGTGAACTGTACGCTACCGAATTCGACCAGGGAGCACTCGACTTTGTTTCGGATCATTTTAGTGTCAAGACCTTCAGGGGAGATCTTTGGTCAGCTTCCTTTCCAGACGACACCTTTGATTTTATCCACATTTCCCATGTGATTGAGCATGTGCTGGACCCACGGGCCTATGTGCGGGAAATGAAGCGAATCCTGAAACCGGGAGGAAAGATTGCCATCGGAACACCGGATATTTCGAGTAGCCTCTACAGATTCCATCGCTGGACGAAGCTGTTAAGATTAGAAGTGCCTGATGTAATCGATGGGCTGGAACACACCTTCATCTTTCCCAAATCGGTGTTGAGAGCACTTTGTGAATCTGAAGGTTTGAAGCCCATCGACCACTTTACCCATTCCCTAGGAGAAAAACTTGGAAATTTGATCCGCTATAAGATGCCGCTTAGCAAAAAAGTCAATCGGCTGATTCAGAATTTCTTTCAGGTCAATCAGTGGATTGTATGTCAAAAGTAGATTTTCTAATCCGGGTGTCAGGTTTAAACTTTCAAGGAAAGAATTAAGTAGTATTCTTACAATGGACGACTATTTTTGTCCGCAGATCATGGGAGTTTTAGACAAGAGTGCGAATTGCCCAGCCTGTGGCAACAACGCAGGCAACGAATTTTTCACAGGCTCAGAACGGATGTTTGGAAGCGGCGGGGAGTTCACTTACTGCGAATGTTCAAAATGCCAGGCTGTCTTTATCACAGAGGTTCCTGAGGATTTGGGAAGCTATTATTCCGGTGACTATTATTCATTTCGGGAATTCAAGAAGAGCGGCAGACTGGGTCGAGCATTGAAAAACTTCCGCTATTGGCTATACCAAAATGGGGTGTCTCTGATGGATCCTGTGTATTTCCAATGGCTGAATGGATTAAATGCGAACAAGAGTGATCGCATTGCAGATATCGGCTGTGGCAACGGGCAGCTTTTGGGGGAACTTTCCTACTGTGGATTCAAAACGCTCCACGGATATGATCCCTTTTTGGGTTCGTCGCGGAAGTATTCAGGCTTTTCTCTTCTGAGGAGAGATTGTTTCGAGATCGAGGAACGCTATGACATCCTGATGTTCCACCATTCCTTGGAGCATATTGCAGATCCTAGTGGGGTGTTTGGGATGTTCGAAAAAATCCTAAACCCTGGCGGCCGTGTTTTGATCCGAGTGCCCGTTACGGATGGGAGGATCTGGAAAGAGGAGCGTGAATTTTGGTATCAGCTAGATGCTCCAAGGCATCTTTTTATTCCCAACACCGAATCCATTAGACTCATGGCTGGGCGGTTTGGCTTGGAGCTTTACAAGGTGGAGTTTGACAGTTTGGGCAACCAGTTTTGGATCACTGAACTTTATAAGAGGGGCAAGCCTTTCGAGGGCACGGATATCGCCCGAGAGTTTTCAAAAAAGGAATTGGCTGATTTTGCCCAAAAAGCAATGGAATACAACAAGCAGAAAATCGGAGACCAAGCCTGTTTTTACCTCAGAAAGATTTAACGATGGATAACATTAAACTTTTGGAGTTGGAGATTGCCAACACAGTGGGTTCAGTTGCCAATGAACAGGTGTACTTTGATTTTCACCGGGCACGGTTTAGAAGTTTTGATCAGTTTTTGGAAAAAACCATCCCTGATTCCAAAGCCGAATTGAAGGTCTTAAATATAGGCAGCCATTACCTGCACACCTCGATCCTGCTTGCCCAAAGAGGCTACCAAGTGGATGCCATGGATGTGGCGGAGTTTTGGGATATGGATTTTGTCCAGGCCCGAGGCAGGAAATTTGGACTGAATCCTATTGTCAATAACGATATCTCCAGGATGGAGGCTTTTGTTGATGTAGTAGACCACTATGACTTGGTCGTGTTTACCGAGATCATGGAGCATATCACCTTCAATCCGATTCTGTTCTGGAAAAGAATCTATCAGATCTTGAAGCCTAGCGGAATGATCTACATCTCCACACCCAACGCTTTTGCACTTCCCAACTATATTCGCAATCTCAAGAATACCCTGCTGATGAAGTCAATTGGCATCACGGTGGATGATATCCTGTCCAAAGTGACCTATGGGCACCACTGGAAGGAATACTCCCCCAAGGAAATCAAGACCTATTTTCAACGGCTCTCGCCCGACTTTGAGGTACAGATTTATCCCTATCATTATGTGACCCATGAGCTGAAGCCGCCTTACCTTGTTTTCAAGCTTCTTTCGAGGATAGGCAACACGACCAAGATCTTTGCGGACGATTTGGAAGTCATCGTTCGCCTGAAACAGAAATCTCATTGGAGCATCGCAGCGCCAGAGTATTGATGACGCTGTAGGGCTATTCAGAAGTACACAGCCAATATCTTGTACTACGAAACCTATAATTTGACGATAGAGAAGACTGGCAAAGTCTTTGGGTGAATCTGATTATCTTTGGCCAAAATTCATCGGTTTGAAAGTTCTCCTCGATCTCCAATACCTCAATGTCGCCTCTACCGGTATCAAAACCTACATGCAGGAGTTGGCCCATGCGGCAAGGGCTTATCCCCACGCGGAGGTAGAATGGATTTTTACCCATGAGCCGGAGGAACAGGCTGCCGATCAGACCTATAAAGGCCCGCAGAGCAAGATTCAGAAGCTAAACTACCACTTGGACTATTTTCGATGGAAGGAATTTCAGCTGCCAGACCTCGTCAAGAAACACCAGCCGGATGTCTTGGTCTGTCCGGACTTTGTCTCCCCGGCGGCATCCTTGCCTTGCAGGAGACTTACGGTTATCCATGATGCTTTTTTTTGGCAAATGCCCCAAAACTACCCAAGGTGGTGGAGGAAGTATTTTCTCAGTCTCATCAGAAAAGGACTCAAAGAAAAAACCGAGATCATCACGACGACTGAATATTCCAAAAACTCCCTCCTTGAACACCTTGGATCCTCGCTGCCGATTTCGGTCGTCTATCAGGCACCGAAATTTTTGAATGGCGTTACTCCATCCTCCTCCTTGCTTGTTGCCCATAATCTTGTCAAAGGAGGTTATTTTCTCCATATCGGCACCTTTGACAAACGAAAAAACCTACCCTTGCTAGTTCGAGCTTACGCCGACTTTTTGTCCAAGAGCCAATCCGGCAAAAAGCTTGTCCTAGCGGGAGGCCCAGGACAGAGCAAGGTGATGAATGACCTGCCCCATGTCGAAAAATTAGTCGAGAGCTTGGGACTAGAGGAAAAGGTCATCCTGCCAGGATATCTGGACGATGGTGAAATCAGAGCGCTGTACGAGGAAGCCTTTGCCTATGTTTTTCCTTCTGAAAATGAGGGGTTTGGGATTCCCGTACTCGAAGCGATGGGCTTTGGAGTGCCTGTGATCCATTCCGATCAGCCTGCCTTGATGGAGGTAGCGGGAGCAGCAGGCTTGCCCTTCTCTGCCGGATTGGAGTCAGACTTGACAGAAAAAATGATACTTTTGGAACGTGAAACAGACCTGAGATCCCGCTTGGTTCAGGCCGGCATGGCCAGATCCAAAGATTTTTCTGCACAAAAATTCATAACAGCTTTTCAAGAGATTATTCTTCGTTCGCCACTAGCCAGATGAGGCAAATTAACTGTCCTGTATGCAATACCCAGCCCGAAAATAGACCGGAATCCCAATACGTCTGTAAGTGTGCATGCTGTGGGTTGTACTGGACCTATTTGCCGGAAGAAGTGGACGCAGAGGCTCTTTACTCCGATGAAGTCTATGCGGTGGTGGACAATAGGAAGAGTCTTTTTGAACGGGTAATTTTTTCTGAGGCAAGGAAAGTTCTCAGAAGGGCCAGAGAAATATGTCCGACTGCAGAAAATGTGTTGGATTTTGGTTCGGGCAAGGGACAGTTCTTGGCTGTAGCCAAAGAGAATGCTTGGAACGGGTTGGGAATTGAAACTGCTGCTGAGAGAAGTAATTTCGCCAGGTCAAAATATCAGGTTGAAGTGTTGACTGAATTCTACCTGGGTGGAATGATCCAAAAGGGGAACTTTGACTTGATCACACTCAATCATGTTCTGGAACACTTGCCGCATCCAATGATTTTAATGTCCGAGTTGCTTGGGAATAATTTGGCTTCCGATGGGCTGGCTTATATAGAAGTGCCGAGAGCAGACTCCTGGCAAGCCCGAATCTCTGGAAAAAATTGGATGCATTGGGATATTCCAAAGCATTTGACCCATTGGACAGAGTCAGGCTTGGAGAGGGAGTTTTCCAAGATTGGCTTTCATAAAGTAGCCTCGCGCGGGCTGTCGGTCCATTTGGGGATTCTGGGAATGGTACAGGCCTTACTTTCCAAACTGGGATACCAAAAGAACATCATCCTACAACTGAAGCGGGGAAAATCATTTAGCCTTTTGTTGTTGATTGGGCTTGTCTTGCCCTTTGCCTCAACTATTGAGCTGCTTTCTATCGTATTTGACAAGTCCGGAATAGTGGGAGTTTATCTGAAGAGAAATGGCTAAACAGCGAAACATACTGGTACTCCAAAGCTCCTCAGACCTCTATGGTACTGGGAAGATCATCCTGCAAGTGCTCCGCCTATACCAGCGCGAGGGCATCAATGCCGTGGTGTTGCTTACTGGGCCAGGGCCGCTAGAGCCTATTTTGAGAGCCGAAGGTTTTACGGTATACATTCAGAATTTGGGAATTCTCAGAAGGAAATACGTCAATCCTGCCGGCCTAATCAATCGACTCAGCAAGAATCTCAAAGCCTATCGACTCCTGTCCGAGCTCCATGGGAAATACCAGTTTGAGCTGGTTTACTCCAATACGCTGGCGGTAGTAGTAGGTGCCTATTGGGCCAAGAAAAATGAAATCCCCCATCAATGGCACATCCATGAGATTTTTCCCGGACCGAGACCCTTGGTCAATTTTCTCTGTGGTCTACTGGATAAGACCACGCCTAGTCCGATAGCAGTCTCACGTGCCGTGGCAAATCATTGGCAGCCTTTGCTGAAGAAGTCCCGAATCGAAGTCATCCACAACGGCATCCCCTACGATGAGTTTTTGGAGGCGCTTCCCAATGCGAAAGCTAAGGTAGGCCTACCGCAAGAGCAGCTGATCGTAGGAATGGTCGGCCGGGTGAACCCGCACAAGGGACAATCTTTTTTTCTCGAGATCGCCGAGCAGATAGCAGGAAAATATTCAAACGTCCACTTTATTCTGGTTGGCGATCCTTTTTCGGGCTACGAGCCAATTCTGGAAGAGTTAAAGCAAAAGATAGCGGACAAAAAACTGGGAGACCGGGTATCTTATCTGGGCTATCGGACGGATGTGCCTGATTTGATGAGGGCTATGGATATCTTCGTGCTCCCTTCCACATTCCAAGATCCTTTTCCCACCGTAGTTTTGGAAGCCATGGCCTCTGCGCTGCCCGTAGTCGCGACGGATTCGGGAGGATCAGTGGAAATGGTCGTCGATGGAGAAACTGGATTTTTGATACCCGTCGGAAATGTGGACATTGCGGCCGAAGCGCTGGAGAAATTGATAAAAAACCCTGAATTACGTTTGGAATTCGGAAAGGCTGGAAGGAAACGGGTGCTTTCGGAATACAGTCTCGAAGCATTCGAAGAAAAAATGAAATCCATTTATGGCAAAATCTAAAAAGAAGCTGAAAGTAGCCATTATGGGCGCTAAAGGCTACCCCTATGTGTATGGCGGTTATGATACGATGGTACGGGAACTCGGAGAAAGGCTGGTACATAAGGGGGTGCACGTAAGAGTCTATAACCATCGCGCGCTGTTTCCACAAAAACCCCGCTATGTCAACGGAATCGAATGCATCTACACTCCAGCTATCGAGTCCAAGTATTTCACCCAGCTTTCCCACTCCTTTTTTTCGATGATCCACGCCTGCCTGTCGGATGTGGATGTGATTTTTGTGGTCAACAGTGCTAACGGACCGTTTGGGATGATATCCAGGTTTTTCCGAAAGCCTACGCTGATCAACGTCGACGGCCTGGAGTGGCTCAGACCCAAATGGAGAGGCTTCGGCTCCAAGTACTTCTTTTGGGCTTCCCGAATGGCCACCAAATATTACGACCGAATCATCAATGACTCTTTCGAAATGGAGCGGGTGTATAAGGAGCTGTTTAACGCCAAATCAAAAGTTATTGCCTATGGGGCCAACCCACTGGAGATTACCGATCCATCTTACATCGAAAAATGGGGAATTAGTTCGCAGGAGTATTTTCTTATTGTCGGCAGACTAATTCCGGATAACAATGCGGACATTATCATCAGGGGATTTCTCCAATCTGATACCAAAAGGAAGTTGGTCATCGTGGGCGATGTTCCCTTCATGGACGACTATGCTTCGCTCCTCAAAAACATTGAAGACGAACGCCTTCTTTTCTTGGGCTACGTAACCGACAGCAATGAGTTGGCGGCTTGGTATTCCCACTGCTACGCCTATTTCCATGGCCATGAATACGGTGGTACCAATCCCGCAATGCTCAAAGCGTTGGGCTATGGATGCGCGATCTTGGCGCTGGATACACCTTTCAACCAAGAGATGCTTCAGGAAGGTAAGCATGGCTGGTACTTTAATAAGGACGAAAAATCGATCAAAGATATCGTCGAAGCAGCGGAAAGTAGCCCCAAGAGAATGGAGTATTTCCGCTCAATTGCTCGAACAGGCCTGATAAAGCGGTACAACTGGGACTATGTTACCGATCAATATCTCGAAGTATTCCAAGACTTGGCGGGGTTCAAAATAGAAATTCCCTCACCAGAGCCCGTCAAGGTTGAAAAAATGATTCCTTGAGAATCCTTTGTTTAGAATTTGTATTTTGAGTCAAAATTGGACTGATATCTTTTCATCTTTAAACTCTTTAACCACATGATCAGAAAAGCAACCGCCGTATGGAATGGAAGCGGCAAAGAAGGCAAGGGCCATCTCACCACGGCCAGTACGGTTCTCAACAAAACCCAATATTCCTTCAATACCAGATTTGAAGATGGCGTTGGGACTAATCCAGAGGAATTGGTGGCGGCGGCTCACGCGGGCTGCTTTGCGATGAAGCTCAGCTTCAACCTTTCCGGAGCGAATTTTCCCCCAAAGGAACTTGAAGTGACCTCCAACATTACCTTCGAGGAAGGGACATTGAAGAAATCCCATTTGGTGCTGAAGGCCTCTGTTGAGGGTATTTCCGAAGAAAAGTTTGCCGAACTGGTGAAGGATGCCGAAGAAAACTGTCCCATCTCCAAAGCACTGAATATGGAGATCAGCACAGAATATACGCTCAACGGTTGATTCCTACAATCGGTCGACAGGACAAAAAAGCAGGCACTAAGCCTGCTTTTTTCATTTCCAGCGGAAGTTTCTCCAACCCTCTTGCTGTTTGGGGTTGAGAAAAGTCCAAGCCACAAAGCGGCTCTGTTTATTTCCCTGGGCCATCGGGATAGTTTTTTGCTCACTTGCTCCGATTTTCTTGAGCAGGGTTTCTATAGACTTGAGATTAGCTGATTTTGACACCAGTGTGGTAAACCAAAATACCTGATTTTTGAACCTGCTGCTTTCCAGAATCATCTTTCGGATGAATTCCAGCTCGCCACCGGCTGTCCAAAGCTCCGCCGCTTGACCTCCAAAGTTCAGCTTGGCTTCGCGGACCTCTTTCCCGGTGAGGTTTTGCACCTTTCTCCTGCTGCCGGCTTGGGCTGCCTCTTGGGACTCGTGGAAGGGAGGATTGCAAAGTGTCAGGTCAAAAAACTCATCTTGTCGAATGATTCCTTCAAAGATCTTGTCAGCGTTGGCCTGGCTTCTCAACTCGATTTTTTTCAACTGGGGATTTTTCGCCAAAATCAATCGACCTGAATCCACGGCCTTGGGATTCAGCTCAGAACCGACAAAAGTCCATCCGTAGCTCACATGGCCCAAAATCGGATAGATCAAATTGGCTCCCGTACCGATATCCAAAACTTGGATTTTGTGTCCCTCGGGATTCTTCCCATGATTTGAGGCGGCTAGCAGATCCGCCAGATGATGAATATAGTCTGCCCGGCCGGGGATAGGCGGGCAAAGGAAGCCCTCTGGAATATCCCAAAAACCGATTTGATAATGGTGCTTTAGCAAAGCCTTGTTTAGCGCTTTGACTGCGACCGGATTTGAAAAATCTATACTCAGGTTTCCGAATTCATTTTGGAACAGGAAATCACGAAGCTCAGTATGTGTTGTTGCCAATGCATCGAGATCATATCGGCCTTGGTGAAGGTTACGTGGGTGTAGTCCAGTCTTGTCCTCTTTTTTCATGTGTCGATGGTTTTCTTTCAATGCCACATGGAGTCTAGGATGTTTGATGACGCTTCCCTCATGCTCGATTTCATCCCCAAAAATACAGATCAATCCACCTCAAAGATCAGTTTCATAGTGATGGACGCTGTTTTGTTCTTGGCGGAAGTATTGAAGGTACCTCCCCAAGAATAGTCTTCGCCCGAGTTTTGGCCGGTGATCTGGAAGATGCCCATATTGGCGGTGATCAGATCGCCAAGTTTGGCTTTGGAGTTTTCGGCGATACGTTCTGCCCTCACTCGCCCATCTTCAGTTGCCTTGGCGACCATCTCGAGTTTGAGCGATTCCAGCTGTGTATAGTAGTATCGGGGAGGCTGTGAGTAGAAGGTGATCCCCTGATTGAGTAGCTCGGTGATTTCCCGGCTGATTTTTTCGACTTTTTCCACTTCCTTGGATTCGATGACCAGGGTCTGGCTGAGTTGATAGCCTGTGAAGGTTTGCCCCGCGTAGGTGCCGTTAGCCGTGTAATTTTGCTGATAGAGCGGACTCGTTGTCACAGCGTTGAAGACGAGCTGCTCTTCAGGTATCCCTTTCAACTTCAAATATTGGGTCACCGCGGATTTGTCTCTTTCCAGACTGGCGTAGGCCTCTTTCAAGTCACCGCTTTCCCTCGAAAAATTACCCTCCCATACGATGAGGTCTGATGTGAAGTTTTGCTCGCCCAAGCCTGTCACGTTAACCGTGCCCTGAGGGCGGTTGCGGTTGATCACCGCATTGCCCAGAACAAAGGCCGCAATGACAATCGCGATAGAGAAGAGGATGGAGGAAAGATTGGCTTTCATTGCGCTAAAAGTTGGGTTTATGGAAGATAGGACTTTTACATTTCGTGATCAAACGCAAAAAACCCGCCGTCTTGGCGGGTTCAAAATTGCGTTGAGGAATTTTAACGTCTAGAGTACCCGGTTTTTATATTCTTGGGTGTTCGGGTTTTGCAGATCGATCAGATAGCCGTTGACGACTGCATATTTGAGTTGCCCGTCTTTGGATAGAAAGAAGTTTGGAGCCGAGCCTGTCATCCAGCCTCCGGAGACTTTTTCGGTGCTTTTTAGTACCTGGATGGGTAAATTGTGAAGTTGCCGCGCAGTACCGTTTTTCACTCTAGCGGCTAAATAACCGTCCCGAAGCAAATCCAAGGCTTTTTCTTGGGAAATACTCTCTACGCTTTCGAAGGTCTCGGGATATACCTTTCCTAGGGTGAACTCCATGCCCGTGGCATCCAGCGTCTCAAATCCAAAATAGACCTGCATATCGCCCAAATCGTCGATCGAGCCGGATACATAGTAGGATCCGTTAGCCTCGGATTCTCTTCTTCGGATTACCAGATCGATGGGGTACGGCCTTCCATTGACCTTGACCTGCATTTCGTTGATCATCAGATCCACCAGCTGCATGCCATTGTCAGGGATGGCAAAGTACTGCTCGGTGGTGTAGTTTTCGTAGCCCTTGGTGGCGATTTGGTGTAGGGCATTGAGGATAATCATAAAGTTGATCTTTCGGATCTCCTGCTTTTCCGGATCATTGGGATAGCCACCCGACTCGATGAGGATGGTGCTGGTGCCCCATTTTTGGATATTGTCACCAAAGGCCCGTGGCTCAAAGGCATCGTCATACTTCCCAACACCGCCCGGGATCAGCTCTTGCAGCAACTCATTCATGCCTGCGATAGTCTTCATTGCCCGACTGCGTACATCGTTGATTTCGGTCTCGTAGTTATATGCGGGGGCCAAAAGCGAGATGGTTGCCTGCTTAGGCGTGTTGACGACGTTGTAATAGGTCTGTTGGTCGTGAAGGTTGAAGCCAAACTCCGGCTCGAAATCATCGCGCGCTTTTTTCAAAATCACCGCCTCGGGAGAAATCTGGGAGATGGCATCCCGATTTAGATCGATGTCCAAGGAGTTTCTACGCTTGAAGGCCTCTGCCCCATCGGGGTTGATCATGGGGATGAATTTGAGGTTCAGTTCCGAATTCAGGAGATTCCTCAACTCGTCGTTTCCATCATTTTTCCCCTCGAGGAAATTGAAAAGGTCGAACAGAGCCATCGTAGCCGTGCTTTCGTTTCCATGCATTTGCGACCATAGCATTACCTTGGTATTTCCATTGCCCCAGTCTAGGGAGGATATACTCCTTGCGTCGACCGACTCCCCGAGTTTTTCGACCTTAAAATCTGAGGCATGTTTTTGGATCAGCGGCTGCAGGTCGGCGTGATTGAATCTTCGGTGGGTAATTGCAGGCTCCTTGTATTTTTCGTAGGCAGACTGCAATTGGCTGAGCGGAAGTTTGGTGTAGGTTTTTTGGGCAAAACCCAGGTTGGCCGTAAGCGCCAACAGAGGGAGAATTTGGGTTAAAAATTTAAGGGACTTGGCAATGTTCATAGGATAATTCATTCAAACTGTGTTAAAACTAGCCATTCGAGTGAAACTATAGTGTGTATTTTTGTCAATCGCTGAAAAATCGTGCCATGAAATTAAGCTACCAAGTATACGACCTGCCGCTGAAGCATACCTTCACCATCGCCCACCAAAGCCGAGACGTACAGGACACGCTAATTGTCAAGCTGGAGGCTGACGGGCTTTTGGGTTTGGGTGAATCCACGACAAACCCTTTCTACGGCATGACTGTGGAAAATATGAGTGCCTGCCTGGAAGATTTTCGGCCAATTGTAGAGAAGGGAGGTTGGAGAAGCCCAGAAGAACTTTGGGGGCTGGGCAGGGAGGTTTTCCACAACAATCCCTTTGCGCAGTGTGCGTTGGATATGGCAGCCTGGGACTGGTTTACGAAGCGAAGAGGCCAAAAGCTATATGAATACCTGCGGCTGGATCCGAAGGACATTCCAACCACCAATTTCACAATCGGTATCGATACGGTCGAGAAGATGGTTTCGAAAATGAAGGAAGTAGACTGGCCGATCTACAAAATCAAACTTGGAACCGAAAATGACCTGGAGATCGTGAAGGCGCTGCGCAAACATACCGACTCCATCTTCCGGATCGACGCCAACTGCGCTTGGACCGCCGAACAGGCTATCAGAAATTCCGAGCAACTGGCCAAACTTGGTGTAGAATTTATGGAGCAGCCTCTAGGCAAAGACGACCTTGAGGGCATGAGAGAAGTCTATCGGCATTCCAAACTGCCGGTCATGGCAGATGAAAGCTGCATAGTGGAGAGCGACGTGAAGAAGTGCCACGGGCTTTTCCACGCCATCAACGTCAAGCTGGTCAAGGCTGGGGGAATCACCCCGGGACTCAGGATGATCAAAGAAGCCAAGTCATTGGGGATGAAGACCATGGTCGGCTGCATGACCGAATCCTCTGTCGGCATCACGGCCATTGCACACATCGCGCCTCTGCTTGACTACGTGGATATGGATGGAGCTATGCTCCTTGCGAGGGATCCTGCCAAAGGGGTGATTATTACTCCCGAGAAAGTGAACTTTCCTGACGGGCCGGGGATCGGGGCGGAAATGGTTTCGTAGAAAGCAAAATCCCGAAGCATTTGCCTCGGGACTGTCAAGTTTTTAGTCTAGCGTCTCGATGTTTACATCTACGTACTCTATCACCCTTCTCCCACGATCAGCTTAAATCCCTCTCCGTGTACCGTGATGATCTGTACTTTGGGGTCGTCTTTGAGGATTTTTCGGATTTTGCTGAGATAGACGTCCATGGATCTGGCGTTGAAGTAGCTGTCGTCCCCCCAGATCTGCTTGAGGGCATGGCTGCGGTTGACTAGCTTATTGATTTCAGAAGCGAGCAGGCGAATCAGCTCGTTTTCCTTGGAGGTCAGTTTGTGCTTACCTTCAGGACCTTCGATGAACTGCTCATCGTAGTGAAGTACGAAGTCCCCAAAAGTATAGGTCTTCAAGGCATTTACTTCATTGGATTTCTGGGTTCTGCGAAGTATGGCCGTGATCCGTAGGAGCAATTCTTCCATGCTGAAAGGCTTGGTGAGATAGTCGTCCGCGCCGATCTTCAGACCCTCGATGATGTCATCCTTTTGGTTTTTCGCAGTCAGAAAAAGAACCGGAAGATCCTCTTGTACTTTTTTGATCTCCCTGGCAAGGGTGAAGCCGTCCTTCTTAGGCATCATGATGTCCAACAGGCAGAGGTCATACTTGTCCTTTTTGAATTTGTTCCATCCCTCTTCTCCGTCCCGGCAAAGGGTGGGTTCGTAGCCCTTCATTTCCAAGTATTCTTTCAGGATGTCGCCCAGGTTTGGGTCGTCTTCTACGACTAGTAGTCTTGCCTTGCTCATTGTTTTTTGGGTAGGTTAATGGTAAAGGTACTTCCTTTTCCCAATTCTGATTGTACGTGAATTTCGCCTTTGTGGGCTTCCAGCATGGTTTTCACATAGGATAAGCCCAGTCCGAAGCCTTTCACGTCGTGGACATTGCCGGTAGGCACGCGGTAAAATTTGTCGAATATTTTCTTGACTGCATCCTTACTCATCCCTATGCCCTGGTCCTTGATCGTCACCACTACCTGATCTGCATCATCCCAGGCCTCCACCCGTATCACCGGATTTTCCCTGGAGTATTTGTTGGCATTGTCCATCAGGTTGTTGAAGATATGGGTGAGGTGGAAAGCGTCGCCTAGGATTTCCGGATTTCTCAATTTGTTGACAAAATCGATTTTGCCGCCGCGTTTTTCGATCTGCAGGCTGATGTGGTCCACCGTGCTCTCCAGGAGCTCTGAGAGATTGACGGATTCCAGCTTGAGGTTAAAGTCCTTTTTGTCCAAGGCTGCGGCTTGCAAGACCTTTTCTACTTGCGTGACCAGTCTTTTGTTTTCGTCCTTGATGATGCCCAAATAGCGGGAGCGAAACTTGTCCTGGGCGGAGAGTTCCGGATCCTGAAGTGCCTCCACCGCCAAGCTGACTGTAGCAAGGGGGGTCTTGAACTCATGGGTCATGTTGTTGATGAAGTCGTTTTTGATATCGGAAAGGGCCTTTTGGCGAATGATGACCTTGACGGCATAGATGAAGCAAAATACGATCACTAGGATAAATACGATCGAGCTTGATATGGGCAGCCAGACTTGGCGGATGACGTGGCTGTTTTTTTCGGGGAAAAAGATGAAGAGGAAATTCTCCTTGCCTAGTATGTCGTTGGGAAATAACTTGGCCTGAACGCCTTGGCTTTTCAGCCGAACCGGGTCGGCAACATTTCCGATGGGCAAAATCTCGGATTTGTCGTTGAGTAGCCCGAGCTCAAAATCTTGGGAAATGCCTTTTTCGATCAGTTGCTTTTTCAACAACTTCCTCACAAAGCCGGTATCCAACCTATCCAAAATGGCCTGCTGTCCCTCCGCCAGCTCTGCAAAAGCTTGATTCATCAGTTCGATTTTCAAGTTGGTTTTGCGGATCTTGTCTAGGGCGTCGTCAGTGATGTTGATTTCCCCCCTAATACCAGACGGGCTGGATTGGGCTCTTCTTGGATAGCCTTGGTTTTTGCTCATGTAGTCAAGTTGCCGCTCTTTTTCCTCCAGCAGGATCTGCATTTCGTCGGGGGTAAACATGGTCGAGGCGATCTCGGGAGTCATGTAGGCAAAGAAAGTCTCCAGCTCGGAAAGGACTGAGATATCCACACCCCTTGAAAGTAACATCCTGCGGAATGTAGCGCTGACTTGTGGCACGGAAAAAGAAAGCATCGTGTCGACCAAGGATGGACGATTATAGGACGTGACCGCCTCAATACTGAGTTCGATGGGGTCGATTTTTTTGAATACAGTCTCCTGGAGTGCGGAGTCAAGGATAAGTTTGTTCAGTACGATGTCGCTTGCTTCCCCCTTTTCCAGCTCGGCGATAGTTCGAGACAAGGCTTGAAGGACGTTTTGGTCAAAGCGCTCTTGGTTGATCCGGATGGCATTGCTGATCCAGTAGGATTGGAAGGCCATCAATCCAAAACTCGCCAGAGACATCAGGACTACGATCAGGGTGATACTTCCTTTGGTCATGTTACAAATTTAGAGTGATTCGGAGGGTGGGCACATTGCTTAACATGTTTTAACTCAGGCCTTCTTAGATCCCGAATGTAATATTCAAACAATCAGCGTATTCTTGTCGTAGAGTTACTAGTTTTCTTAATTACACTAAATCCAAAAAAAGGGGAGCTTCTTGCTTCCCTTTTTTATTGAATAGGTAACTTGCGCCCTCAAATTCAAAAACCTAGTTGCCGTGCCAAATCCTACGCACATTCAGGGCGTGTCGATCGCCTCTCTTGCCGATCAGTTCGGCACTCCGCTTTACATCTACGATGGTGAGAAAATAGCCTCCCAAGTCAAGACTCTACAGGAGGCTTTTTCCGCGGTGCCCTTGAAAATCAAATATGCCACTAAGGCGCTTTCCAATGTCAATATCCTCAAGCTAATCCGAAACGCCGGGGCAGGCGTAGATGCAGTGTCCATCGAAGAGGTAAAACTTGGCATGATGGCTGGCTACACCGCTGCAGAGATCATGTATACACCAAGCGGAGTAGCTTTTGCTGAAATTCAAGAGGCGGTCGAGCTGGGGATTATGATCAATTTAGACAGCCTTCCTCTGATGGAGCAGTTTGGGCAAACGTATGGCGGTAACATCCCCGCCTGCATTCGCATCAATCCTCATATCATGGCCGGCGGTAACCTAAAGATCTCCACAGGCCACAAGGAGAGCAAATTTGGCATTTCGATAGAGCTATTGCCAAAGATCCTAGAAATGGTGGAAAAGTATCAGCTACAGATCGTGGGACTCCATATCCATACCGGTTCGGATATCTTGGATGCTGAAGTATTTTTGAGAGGAGGGAATGTGCTATTCGAAGCTGCATTCCGGTTTCCCGACCTGAAGTTTCTCGATTTTGGAGGAGGGTTCAAGGTAGCCTACAAGCCCAATGACGTTTCCACTGACGTGATGGAAGTGGGCAAAAAGGTGGGCGAAGCTTTTCAGGCTTTTTGCAAGCAATACGGAAGACAGTTGGAACTCTGGCTGGAGCCGGGCAAATTTCTAGTCAGCGAAGCAGGATATTTGTTGGTTAGGACAAATGTCGTCAAGGAGTCGCCTAGTGTCACATTCGTGGGAGTGGACTCTGGATTGAATCACCTGATCCGACCAATGATGTATGACGCCTACCATAGCCTCTACAATCTGAGTAATCCTGATGGGAAAAAGTCCAAGTACAACGTCGTCGGATACATCTGCGAGACAGATACGATCGCGTCCCATAGGGAGCTGAATGAGGTCAAGGCGGGTGATTTGCTGGTGATCAAAAATGCAGGCGCGTACGGCTACAGCATGGCTTCCAACTACAATTCACGACTGAGGCCAGCGGAGGTGTTGATATGGAACGGAAAAGCTCAGCTGATCCGCAGACGAGAAGAATTTGAGGATTTGATTCGAAATCAGGAAATAATTGAATTTTAAACCAAAGGCGCCGACATCGGCGCCTTTGGTATAATTATTGAGTTTCATGGTGTTTAAAGTAGCGGAAAGTCGAGTTTTTTCGTTAGACATGAGGTTGAGATCGAATGATTGCTCGCCCCAATCGTAAGCCCTGGTAGTTTCATCTTCTTATTTATTAAAAATCAACCCGTATACAAAGTATTGATTATAACTTTGTAGCGGGCTTGAGGATTGGTTTATGCCAAATAGAATAGTTGGGATATGGGTATTGTTGTTGGGGCTCTTGAGTAGTGTGCACTTGAGCGCCCAAGACGTGCAGTATTCCCAATTTTACGCCGCACCACTCTATCTCAACCCTGCGCTCACCGGCGCTACAGAACTCACCCGTATCGGTGTCAACTACCGAAACCAATGGCCAGGTCTAGACCACAGTTTCAATTCTTACTCAGCCTATATCGATCACTATATTTTTGACTACAATAGTGGTATTGGCTTGATATTCAATGGAAATCAGGAGAGTATGGCCAATCTGTCTACCAATGAAATTGGGCTGAGTTATTCCTACCGGCTACGACTGGGCGAAAGTTTTTTTTTCCGAGTGGGCGGGCAAGTCAGCTATATGCAGCGGGATGCCTTCTTTTCTGATTTGGTATTCGGCTCCATGATCGATATAGTCAACGGCAGCGTAGGGAGTATTACCGATGAACTTAACGGGGTACCGCTGGATAGCCGCTATTCCTTTGTAGACTATGCAGTGGGCGGGATGTTTTACAACGACAAGTTCTGGCTAGGGGCTTCTGCGCATCACCTGACTGAGCCCAATATTTCTTTTGTGGATGACCAGACAAGTGTCTTGCCAATGAAGGTATCCTTGCAAGGCGGCTACAAGATTGATCTTGTTCCCGGTAGGAGGGATTACTTCACCCACAATTACCAAGAAAGGTCCGTTTCCTTTGCCTTTAACTACAAGCAACAGGATCCATTTAGCCAGCTGGATGTGGGGGCTCAGCTATTTTTACAGCCTTTGGTTCTTGGACTGTGGTACCGCGGACTTCCAACCAAAAACAACCTGCCAAACAATGAAGCGGTGATCGCCTTGGTGGGGATGGCGCTAGACAGCGGTCTGGATATTGGCTATTCCTATGATGTCACCACGTCGAAGCTTGGCCAAAAAAACAGTGGAGGAGCCCACGAGATCTCCATTCGCTACACCTTTTTGTGGGGAGATCCCAACTCAAGAAGTCAACGCTCCAGAATAATTCCTTGCTTTAAGTATTGACAGTAGCAGACGAGACGGAAAAGTCGAAATTCATATCCTTTGTCAAGGCTTGTTCAGTACGCTTCTTCCTTTACTGTTGGGAAATAGGCATTTTCTATTCACTAGCGCCCGAAGTCATTTTTTCATCGTCCTTAGTCGAAGCTTGTTCGAATGATATCCTCATTTTTGGCAGTGTTTGGGGATAGTTTTTCTGAAGGAACTCGACCATCTTTTCCCTCACATGTACCCTAAGGTCCCATGCAGTTGGGGAATTTCGGGCAGATACCAAAATCCGGCTTTCAACAGTCCGCTCTTTCGCATCCGTCACTTGGAGAACTTTCACTTTCTTGTCCCAAAGTGGGGTGTTTTCCAAGATGCGGTCCAGCTCGGCACGCATCGCGTCAAATGGGACGGTATAGTCCGTGTAGATAAATACTGACCCGATGATTTCAGCAGAAGTTCGTGTCCAGTTTTGAAAAGGTTTTTCCAAAAAATAGGTAGAAGGCAACACTAGCCTCCGTTGGTCCCAGATTCTCACGACCACATAATTCAGGTTGATTTCCTCGATCCACCCCCACTCCCCCTCTACGACCACCGCGTCGTCCAGCCGGAAAGGCTGGGTAAAAGCGATTTGAATTCCGGCGATGAGCGTTCCGATTGCTTTTTGTGCCGAAAAGCCAATGATAATGCCCGCAACTCCAGCTGAGGCAAAGAGACCAACACCGACCTGGCGAACGGCTTCAAACGAAACCAAAATCAAACCCAAGCCGATGAGGATGATCAGGAAGTTGGCAATTTTTGCAAGGATGTTGATCTGCGTATATACTTTCCTTGCTCGCAGATTGTTTTCCTCAGTGAGGTCAAAATGCTTCAGAAAGACACGCCTGAGAATTTTGACCGCCTCCAAAAAGCACCAAGTAAAACCACAGATAATCAGGATGGTGTTCAGATGAGGCAAATACGAAAAGGGAAATTCCCAGTTCTTGGAGCTTTCGCCAAAGTAGATTTTGGAGAATCCCAAAATCAGAGTTACCAGAAGCGGCAGGATCAGGCGTCTATATTTTCTTAGTTTCATCGGATTTGGCAGATTCAAAAATCAAAAGCAAGCAAGAGCTGCAAATCAGGTGATCTTGGGCACGCAAAGTAGAAAGTAGGCAATAGACGCCACTTATTCAAGTTTGGATACAAATTGATCGCAGGGGATCGGGACGAGGTTCACTTCATGTCCATAGTCAAGGGAGTCGATATTTTTATACGTGACTACTCCGTCTAACTCCTGAATATCTCCGTAGCCCTCCTTCCACCCTTCTTCGAAGCGTTTGAAAACCACCTGCCTGGTGCTGGTGTCACCCTCCGAAAGGAAGGTATATTCTGCGATGAGTAGAGAGTCTCTTAGGGTACCTTCTATCGTTCCCCAGCTTTTGTCCTTCTCGAAAAACAAATAGGCGAGCTCACCGCTGACGTTCACCTCTTCCGGCTGGATTCTCAGGCGAATCGTATCATTTCCGTTGACATATTGGAAACAGTCCTCTCTGATCTCCGCAGTGGCGACACTGTCTGGGGAAAAATGGGCATCAATTGGGGAATCTTCCTTGGGGCCTTTGCAGGCTATTATAGCCAAAGCCGCGCCTATGAGCAAGAATTGTGTTTTCATGGCTAATTATCAGTTGTTTAGGTAGGTAAGGGTACAAAAAAACCGCCAAAGAGGCGGTCTTTACTTACTTGAATTCGATTGTCTTAGGTCTAGTCCCCAATCCACTCTGCGACAAAGAGATTAGTATCGCGGGTTCCGCCGTTGTTTCTATTGGAGGCAAAAACGAGATGTTTTCCATCATTGGAAAAGACCGGAAAGGCATCGAAAGTCCCGTCATGTGTGATTCGGATTAGGCCCGTTCCGTCGAGATTGATCATGAACAGATTGAAGGGAAATCCACGCTCGGTCTGGTGATTGGAAGCGAAGATCAGCTTTTCCCCAGAAGGATGGAAAAACGGCGCCCAATTGGCTTTGCCAAGGCTGGTGATTTTTCGGATATCCGTTCCATCCGCATTGGCTACATAGAGCTCCATATCGGTAGGCTTGACTAGTCCCTCTTTGAGCAAATCTTTGTATTCCTTGATTTCTTCCTCCGTTTGGGGTCTAGAGGCTCTCCAGACCAACTTCGTACCGTCAGGAGAGAAAAAAGCACCTCCGTCATACCCCAAACCTGAGGTAATTTGCTTCACGTCGCTTCCATCTATGTTCATAGTATACAGCTCCAAATCGCCCGTGCGCATGGAAGTGAAAACGATTTTGTCGCCTTTTGGAGAAACGGTGGCTTCAGCATCGTAGCCTGGTTCGCTGGTCAATTGATTCAGGATAGTTCCGTCCAAGTCAGCCGTAAAGATGTCAAATGAGTCATAGATCGGCCACACGTATTTGCCATCGGCTCTTCGCTCCGGGACAGGCGGGCAAGCATTGCCGCCCAAATGAGTGGAGGCGTAGACAAAGGTTTTATTTCCTGGGAGAAAATAAGAGCATGTTGTACGTCCTAGACCTGTGGAGATCTTTGTCGGGACATTTGCTTTTAGGTCATCACTCTCCCAATTCACATAAAACATCTGATCGCATTCGTTGCCCCATCCTGCAAAATCGGACTGAAAGACGAGCATGGAGTCGTCAAATGACCAATACGCCTCCGCATTATTCCCGCCGAATGTAATCTGCTTGATGTTTTTGAGGTATTTCATCTCGTCTGGATGAAGGAGTAGGGAGTCGGAAGCGGAGTGTGGCTCGGGCGCCGAAGCTTCGGTGGTTTCACTCTTTGGGTTACAGGCAAAAGCTGCAAGCAGGGCGACAGCAAGCAAAGATCTCATTTGTCTAATTAGAATGGTTATAAATTGCTGAGCGAAGATACCAATTATTATCTTTGGGCCGAATCCAAACTAATGATGAAGACTAACTTAAAATATTATGCAATTCTGGCTGTTGCCGGTGGACTTTTCTTCAGCTGCGATCCCGCTCCTGCGGACGAAACTTTGCTTGCAGGCTTAAAATCTGACGTGACTTATTTGGCGGCTGATGATTTGGGCGGCAGAGCCATCGGCACAGAAGGAGAGCAAAAAGCATCCGAATATCTGGCGAAAGAATTTGAAAAAATCGGGTTGGAGCCTAAAGGGACGGAAGGCTTTTTCCAACCTTTTACCGTTTCCAAGCCCTCCAATCCGCACGAGGAGGCTGTCATTGGTACCGACGGTGATGGAGTGACAGGCAGAAATGTCGTCGGATTTTTGGACAAAAAGGCTGACAAGACCATCGTGATCGGAGCCCATTTTGACCACTTAGGCATGGGAGGTCAGGGATCGCTTCACCGCGGAGACTCCGCCATACACAACGGGGCTGATGACAATGCTTCCGGTACCGCAGCTTTGTTGGCTTTAGCGAAAATCCTAAGGCACGAAGAGCTCCAGAGCAATGTGTTGTTTATCGCTTTTTCCGGCGAAGAAAACGGCCTTTGGGGATCTAACTACTATGTCAAAAATCCGACGATTGATCTTGGCACTGTCAATTACATGATCAACATGGATATGGTCGGCCGACTGAAAGAAGACAAGTCTTTGGCCATCAACGGTGTGGGAACGAGTCCAAGTTTTCCTCCTGTCTTTGATACCATCAATGCTGACAGCCTGAAACTGGTGACCTCTGAGTCCGGCACCGGTCCTTCGGACCACACTTCTTTTTATCTCCAGGATCTCCCGGTACTTCACTTTTTCACAGGTCAGCATGAGGACTACCATAAGCCAAGCGATGACGCGGAACTGATCAATTATGAGGGATTGGTGAAAGTAGTTCGATACATATCTAGGCTTGTTTTAGCTCTGAATCCAAAGGAGAAGTTGGCTTTCACCAAAACCAAAGACTCCAGTTCCAATCCAAGATTCACCGTTTCCATGGGCGTGGTGCCGGACTACATGTTTGACGGAAAGGGTATGCGCATTGACGGCGTATCCGAAGACAAGCCCGCCCAAGCTGCCGGCCTGCAGAAGGGCGACGTGGTCGTGCAGCTCGGTGATTCTACAGTCTATGACATGATGAGCTACATGCGTGCCTTAAGCGTATTCCAAAAGGGTGATTCTACCAGTGTTACTGTCGAAAGAGCCGGTCAAAAAATCGAAGCGAGTATTAAATTCTAGACTTTTGAATTTGAAATGTAACTACAAAATGCCCTGAAAACCTTCGGGGCATTTTTGTTTGTAGCGGCAGGTTGACTTTTCTCGTTCCAATAATATCTCCGACCAAATCCCCTTTCGCATGAAAAACCTACGGTACATTTTTATTCTTGCAGTCATTCTACTTGCTTCCTGCAAAGATGATGAGGCTACCCCAAACTACCTGAATGGAACCTATGAAAACTCAGGGTTCAATTCGGAAACGGGAATTTCTTATGTTAGCCAGTACATTTTTGCAGCCGACGGCAGCTACGAACGAATCAGCTTTTTGAGGGAAGAAGGACAAAACCTTGGGTATAATTTTTATTCCAAGGGAAGCTATACACTCAGAGGCGAGGAATTCTCGATGCAAGATGGGCAGATGGCCGGGGTGAATTATGATGAGTATCCTGAGGGCTACGTAGAAACTCTGGATCTGTTGGAGGACTATAGCATCGAGCCTACTGTGTCCAAGGGAGTTTTGAGACAACTCGAGGGAGGAGAGAAGATTGCCATACTGATGGAATGCAACGACGTGATCGTCTTTTCTTCCATGTGCATCGGCGAGCTGATCTACGATAAAGTTGACTAACAAAAAGGCCTCTGAGATATCTTAGAGGCCTTTTTTCTATTGGATCGGATTAGCAGCGACCCCTTCAAAAGTCATTTTGATCGGTTTGATCGTTCCGTCTTCGTTGAATTCCATCACGTCGATGCAGGTCACCCTATGGTCGCGTCCTTCGTTTGGAATCGGGCGACGGTGATAGACCATGTACCATTCGTCGGTGCCGGGCTTTTGGATCACCGAGTTGTGGCCAGCGCCGGTGGCGATGGTGGTGTCGGCCTCCAGGATGGTGCCGATCCGGCGGTAGGGGCCTGTCGCTTTTTCGGCCATGGCATAGGCGACTTTGTAGCTGTCATTGGTCCAGCCGCCCTCCGACCACATGAGGTAGTAGGTGCCATTTCTCAAAAACATAAATGGACCCTCCACATAGCCCTCAGGGGTGATTTCGTGGAAAATCTCCCCGTCTTCCCAAGGCTCAAAGCCGGTGAAGTCCGCATTGAGCTTGCCGATGTTGCAATGGCTCCAGCCTCCGTAGAAAAAGTAGTGCGTGCCATCGGTGTCTTTAAAGACAAACTGGTCGATGGGTTGGGCGCCGTTGTGGAAATCTGAAAGCAGTGGCTTCCCGAGCAAATCCTTGAATGGCCCTCCGGGTTGATCCGCGACCGCTACTCCGATGCCACCAAAATGGTTGATATTATTGTTGGGGTCATAGCCTGGACGCTCCGGCGTGAGCGGATCGTTGGCCGCGAAAAAGAGGTAATACTTGCCGTCTTTTTCGATTGCGGCCGGAGCCCACATGGCTTGTTTAGCCCACTTGACCGCTGAAGAGTCCAGGATGCGTTCGTGCTTTTCCCAAGTCACGAGGTCTTTGGACGAAAAAGCGTCGAAATGCATCTGCTCCTCAAAGGCTGCCGAAAAGGTAGGGTAGACCCAGTATTCATCTCCGAAGACTACCCCCTCAGGGTCGGCATACCAGCCCTCGAAGATGGGATTGCCGGAGAGCTTTTTCTCAACGATTTCAGTATTTTCTTCCTTTTGCGGAGAGGAGCAGGCAAAGCCGACAAGGGTGACGGCAAGTAAAAGTTGGCGGATCTTCATGTTGAAATATTCGATGAGAGGTAAAAATGGCAATTTTTGCCCCAAAATCCCCAACTACTCTCCCACTTCAGTCGAATTTCGCTGCAATTCAGTCCCACTTTTTGACACTTCAGTCACCTTCAGTTTTTAGAGTGGGCTAGCTTCGGCAGATTTGGTTCAAATACGAATCGAAATGAAGATCCGCCTGATACTTTTCTTCTACTTTTTCCTCAGCCAAACCCTGGTCTTCGCTCAGACGATTGTTTCGGGTACAGTCTTAGACGAAAAGTCCAAACCTCTCCCTGGCGTGAACATCTTCATCAAAGGGAGTTTTGACGGAGCCAGTAGCGATGCAGAAGGAGAATTCACCTTCGAAACCAGCGAATCTGGCGAGCAAATTCTCGTCTGCACCATGATGGGATTTGAATCGCAAGAGATTTCGGTTCAGCTGTCAGGAGCCGAACTGAGGCTGCAAAGCCTGACACTTCGAGAAGAATTCAACGAGCTCAACACCGTGACCATCTCTGCGGGGGCCATGGAGGCTTCCGATGAGAAAAAATCGGTCATCCTTCGACCTTTGGACATCGTGACCACTCCATCCGCCAACGGGGACATCATCGGTGCGTTCCAGACTCTGCCTGGTACCAGTACCGTGGGAAATGACGGACGACTCTTCGTACGTGGAGGCGATGCCAGCGAAGTAGGGATCTATATCGACGGGCTGAAAGTCGCCAACTCCTACGGCACCACCGCCGCCAATGTCCCAACCCGCAACCGATTCAACCCCAACCTCTTCAAAGGAACTTTCTTTTCCACCGGTGGCTATTCTGCGGAGTATGGACAGGCACTGTCTTCGGCCTTGGCGATGAATACCAAAGACGTGGCCGCCCGCAGCCAAGGAGATCTGTCTATACTTTCGGTCGGTGCGGGCTACTCACATACCCTGTCAAATGACAAACAGAGTATATCACTAAGCGGAAACATCCTCGATCTGACACCTTATCAAGCCTTGGTCAAACAAAACTTCGAGTGGGAGCGAGCACCTCATGGTTGGGATCTGGAGCTTGCGGCACAAAGCAAACTCAGGAAAGGTGGAATGCTGAAGGTGCTTGCCCGTACCGAAGCGGGAGGAATGGAAGTTTGGCAGGCGCTACCGGGAATCGATGGGAAGGGGGTACTGGTCAACCTGAAGAATCGCTACTCCTATGCCCAGACCAACTGGAGAAAGGCTTATGATAGCGGCTGGACGCTGTTTGCAGGAGCTTCCTTTTCCCACAACAAGGATCAGATCCGCTACGACTCGGTCGAGATCGATCGGAGCAATGACCTCAGCCACTTGAAATTCACCGCGGTCAAGGACTTTTCCGGGCGGGTTTCGGCCAAAAGCGGGGCGGAGCTTTTTGTCCATTCCTATGCGGAAAAATTGGTGAGATCTCAACTCAGCCGGAGTTTCGACGACCAGGAAACGTATCTCTTCACCGAATGGGATTGGTACCTGAGCCGAAAGTTTGTCCTGCGTGGAGGCTTGCGAGGCGGCTATTCTTCCTTGGCGAAAAAAAGCTGGCTTGACCCACGGGCATCGTTGGCCTATCAAGTTTCGGAAAACGGCACCTTGTCATTGGCCGCCGGACGATTCCATCAGTTGCCTGTGGATAACTTTCGGGTTTTGCATCCTAACCTACAGAATTCCCAGGCTAAGCATCTGATATTAAACTATCTACTTCAGAAGGAAGGGCTCACTTTTCGCGCCGAAACCTTCTACAAGTCCTATGACAAACTGGTCGTTTTCCAAGGAAATCCACAAAGCCCCAGCCTACTGCAAAATGGAGGAGAAGGCCATGCGCAGGGGTTTGACGTCTTCTTCCGTGACCGAAAGAGCCTTAAAAATACCGACTATTGGATCACCTACAGTTTTGTGGACAGCAAACGTAGCTACAACCAGTTCCAAACCCAAGTGCGGCCGGATTTTGCTCCAAAGCATAATTTTTCAGTCGTGATGAAGCATTTTGTATCCTCGCTGAAGTCGCAGATCGGAGCCTCCTTTTCCTTCAATGACGGCTATGCCTATACCAATCTAAATCTCCCCGGGGAGATGAACTCCAAGACCGACGCCTACCAAAACCTCAGCCTGAGCTGGAGTTATCTTCCAAAGCCCAATCTGATTATCCACGCGGCTGTCACCAATGTGCTGGGTGCTGACAATATCTTCGGCTATACCTATACGGCACAACCAGACGAGACTGGCCAATACGGTTCTCTGCCCATTGAGCAGTCTGCTCCACGCTTCATCGTGATCGGCGTATTTCTGACACTTTCAAAAGACAAAAGCGCAAACATGCTAAACAACCTCTAATACTTCTACTATGAAAAAGTTATCCACAACCCTCGCCTTGGCAATAGCCTTTGTTTTCTCCGCTTTTTGCGTCGATCCGGCTTATGAAAATGCCATGAAAAAACAGGTAGCTGCCATGAAAACCATCCGCACGCTGGAGGAATCCCAGGCGGTGACCAATGCCTTTCTTAGAATCGCTGAGGCAAAGCCCGAAGAGTGGCTTCCTCTCTACTACGCAGCCTATCTTCAAACGACGGCGGTTTTCCGCTTCGATGTCAACAAAGACCAATACTTAGACCAAGCGATGGAACTGGTAGAAAAGGCCGAGGAAGTCGCTGTGGATAACTCAGAAGTCACCGCTATGAAAGGCTATATCTTAATGGGTAAAATCTCCATCGATCCTGCTTCCCGGGGCCAAAGCCTGAGCCCCCAGGTGATGCAGTTGTATGGGAAGGCGATCAATCTGGACCGGGAAAATCCCCGAGCCCTGATGCTTATGGCTCAGATGGAACAGGGAATGGCTCAGTTTTTTGGTCAGGGACCGGAGAAGGCTTGTGGATTGGCTAGAAATGCCCTCGATCTCTATGCCATGGAAGAAGCCAAAGTGGGCGGAGACTATATTCTCCCTACTTGGGGCAAAGGGCAGGCAGAGCAGGTGGCAGACGCATGCAAATAAAAGATTGATATTGATTGCTAAACCAACTCCAGTCTCCGGCACGTTTCGGAGACTGGCTTTTGCCTTCTGATTGACTTGAAAATTCCTTTTTGACTATCTTCCGAAATGACACCAACCGCTGACGAGGCAGGCTGCAGAAGCCGGAGCAATTTGTGGTACGATACCAGAAAGTTCATCTTGATCAACTTGGGAATTGCTCTTTCCATTCAGGTGGTATTCTGTGCCACTTGTTTTTTTTCGTTGGAGGGAATCAAGAATATGGTTCCTGACTTTATTTTTTCCTTCTTCGTCTCGGTTGTACTTAGCTGGGGAGGCAGTCGTGTTGAGCATTTTCTTGATCCTCGAGTGTCTTGGATCCATACTCCCGTAAAGCGGCTTTTGTTGACCACCATCCTCTATCTTGCTTATGCCTTTATCGGGTGTTTTCTCATCGTTTTTTCCTATTCATGGATAGTAAACAAATTTCCTTTAACGCAGATTCCTTGGATGCACATTCTGCGCTTCAGTTTGATGCCGATGTATATCGCTTTGGCATTCATGGCAATTTTCACCACCCGTTCTTGGCTTTTGGAATGGAGAAAATCTGCCATAGAAGCCGAACAGCTCCGCTCCGAGATGCTTGCCAGCCAAAACCAAAGCCTCAAAGACCAGCTCAATCCACACTTCCTCTTCAACTCTCTCAATACGCTTTCCAATCTGGTCTATGAGGATGCCGACCGCTCAGCGGCTTTTATCCAAAAACTCTCCCGGATCTACCGCTACGTACTGGAGGTGCAGCAAGAGGAGCTCGTGCCCCTGGCTAGCGAACTCGACTTTGCCCGCAATTTTCTGGAGCTTCACAAAATACGTTTTGGGGAAAACCTGAACTTCAGCATCAAGGTCCCGGATGGCCAAGGTCTTTTCTTACCTCCGCTTTCTCTGCAGTTGCTGCTCGAAAATGCCATTAAACATAACATCGCCTCAAACGAAAATCCGCTCTTTATCCAAATAATCCAAAAGGGACAAGAGCTGTGGATAAGTAACACGCTCCAACCCAAAACCAGCCAAAGTGAGCCTTCGACGGGAATTGGACTGAACAATATCCAATCCCGCTACCTACTTCTGAGCAAGGCGCAGCCCGAGGTGATTCGAGCCGAGCATGAGTATCTGGTCAAACTGCCCCTACTGACTATACAGCAATGAAGATATTGATAATCGAAGACGAAAAGCCTGCAGCTGCCCGTTTGGAAAGGCTACTGGTTGGCCACTTTCCGGAGGCGGAATTCGGGGAAAATCTCGATACCGTTACCATGGCCGTGCGTTGGTTTGGGGAAAACACAGCTCCAGATCTTATTTTTTGCGATATACAGCTTGCTGATGGGATTAGTTTTGAGATTTTCGATAAGGTAAAAGTAGCTGCGCCCGTGATCTTCACCACAGCCTTTGACCAATACGCAATCCGGGCTTTTCAGGTGAATGCCATAGACTATCTGCTGAAGCCCATCGATCCCGTCGAGCTCTCGAGAGCTGTGGATAAGTTCAAGTCCCGACAAGTGAAACCCGTGCTGGATTTGGAACTATTGAAAGGGCTGCTCCAGCCGGAGAAGAAGGTATTCAAAACCCGGTTTTTAGTCCGTTTTGGTGACAAGATCCAAAGCGTCGCAGTTGAGGATGTCGCTTTCTTTTTTAGCGAAGAGCGGGTGAGCTTTTTGCAAACCGTTGCTGGGAAGAAGTATGTCTTGGACGCCACACTGGAGCAGGTGGAAAGCCAGGTAGACCCTACACACTTTTTCCGTCTCAACCGAAAATACCTGGCCAAGGTCGATGCAGTCGAAGAAGTCTTGACCTACTCCAATAGCCGTCTGAAGGTCAAGCTCAGCAATTGTACAGATCAGGACATCTTAATCAGCCGTGAGAAGGTAAGTGATCTGAAGGGGTGGCTTGATCAGTGACCTGTTAAATTTTGTGTCCTCCTCGTCCGTAATCCCCGTTTTGGGCGTTTTATTTTTTCTAGATTCCGGCTATGAAACTCCTTTTGCTTAAGCTACCCATTCTTTTCGGATTTATTGTCGCTGCGTGCAGCACGCAAACCAGCCCTGATTTAGCAGTGGAAACAGCTGCTTCTTTTCAAGAGGTGGCAGATGCGCCCCCGTCAGGTCAGTCTGGTGAAGATGTGCCGCTTGCGGAGCGGAAGGTAATCAGGGAAGGGGAGATTTATTTTGAGTGCAGCGATATCCAAGAGACGAGTACTTTTCTCCGAAGTGAGGTGTCCGCGTCCAAAGGCTATATCTCAAACGAGTCATCCAACAGCTACGGGGAGCGAACCGAGAGGCGCATGAGTCTGCGTATTCCCTCCGATCAGCTAGATGGACTGGTGCAAAAGATCCAGTCTCACGCAGTCCAAATCGAGAATATGAACATCCGGAGCGAGGATGTGACGGAGCAGTACATAGATGTGGAAGCCCGGCTGAAGACCAAAAAAGAGCTGGAAACCCGGTACACGGAGCTTTTGAAGCAGGCTCGCAACGTGGAGGAGATTCTCGGCCTGGAGCGTGAGCTTGCCAATGTGCGAGGGGAAATCGAATCCATGCAGGGACGGCTCAACTACCTGGGAGATCGGGTGGCGCTCAGTACGCTCACCGTTTCGTTTTATGTGGAGGGAGCCAGGGAGTTTGGCTTTTTGAAAAAAGCAACCGAGGGAATCGGAGCCGGCTGGGAAAACCTGCAGTGGTTTGTGGTGTTTCTGATCAATCTCTGGCCCTTTGTGCTCTTTTTTTGGGTCTTGCTTTTTTGGCTTTTGAGGAGGAAAAAGACCCCTCCTCCAATGAGATAGATTTTGCCGTTGATATTTTGACCAGCCGGAAAAATGTCAAACCCTCCAAGAGTTTCAAACACTTGGAGGTTTATGAGCGTCCTATGCAAACAATTCGATCAGGTTCTTTTTGAAATATTCGGCGCTGTCCTTCACACTTTGTAGGGGATTCTGGGCAAAGTTTCCTCCCTGCTCAATGTAGTAATATTCCATCCCTGAGAGAGAAGCATCCGGCAAGATCTTGGTGAAGTCGATTGAGCCATTTCCCATCTCGGTGTAGTCCCGGCTGACCTTGTGCATGTCTTTGATATGCCACATGACAAAGCGGCCAGGAGCTTTCAGAAAAAGGTCATGAGCCGAGAGGGGTGAGCTGTGCGCCACCCAATAGAGATCGATCTGGAGTTTGACCAAATCAGGATCTGTATTCTGCAGGATGATGTCATAGCCATTTTCGCCGTTGTGGTCGATAAATTCAAAGTCGTGATTGTGGTAGGCAAAGCCCAACTTGGCTTGGGATACCCGTTCTCCGATTGCATTCAGCTTGTCAGTCAGCAGTTTGAACTTTTCGATAGATCGCGATTCTGGATCAAGCCAGGGCCAAGTGATGTACTTTTGACCCAAAGCATGAGCCCCGACGATACACTGGTCGGTGTAGCGTATGAGCTCTTCATCCGGTCCGTTGAAATACTTGATAAAATCATAGTGTCCGCTGGTGCTTTCCAGGGAATTGTCCTCCAGAACTTTTTTGAAATCAGCGGCCGGCATTCCGTAAAACTTGTTTGCAGGGCCATCATAACCATAGATTTCTGTATCCTGGTAGCCAAATCCAGCGACGGTTTGGAGTGTCTTTTTCGGATCTTCCGCCATCGGCTGCCTGATGGTAAAAAGCTGAAGGCCCATTTTGTAGGTATTTGCTTTTGAAAAATCAAAGCCGGAAAGTCCAAGGCTGGCAAGGGAAAAGGCAAAGCCGCTTTGCTTGATGAAATCGCGTCGGGAAGACATAGGGAGTAGGTAGGTTTGGGTCAAAAGTTAATGGGTTGGTAAGAAGTGTTCTAAATATACGATTGCAAAGGAAATTAGTCTTCATGGAAGGGAAGGGGATAGTTCAGTAAACTGTGTCTTGGGTTTAGTTTTTGCAACAACCATCACGT
>CAZTJM010000003.1:34066-70469 GCA_964613865.1 uncultured Limnohabitans sp. | reverse complement strand
CAAGGCATTGCCCACCCGCTGGAGCACCTCCAGGGATTTGTCCATCCCTATGCTCCGAAACGAGCCGGAAGAAGTGCGATTGGCCTTGTCAAAAGAAGCCTTAAAGACGTAAGAAAAACCGTTTTCATCGGCCCAGGCTTTAACCTTAGTGCCGATTTCGATGCAGATATCATAGCTTTCTACAGCGCAGGGGCCGGAGAAAAGTACGGGTTTGTCGGAGCCCAGGACTATTTCTTCTCGGATCGTCATGGGCTGGGTATTTCGAGTCATCATTCGTTTTTGGATAGGGAGTCAATCAGGGGAATAAGTTGGCCTTTGGCATGAAGAAAGATGTCAGCAACCTCTCTAAACACTCCCTTGCCGCCTTGGAATCTGGAAGTGTAGTGGGCCGCAGCAGACACATAAGGCAAGGCGTCGGATGGCGCAAAGGCCAAGCCTACCTTGCTCATGACGGGCAGATCGATGAGATCGTCTCCGATGAAAGCGACCTCTTCCAAAGACACTTCCATGATATCCAACACCTCTGCAAGTTTCTTCCCCTTGTCCTTGATCCCATGGTAGTGAAAGTCAAACTTGAGCTCTTCGCAGCGGTTTTCCACTACGGGTGAGTTTCTTCCAGTGATCGCCCCAACCAACAGCTTGGCTTTACGGAGGTGTTGTACGATCAAGCCGTCTTTGACATTGTATTTTTTGTACTCGATTCCATTGTCATCGTAGATGATGCCTCCGTCCGTCAAGACACCGTCAATGTCGGTGATCAGGACTTTGATAGCTTTTGCCTTCTCGAAAATCGATTCTGGCACATTTGCGAAGTATTCGCCGATTATTTTTTCTGTTTCCATTGTACTGAGTAAAGATCGAGTCTACGCTGCTCCAGGTTCCTGACACTTCCTGCTTTGCGCTGCTTGGTGAGAAGGTCTAAGTCAACGTCCGCCACGATGATGGTCTCTTCGTTTTCCGATGCCTGTGCTACCACCGCATCATGGGGAAACGAAAAGTCCGAAGGAGAAAAGATCGCAGCTTGGGAATATTGGATGTCCATGTTTTCGACTTTCGGCAGGTTGCCTACCGAACCGGTAATCGCCACGTAGCATTCGTTTTCGATCGCCCGGGACTTTGCACAGGTATTGACACGAAGGAAGGCGTTTTTGGTATCCGTCCAGAAAGGGACGAAGAGAATGTCCATTTCTTGCTCTGCAAGGATTCTCCCCAGCTCTGGAAATTCGACGTCATAGCAGATCAAGATACCGATTCTTCCCGCGTCCGTGTCAAACACATGGATTCCATTTCCGCCCTGCAAGCCCCAATAAGCGGCCTCATCAGGAGTGATGTGCAACTTGTATTGCTTGTCCTGCGTCCCGTCGCGGCGGCAGAGGTAGGAGACGTTGCGGAGCTTTTTGCCGTCGTATTCAGGCATGGAGCCTGCCACGATGTTGACGTTATATGACACGGCCAATTCACTCATCCTTCCCACGATTTCGTCGGTGTAGTCGGCGAGGTTACGGATCGCCTCAGAGGCATCCATATCGTTGAATTCCGCCAGAAGCGGGGCGTTGAAAAATTCGGGCAAAAGGCAAAAATCCGACTTATATCCCGATACCGTATCCACAAAAAACTCCACCTGCTGCATCAAATCGTCCACATTGGAAAAGCGGCGCATCTTCCACTGCACAAGCCCCAATCGTACGATGGATTTCTTATTTCCGATGAGCTTTTCGTCTTTTTCGTAGTAGATATTAATCCATTCGAGCAAGGTAGCGTAGGCTCTGGAGTCCGTATCCGAAGGCAAATATTTAGTAATGACCTTTCTGACGTGAAATTCATTCGCCAGCTGAAATGAAAGCACCGGATCAAAAATCTCCCTGTTTTTGACGAGGTCGATATACTTTCTAGGCGTCATTTCGTCGGCGTATTTGGAATAGCCTGGAATACGGCCTCCGGCGATGATGGAGCGCAGATTTAGGTTTTCGCAAAGCTCCTTTCTCGCGTCATACAGACGACGTCCGAGACGCATGCCCCGATAGTCAAAGTGTACGAACACATCGGTGCCGTAGAGCGTGTCCCCATCATCGTCATGGGTGTCAAACTTGCCAAATCCAGTGATCTGATCATAGGTATGGTTGTCGCCAAACTTCGAATAGTCCACGATGATACTTAGGGCAGCGGCGATGACTTTACCGTTGTCCTCGATGCAGATCTGTCCTTCGGGAAAGGCCTTCAGCTGGTTTTTCAGCTCGGCTTTTGTCCAAGCGCCACCTTGGTTTCTATAGATCGACACCATGATATCCCTAATGTCATCATAGTCCGATAGCTTAATATTTCTGAGTCTGAGGCGGTGTTCTAGTTCTTCTTTTTGCTTACTCATAGCCCAAATCTAAATGAATCCAATCAATTGTTCTAAAAACCTGAGTTGAGGGAATAAGATTCAGAACTATATTCTGAATACAAACAATCTTCAAATTAATGCGGTCATCCTTCCGTGCTTTGTCCTGAATTTGAATATATTCTGCATTCAAATATCCCTAACCCACCTGAATTCAATGAAAGACCAAAACGAATTCCTGGAATGGCTGGAAAAAATCCTGAACCAAAGCCTGTTTACGCTTGGCGACTCAAAGTTAACAGTTGGTTTGGTTCTGACATTGGGGGTTTCCTTTGCCCTGCTGTTTATTGTATCGGAATGGATCAGAAAATTCCTGGTGAATCGCATCCTCCACAAAAAACAGGTTGAAATCGGCACTAGAGAATCTATAGGCGCCATCGTCAAGTATGTCCTAATCCTCGCCGGCATTTTTTCCATTCTACAGACCAGCGGCATAGACCTTTCTGCCTTTGGAGTCCTGGCTGGCGCCATTGGCGTAGGCATTGGTTTTGGCCTCCAAAATATCACCAACAACTTCATTTCCGGCCTGATCATCCTCTTTGAGCAGCCGATAAAAGTAGGGGATCGTATCGAGGTCGGAGACGTGGACGGTGATGTGATCCGTATCTCTGCCAGATCTACAACTATTCTCACCAATGACAACATCAGCATCATAGTCCCCAACAGTAAATTCATAGACAGCGAAGTGATCAACTGGTCGCATAGCGAGCGCCGGATTCGCTTCAATTTTCCAGTGGGAGTAGCATACAAGGAGAATCCGGATAAAATCAGACGCATACTGCTCGAAGTCGCCGATGCCAATCCCGGTATTCTGAAAAATGGCCCCAGTGATGTCCTCTTCGACAGCTATGGGGAAAACAGTCTCAACTTCATCCTGAGAGTATGGTCATCGGTCAACGTGGACAAACCTCGGGTACTCAAAAGCCAGTTGTATTATGAGATATTTAGAAGATTTGCCGAGGAAAACGTGGAAATCCCCTTTCCACAGCGAGATTTGCATTTAAAAACCGGATTTGAAAAATTGGAGAAATAGGGTAATTTCCCAGCAGATTTGGACTTTTCCTTTCTGGATTGTCGCAGCGTGATGAAGAAAGCCCTTACATTGTTTTTGTGCTTGGTCGTTTGGGAAGCTTCTTCCCAAAGCTTCTACCGCTATCGCTTTGAAGAGCCCTGGTCCATCTCGGCGGGAATAGGTCCCACACAGTATTTTGGAGAATTGTATTCCTTTTGGAAATACAGCGAAGGCATACAACCGGACTGGAACGCCAACTTTGCCGTTAATTACATTTTTGGTACCCACTTGAAGGCCAGACTCGAAGGCACCTACTACAAAATGTCCGGCTCCGACCCCCCCTCGGATCCAAGAGCTTACCGTATTCCCAGAAATCTTCATTTCAAGGCATCCAATTTCGAAGTTGCAACACTTGTCGAGTACTATTGGCATCCGGTGAAAGTGAACAACATCACCCGCCACCTTTGGAATCCCTATATATTTTTTGGTCTGGGGATGTCAACAAACAATCCCAAGGCAGAGCTCAATGGAACATGGGTGGATCTACGCCCCCTACAGTTGGAAAATAATCCCTACGAAAAGTACGTCGTCGTTTTCCCTATGGGACTTGGATTCAAGTACAAGCTCAACGTGTATATGGACATGAAGTTTGAGGGAAACTACCGTTTTACACTCACTGACTACATGGATGACATCTCCGCCTACAACGTCAAGGAGTTCTATCTGGATTTGGTGGAAGACTACACCTCCGGCACCAACCCTGATCGGCTACGGCTTGCGATTCGCAATCCCCAATTTGTCCTGGACAACGGAGAGCCAGACGTAGACGCCATTCTCAGAAACAGCGGTCGGGTACGTCGCGGATCCGGCCTTACCCATCGCTATGACGGCTATATGACTGTCAGTTTGGGATTGGAGATCTACCTTTCTCCGGATATCTGGGACAACTGGATCTTCCGAAACAGAGTCTACGAGAAGAGGTTCAGATTCTGGTAGTCATGCCTTCAGGCTCAGCACGCCCAGTTCTGACTTGAAAATCAACGTTTCCGTGGTGCCGATTTGGTAGGCTGGCGTATGAAGATGGTCCCCTGATGCCACGCCTACGAGCTTGATGCCAACTTTGTCGCAAAAACTTCTGATCCCGTGCTCTGCGTCTACGTCGTTGACCACATGGCGGTGAATCACAAACTGTTCATGCCCACGCCAATACTCTGCCATATCCTGATCGGACTGCGTCGACGTCGTGAAATGCTCCGGTGTGTTTACAAAAAGCAGGTGAATGGATGATTTGAAAACCCTGGCTAGCGGAAGGATCTTTTCAAAGGCCGATTTGCCGAGTGGACTGAAAACCGAGGCAAATGCAATCTTGCGAAAGGCATTTCCATCCAGTGGCTGCTTCACTGCCAATACGGGACATGATGCCAAACGGATCACCCGCTGAAGTGTGGACCCGACGAAACTCCCGGAGGTATAGCCCTTGCCGTGAGCGCCGATCACGATCAAATTCACAGCCATCTGCTCTGCTACTCTCAGTATCTGCTCATAGGGCACGCCGATCTTGATCACCTGCTCAAATTGGGACTTGACCGGGGCTACAGATTTAATATAACCCGGCAGGACATCCAATGCTTCCTGTTGCTGCTCGATCAGGTCGGGATGTTTTGCCTTTGCCTCGTCAGAAAGCAGATCCCAATCCACCTCGGACGGAATCACCGTCACGCAGATGATCTTTGCCTGGTTTTTGGCGCTAATCCGCCGAGCTGTCTGAAGAGCGGCAAGTGAATGCGGAGAAAAGTCAAAGGGAACTAAAACAATCTTCATAAAATTGGCGGTATTTAGTTTCAATTTCCCGATTCTATCTGAAAATAAGACTGGTGAATTGTCAGGCAAAGACCTGATAAAAATTAGGAATTATCGATCGCTCAGAGCAAGCGCTCCATTTTGACATTGCATCGACCGTAAGCGCCACATTCCAATTCAACTTCCTTAAAACCAATCCTTTGATACAATCTCAAAGCTGAATCCAAGACCGAATTAGAGTAAAGGGCCATTTTGGTGAACCCGAGGGATTTGGCATGTTCAATGAGAGCTTCTCCAAGTGCCTGTCCCACGCCCTTTCCTTGGGCAGCAGGATCCACTCCCATCTTGATCATCTCACAGGTTTTCTTGTCCAGCGGAATCAGGGCTACCGTCCCGACCGGCTCCTCTCCAATTTTTGCAAAAAGTATCGCTCCACCCTTCGCCAAGATCGTCTCTTCGGGATACTCCAATTGCTCTATATCAAAAGGCTCCAAGGAAAAGTACTTGCTGACCCACGCTTTGTTGATCGATTCGAAATAAGGCTTGAGATCAGATGAATAGGGAACAATCTGCAGGTTTGCCATCGCCAAGGATTTAAAAGACTATCAAAATTAGCGAGAATCCCTTAGCTTAGAAACTACATCTTACTCCCTTCCCCAATGAAAAACACCCTTATTGCCGCCGTGATCCTTTGCCTGACTGGCTTCCTCTCGACGGCTTTGGCGCAGACTCCTGAAGAAAAAATCAAGCAGCTAGGCCTCGAAATCCCAGAGGTAAGCCAACCCATAGCCAACTATGTAAAATGGAAACAAGTCGGCAACTTACTCTACCTATCCGGCAGCGGTCCAAGCGTACTCGGAAAAGTCGGCGCCGACCTGACAAAAGAACAGGGTTATGACGCGGCCAGAGAAACAGGCCTTGGCATAATCGCCGTGATCAAAGCGGCGACAGGGGACCTCAGTCGGGTTAAGCAATTCGTGAAGGTCCTCGGAATGGTCAATTCCGCTCCGGACTTCACGGCGCATCCAGCGGTCATCAATGGGTTTTCGGATCTGATGGTGGAGGTGTTCGGAGAAAAGGGCAAGCATGCGAGATCGGCCGTCGGCGTGGCCGCACTGCCCAACAATATGGCTGTGGAGATAGAGGTCATTGTGGAACTTGAAAACTAAAGATGAACCCCATCGCCTTCCTTGTCCTACTATTTTTCTCCTCAGATCCAAGTCCGCAAAAGTCCATTGATCCAGCGCAACTGAAGTTTGGGGATCTCTCTTTCCACTCTCACAAAACTTTGATCTGGAAGGTCTTGGGAAAAACAACGGAAACTCCGGTCTACTACGAATGCGGCTTTTTTTCCGAAGATGAACAGGGGAAGGCTTTCTATGAATTGCGCTATCCGGATGCGATTTGGACAGGAAACGATACGGATGGCTATTATCTGGACAAACTGAACTTTGACTCTCAAGGAAAAACTGTCCTTCATTACCAAAACTTCTCCTTCTCGGGCAAGACAAGCCAAAAAGAACTGGAAAACTTCTTCGACCAGAAATCTTCGCCCATCAGAATCTCGGACACAAAAGACTTGGAGTGGATAGGCCTACCTTTTGAAAACAGGGACAATGGCTGCCACTTTTATTTTGAAAGGGGAAAGTTGGTAAAATTCGAATATTGGACTCCCTGTTGAAGAGGCCTACAAAAACAAAGATCCCTGAAAAGCATGCCCTTCGACTTCGAGTAGGGCTTTTTTCCTTTTCAAACCTCCAGCGTAGCCTGTGAGATTGCCGTCCCTTCCCAAGACTCGATGGCAGGGAAGAATGACCAAAATAGGGTTGGCTCCTATCGCGGCTCCCACCGCACGGATTGCCGCAGGATTTCCAAGCTTTTGGGAAATTTTCAGATAGGTGGTCGTTTGCCCAAAGGGTATTTTGGCAACCTCCATCCAGACCCTCCGCTGAAAATCAGTGCCTCCCAAGCCTATCGGCATATCAAAGATCTTCCTTTTTCCCTCAAAATACTCTTCCAATTGCTGAACGGTACTCAAGAGAACCTGATCCAAAATAATCCCATCCGGTTGTTGATCCGTGAACCTCAGCTCGGACAGACAGCCGTCTTGTGAGCTGATGCGGATATTGCCGATGGGAGAATAGATTACGGGCATGAGATATCATATTTTTTTAGACATCAGGGGCAACGTCGAGCGGAGGATTGCAGCTGGATCAGGATCAGCTTATTGCCAACCTATATTTCCATACCTCCCTGATCTGCTCCGCCCCTACTTCAAACGGGACATAGATTGGATTCGCCGAGCAAAGCAGAAGTTTTTGTCCCTCTTTGATTCGGTTGTAGGCGATCTTGAAAGTGACGCCGTCCTGTTCCGTTAGGATTACATAGCGTTCGCCGTCTTTGATCGATGTCCAATCGTCCACATATTCACATACGATCCAAGTGCCATCTTGGATTGGCAGCATTGAATCTCCATCCACTTGAAACACCCGATGTTTTCTGTCTGTCGGGAGAAAAGGCAGAGAAAAACGGGGCAACTCCGCAATAAATTCCGGATCTGAAAAGCCTGCCAAATAGCTCGCCTTCACCCGTTGGGACACCACCTCGATCAGCTCCCTCCCGTCTTGGTCCACCGTCGTTGTCAGGATTCTCAGCTTTCTTCCCCTCAGAAACTGATCGGTTTCCAGCAACTCCCTCAGCTTATATTCCGAGTAGGAGCCGAGATCTTCACGGAGAAGGATATCCGTGGACACGCCAAAATAATCCGAAATCCTGACCAAAGTATCCAAGGGTGGGTTTATGCCGGATTCATAGCCAGCAAGTTTGGACCGGCTGATGCCTAGGCCATCCGCCATGTTTTCCTGCGTGATTCCCCGCTTCTTTCTAAGGATTTTTAAGTTCGAGTTGAGATTCATGTTTTTTACTATCAAGACTATTCCCGTCTTCCTGACAAATCAAATCTAAAGAAATTGATTATATTATAAACATAAAAATGTCAATATAATAAACAACAGGATGAATGAAAAAAGATGTATCGCGCACATGGATCTGGATACATTCTTTGTGTCGGTAGAACGACTCTATGACCCCAGTCTCATCGGAAAACCAGTTTTGGTGGGAGGATCGGCCGGCCGAGGGGTTGTGGCATCATGCAGCTACGAGGCAAGGAAATTCGGAGTCCACTCCGCCATGCCCATGCGAACGGCGTTGAAACTTTGTCCTGAGGCGGTAGTAGTCCCGGGGAGCTATGAGAAATACAGCCAAAAATCCAGGGAAGTCACCGAGATAATCCGAGAGAGCGTCCCTCTCTTTGAAAAGTCGTCCGTAGATGAATTTTATATCGACCTCACTGGGACGGACCGTTTCTTTGGTAGCGTGAAATTGGCCAAGGAATTACGCCAGAAAATCATTCGCCAGAGTGGCCTGAATATTTCGATGGGAATATCAGAAAACAAGACGGTATCCAAAATTGCCACCGGGGAGGCCAAGCCCAACAACGAAATCCAGATCCACTACGGTGAGGAAAAGTCTTTTCTCGCTCCCCTCCCCGTCCGAAAAATCCCCATGATCGGCGAAAAAACTTGTCTTAAACTCCAAAAAATGGGCATTCTGACGGTACGCAACCTGCAGGAGATACCAATCGAGGTGCTGGAGACGGCGTTTGGCAAACACGGGAAGATGATCTGGAAAAAAGCAAACGGAATCGATCTTTCACCTATCATACCTTACTCCGAGGCCAAATCGGTTTCCTCGGAAAACACATTCGGAGAAGATACCATGGACATCAAAAAGCTGGAAACCACACTTGTCACCATGACTGAGCAGCTTAGCAGCACGCTGAGGAAGAGGCAGCAAATGACTTCCTGCGTCAGCATCAAGGTGCGGTATTCCAATTTTGATACGCATAGCTTGCAGCATCACATCTCGTACACTTCCGCTGACCATGCGCTGATCCCCGTCGTCAAGGATCTTTTCCGCAAACTTTACCGCCCCAAACAACGTCTTCCACTTCGTCTAATCGGAGTACGCCTTAGTTCGCTCGTGCATGGCAACTACCAAATCAGGCTGTTTGAGGACACGGAGGAACGGGTCAACCTCTACCAGGCCCTTGACCGGCTCAATGGCAAATACGGCGACAAAACAGTTTGCCGAGCCGTGGGATTGGGACTCGACCGCCGCCGCTTCAATCCCTTCAACGGCATGGAGATTTAGAAGTGAAAGGCAATTCCTGTGGAGTTCTCGGAAAGAAGATAGTGCGGGCTTGTGACCTTGGCCGAAATCTGACTATTTTCGACGCCCACTGAGAGATCCCTCCTTTTCAAGACCATGAACGCCTATCTATTCACCACTCCCCGCTTAGGGTTTCGCACTTGGCAGCCCTTCGACTTGGACGATTTCACGGCGATTAATGCAGACAAAGAGGTCATGCGCTTTTTTCAAAAGCCGCTTTCTAGGGAAGAAACCCAGGCGATGATCGATCGGATGCTTTGGCTTTTTGAGGAAAAGGGCTTTTGCTATTTCGCAGTAGATTTATTGGAGACCAAGGAATTGATCGGGACGATAGGTCTCGGATGGAAGACCTTCGAGGCGGATTTTACGCCTTGTGTGGACATAGGCTGGCGGCTTGGAAAAAAATGGTGGAACCAAGGCCTCACCACAGAGGGGGCACTAGCCTGCTTAGACTTTGCCAAGCAAAAGGGGATCAACGAGGTGCTTTCCATGGCATCGGTGGGGAACACTGCGTCCATCCAGGTGATGAAAAAAATTGGAATGGAGTATTGGAAAGATTTTGACCACTCCGAGCTCGCGGACTTTCCCAAGATCCAGTGCTGTAGCCTGTACCGAATCAGGCTTTAGCAAGTAGTACTGGAACGCCGCTGCCTTCGAGATTTCAGCTAAACAACAAAAAGCCATCCCCTGTCGGAGATGGCCTAAGTTCCAATTTACGACCCAGCAATCAGTTGGAACTCCCTAAAAATAAACCTGCAATTCCCAGCACGTCGTCTTTGCTCAGCGGCTCGTCCCAACCTTCGGAGACGGCTTCGGCATCGATGCCAGTCAAATTGGACACATCCACTCCGGCGTGGGTCAGATTTTCCTCTCCAGCGTAGATGGCCATGGTTGCTGCGGGCAAGGTTCCGATGGAGGCGTTTGTGATCCAGCCTTTCACCGTATCCTGGCCTTTTTTGGTTCGGAGTCGGCGCACCATGGAGGCATGCCTTGCTTCTACCGAATGGATAGACAGAGCCGCCGTCAACACCACATCGCTTTCCTGCACATTGGCGGCCTGTCCCTTGTAGGCCCTCACTCCGGTATCTTCAAATGCCTGGGCAAGTGCTAAAAAGGTCGGGTAGTCGGTAAACGGAGAGAAGTTTCCACCTGCGGTAAAATCAAACTCAGGCTCTGGGACTGGCGTTCCCTGTAGCACATTGCTGATCACATCCTGTAGAAAATTAACGTGGGCCAATTCATGATCTCGGATTTTCTGGAAGATGACCCGCTCCGCAGAATCAATTACTCCTAAATCCAAGCCCATCTGGTAGTAGCGGTATTCCAGGTGCTCCAGCGTCAAGGCATAATTCAATACGCCCAGCAAGCTGGCCGTATCTGCTTTGGCCACATGAGGAATGGAATTCAAAACCGCAAGCGGTACAGCAGCGATCGCCACCTTCTTACTAAAACTCCCAAACTCACGGAATGCGTCTCTTCGGGAATAAAATCTGTCTTTGTCCTCTGCACTCTTGGTGTCGGGACACATGCTATCTAATAATTTGATCAGGTTCATGTCTTGTGTGGTTTAAATAGTGGATTAGCTCGGTAGTTGGCTGAAATCGATGTCCGTCTTGACATAGGTCTTGGCAGCAGTCAATACCTCTGTGAAATTCAATGTGCGCTCGAGGCCGTTGGCATCGATGATGTCATCTCCCGCAAAATCCGCGGAACCCGGATTGATCAAATCCCGAATGGCTGCGGCATGGCGCGCCTCCACGGATACGATTTTCCCAGCAATCAACAACAAATCTGCGCTTTCCAGATACTGGCCAGCTCCATTGTAGGCTGCGACTCCCAAATCCTCAAAAGTCTTTGCCGCTCCCAAAACAGAAGTCCTATTTCCGAAATCAATGCTACTGAAATCTACTTCCAGCGCTCCGATTGCATTAGAGCCCAGGGCTGCCTTGAAAAACTCCCTGTGAGCCCTTTCGTGCTTCTCCAGATCGCCCATGATTGTCTTTTCCTCAGCGGATGCATTTGCGAAGTAGCTGCCTTTCATTACCTCCGCATAAAAAGCCGCTTCCAGCTGCTCCAGCGCATAGGCATAGTTCAAAATACCCAAATCTCCCGAGCCAAGACTCACCGCACCCGGCATGATTGGTCCCATATCCTCGTCGTCATTACAGCCCATTAGCAGCAGACCTGCACCCGCCACGGTCATCGTCCCCATCCGGAGAAAGTGGCGTCTGTTTTCGTTTTTTATCAAACCCTGAGGCCTGATCAATTCCTTTTTCATTTTGGTTTGTTTTTAGGTTAATAATTCGGTTTAGGTTTTCCATGGAAAAAAATTGGATCCAAAATCAAGCATTCGAATCTTGGCTCTGGAGGGACTTACGATGCTGTACTCGCAATTGGATTGGGGTGAAGTGCCTATTTTTTTAAACACAAGTAGAGGCAGCCAGAAAAAACTGACTGTAAACCCTGATTTCCAATCGATTAAAATCCACTACAAAATCCCAACGAAGCGCCAGAAAAGGGCGTTTTTTGCCCGCCAGATTGTAGTTTTTCGTTCGACTTGATAAAGATTGGCTTCAAAAAATTCAGGACAATAGTCTATTTTTAGACAAATCGTAATAAACCGAAGTCTTCATGAGCGGCAACAAAAAAGAACTTTCCAAAGAAGAACTCCTCGATATTTTGGAGACTCGCTTCGAGAAAAACAAGAAACGCCACCCCGGATTGAAATGGTCAACAGTGATCCAAAAGCTCCAGGCCAATCCCGACAAAATCGACATTCTACACGAAATGGAAATCACCGGAGGCGAGCCCGACGTTGTGGCAATGGATGAAGCCGATTCCGGAAAAATATATTTCGTCGATTGCTCAGCCGAGAGCCCGACGGGCCGTCGCAGCTGCTGCTACGACCAAGCAGCCCTCGATGCCAGAAAGGAAAACAAACCTGCGAAAGCCGCGGTGGAGTGGGCAGAGCAGATGGGTGCTGAGCTGCTCACCGAGGACCAATATCGACGTCTTCAGCAATTTGGAAGGTTTGACGCAAAGACTTCCAGTTGGGTAACAACTCCCGCTGCCATCCGAAAACTCGGAGGTGCCATCTTTTGCGACTGGCGCTACGATCACGTGTTCACCTACCACAACGGCGCCTCCTCGTACTATGCAGCGCGGGGCTTCCGTGCATTGCTTAGCTTGTAGCCTCGTACCAGCCGGGAATGCATCTCTTTCACTCTTCGTAATACCACCTCCACATGAGACAATCTTACTTCGCAGCGTTGTTTTTCCTCAGTCTTGCCGCCCAGGCCCAAGCTCCAACTCAAGCCACGTTGGAAGCCATGGCAGAGAAACAATGGCAATCTTCCCTGGAGTTGCTTTTGGACATTGTCTCTATGCCAAACGACGCAGTCTATCCCGAGCAAATCGAAGCCAATCTCAAGTGGTGCGAAGCGGAATTTGAAGGCAGAAAATGGTCTCACGAACGCCTGGCTACAGGAGGTATTCCACTCTTACTAGTCCAGAAAAATCAGCCAGAGGCATCGAAGACGGTTCTTTTCTATTTTCACGTCGACGGACAGGCAGTGGACATCAGCAAATGGGACCAGCCAGATGCCTATGTACCCGTACTGAAATCCCTTGGTCCTTCGGCAAAATGGGAGGAGCTACCTCTGGAAAAGTTGAAGTCAGCTTATGACCCAGAATGGAGGATTTTTGCCAGATCGGCATCAGATGACAAAGGTCCCTTGGCGATGTTTCTTTCCGCTTGGGATGCGATGGCCGACGCAGGTTTGTCACCAGACTATAACCTGAAGATTATTTTGGATTTTGAAGAAGAACAAGGATCTCCGAGACTCCCCGCTGCCGTAGTCCAGCATCGCGACAAGCTAGCAGCTGATCTCATGCTCATCATGGACGGACCTCGCCATACCAGCAACGAGCCAACCCTGAGCTATGGTGCGCGGGGCATTGCGGATATGACCCTGACTACCTATGGGCCAAAAGTCCCCCAGCACAGCGGGCACTACGGCAACTATTCCCCAAATCCTGCACTTCTTTTAGCGCAACTTTTAGCCTCGATGAAGGATGCAGAGGGTCGGGTCGTGATTCCCGGATTCTATGACGGCATTAACTTTTCGGACGCGGAGCGGGAGATCTTCTCAAACGTACCGGACAACGAACAAGCGGTACAAAAGCGATTGGGAATTGGACGCACAGACAGAGTGGGACAAACCTACCAGGAAAGCATCAATTACCCTTCGCTGAATATCAGGGGGATGAGCTCGGGATATACTGGCGCTCAGGCGACCACTATCATCCCGGCTACAGCTGTGGCGGAACTCGATATGAGGCTCGTGCCCGAGTCAGACCCAAACCGGCTCTTTGGACTGATCGAAGCCCATATCAAAGCCCAAAGATTCCAAATCTTGAGCCAAGATCCGACGGATGAAGAGAGGATGGAATTCCCCAAAATCGTAAAGATGGAAAAATCCATCTCTTACCAGGCCTTCCGTACCCCGATAGACTCCGAGGCAGGAGATTGGCTGCGAAAAGCAATGACCCGCGCATTCGACAAAGCTCCGGTGGAAATTCGAATTTCCGGTGGGTCCATTCCCATCTCGCCTTTCGTTGATGCTTTGGGTGTCCCTGCGGTCGTGATTCCCACCGTCAATGCCGACAACAACCAACACAGTCCAAATGAAAATCTTCGGCTGGGAAACTACAAGGAAGGAATCGTAACGGTCTTGGCGATCTTGACGGAAAAATCTTTGTAATGCGTTCCAAAGCCAATAGACAACCTGCCTAGCTAAATGCCGCTTTCGGCTAATTGGGTTCGCCTTCGGAAAACAACACCAGCCTCAGCGTACCGTAGTCGTATTTCCCTTCGAAGTGCTCGTAGTAGGGTTTTAGCGCGTCGTATTTTCCGGCCAGCTGCTGAATCTCCCTGATCGCCTCATCCGAAACCAGCTGTTCTAGCTTAAGTTTGCCGGACTTGACTCCAGCACTGAGGTGTCCCATGATGGTAGATAGGGCAAACTCTCTTTCGGCAGCAATTTCAGCGGGGCTTTTTCCATCCAAAAACATCTGCACGCTGACAGATTTTGAGTCTTCTTTTTTCTCTTTCGGGGCTTTTTTGACTTTTTCAGAAGCCTTTTTCCGGCCGGTTTTGGTAGAGCTCTTGGTCTTTTCCGGCAACTTTTCTAGAACTCGAGCATGGATGGCCTTCCTTTTCAGCGCAATCAGGCCCTCAAGATCATCCATTCTACCGGTAATCTCGCCTTTTAAAATCGCCCGGACTAGCCGAGCTGCTCTCGCGAGGTCAAGGAATTTGCCCAGAAGCTCCAACTCCAATTCTTCCAAGCCATTTTGGTAAGTTTTGATGCGGGAAAAATCCGCAACCTTGGCCTGATGTAGCATGAGGCGCTCGATCACGTCTTCGAGAAGTGCCAGATAGTAGTCCGATCCTTTTTCGAGTCGTTCCAGCAATCGTCCTTCTTCGCCATGATGGAGCAAGGCGAGGAGCTGGTTGCGAAACTTGCGGGTATTTTCACCCTCCGACTCGAGCTTTTCATATATCAAGGGCAGATCTTTCCTAAGGCTCTCTTCCTCAAACTCCAGACTGCTCTCTTGGTCTTTGTCGAATTGGGCTAGGTTTCTGAGCAGGCTTTCAAACCCAAACGTGTCTTGGATGAGATTGCTGAGGTAGTGTCTTTGATTTTGCGAAAGCAGCTCGGCAAGATCCCGCTGTTGCCCCGCGCCCTGGGTAAAATCCACCACCTTTGGATCCGAATAGATCACATCGGCCTGTACACGCGTCCGCAGGATGAGCCCCTCCAGGCTGCGCAGCCTACTCAAAGCCACATAGACTTGGCCTGGCGCAAAGGCCTGGCCCACATCGACAATCGCCCTGTCAAATGTGAGGCCCTGGCTTTTGTGAACGGTCACCGCCCAAGCCAACTTGATGGGGAATTGGGCAAAAGTTCCGATCACCTCCTCTTCCAGCTCCTTGGTGTCAGGATTGATCCGGTACTTTTTGTTTTCCCACAGTTCTTTTCTCAGCTGAAACTCGCCTCCTCCACCGTCGAGCTCGACGATCACTTCCCCTTCAGCCAAGCTCGCGACAGTCGCCAGCTTTCCGTTGAAATAGTTCGCGTTGCCGGATGTGTCGTTTTTTATAAACATGACTCTGGCGCCTACTTTCAATTCTATAGACTGGGAAAGCGGAAACAGCGTCTCCGGAAAATCCCGCTCCACTTCGGCCTCATACCAATACGAGGGCGAGTCAAGTAGCCTCAGCTCCCTGAGATTGAGTTCGTCGGCCTTGTAGTTATGCGTCGTGAGTGTGATTGCCGGCGGCAGATCGCGGATTTCATCCAAAGACTTGAAATACTGGTTGAGTATGCGGACGTCTTCCGGTGTGGCCCGATTGTCCCGAAGATTGTTCAAGATCCGAATAAAAATCTCGTCCTGCTGGCGGAAAATCCTGTCGAGCTCGAGATAGATCATGCCCGAATTTTGCAGGGCTTTGGCTTCAAAGAAATGCATGGAGTTGTAAAAACGACTGAGCACAGCCCACTCCTGATCCCGGACCACCGGCGGAAGCTGGTGCAAATCCCCGATCAACAACACCTGGACCCCGCCGAAAGGGGTTTTGTAATTTCTCTTGACACTCCGCATTCGGTAATCTATGGCATCCAGAATGTCCGCCCGAAGCATGCTCACTTCGTCAATCACCAGCAAGTCGATGGATTTGAGCACATTTCTCCGCAGTTGATTGAGCGGGTGCTTGCGCGCCAAGGTCTGCTGGGTAAAAAAACCATGCTGATCCGAATAATGTCCCTCAGCCTCGCGGGTGGGAAGAAAGGAGCCGAATGGAAGCAAAAACTGGGAATGGATGGTCACACCCTTGGCATTGAGCGCAGCAATCCCGGTGGGTGCCACAATTACAAAGCGCTTGTGGGTATGCTTGGCCAGATCCCTCAAAAAAGTCGTTTTGCCAGTCCCCGCCTTTCCGGTCAAAAAAATCGGAGCTCCTGTGCTGTTGACAAACTTGGCTGCAAGCGACAGCCTGTCTGTGGATTGATTTTCCATCCAACTAAATTAGTTTCTTTTGAGTCAAAGGCAATCCTTTGACTCCACCTGCTCCAACATTTACCATCCGATTTCGTAAATTTCAACTTCCTAAATCCCAATTTTTACCTGATGTATATCCATCCTCTCAATGCTTGGGAAAATGAACCCGAAGTGGTCGACTTTATCCAAAAAAACGCCTTCGCCACACTGGTCAGCCAAGTCAATGGAAGAACTTGGGCGACACATTTGCCTTTTGTTTTTGGCAAAAACAGCGAGGGCGATGCGAGCCTTAGCGGGCATATTGCCAAAGCGAATCCCCAATGGAAATCCATCAAAGATGGGGACGAGGTGATGGTGATCTTTCAAGGTCCACATGCCTACATTTCTTCCTCTTGGTACAACCACGAGAATGTACCGACCTGGAACTACTTGGCAGTGCATGTGTACGGAGAGATCAAAATCATAGAAGGTGAGCAGCTGATGACCCATCTTAAAACCCTAGTAGACATTTATGAGTCAGGTCGCCCAAACCGGGTGAGCGTGGAAACCATGTCGGAATCCTATGTCCAAAGTCAGGTTCGTGCACTGGTGGGACTGGAAGTGAAAATCACCGAGGTCCATGCAAGCGCCAAGCTTTCCCAAAACCGTGACGATGTCAATTACCAAAACATCATAAAAATGCTGGACCAAAGTCCAAACCATTTGGACCAAGAAGTCGCTTCCGAAATGCGGAAAAAAAGATGATTTTCTGGAAAACAATCCGACTGAAACAAAAAGGAGCCTCGAATTGATGCTCCTTTTTGTTTGTGAATTGCTGAGATCAGAACCCGGAAACGTTCAATCTGCCTCCCGTGACCACTTTACCAGCCAAGGACGCTGTCGGAGTGGCTTGGCCCAAGATCGCGTTTTTGATCTGTGTAGAAGATGCGCCTGGATTTTGGGACGCATACAAGGCCGCGGCGCCGGACACGTGCGGCGTCGCCATAGATGTACCGCTATAGCTGGCGTAGCTTGCGACTACCTTTCCCTTGGAGCTTTTCGGGATAGTTGACCAAATCGCAGATCCGGGTGCACCGATATCCACGGTCGTAGCTCCGTATTGGGAGAATGAGGACAAAGCGCCCGTGCTGGTAATCGAGGCAACGGCAATGATGTTAGAGGAAGTATATCCTGAAGGATAACTAGCCGAGGCATCGTTGTTGGTTCCCGAGTTACCAGCCGCTGCTATAAACAGAATGCCTTCGGCGCCAGCCCGGTCAATCGCGTCTTTCAAGGCTTGGGAAAATCCGCCTCCTCCCCAAGAGTTGTTGGTGGCGACGATATTTAAACCCTGATTGGCTTTGAGGTCGGTAAAATAATCGACTGCTTTGATGGCATTGGCAGTAGTTCCTCCCCTTTTTCCTAAAAATTTCGCACTGAGCAACTTGACGTTCCAAACCACTCCTGCGACACCAGTTCCATTACCACCAACGCCTCCGATGGTGCCGGCCACGTGCGTGCCGTGGTCATCGCCAGTACCATCGAATACCGAGTTGTTCCTTCCGTCAAAATCCCATCCATACACATCATCCACCAAACCATTGCCGTCGTCATCAACACCATTGTTCGCAGTTTCGCCTGGATTTGTGCCAGCATTGGCAGCCAAATCTGGATGGTTGTACATGTAGCCTTCGTCTATGATCCCGATATAAACAGAGCTAGAGCCCAATTTATTGGAAGCCCAAGCCTCATTTGCCCTCGATCCAAATTGGTTGCCGCCGGCAGACATTCCCCAAAGCTGGCCACTCACAAAATAGGTGTCATTGGAAGTGGCTTGGTGCTGATAAATCCAATTGGGCTCAGCATACTCAATTTCAGGCATATTTTTGAGTAGCTCGATAGCCTCCATTGTTCCCAGCTTTGACTCTACTAGAAGCAAGTCGCCTGACTGCACTCCCATCCTGGCATTAGCCATCTGCATGGCTCCGGTGGAAATCTCCTCGACTACACTACCCTGGATCAATTCCAACACATCTTGGGAAAGCCTCGAATTTTGGCTGGACGTTTTGTATTTGATCAAAAGCTGATCCGGCACGAAAGCCTCTTGAAGCGCGACTTCAACGGCGTCGCTCACCGCAACTTCGTTTTCGATCACGTCTCCGCATGATGCTGCTACGCCCAACAGGACGGAAAAAGACAGCAAAGAATCTAGTTTTCTCATAAGGCGTATTGGTTAGATATTCAATTGAAAATAAGGATTTTAACCGAACATTATTCTCGTTAAAAACGCCGAACCACAAAATATTTCAGAGTGAAAAAAACATTAAATTCTCGGCATCGTTGAATTCGCAAGTCATCCCCACAAAAAAGTATAAAAAGCCTTTTCCGCCGCCTTTTTTCTTTTAGTCCAAATTCATGATTTCTCTCGCCGCATTGCCGGGGACGATGCGCATCATCCCGTCTTTTGTGCTATTCCAGATCAGGTGAAAGGGCCCACGATATTGATTTCTAACCGTAAAAAAATCCGCTTGGAGGTAGTTTTTCTCTCCAGGGAGATTGGACTGATTCAGCAAAACATTGGCAATCAAGGATTTCAATCCATTCTTCTGTCCACCGTTCTTGCCAAACATCTCGAGCTTTAAGTCTGCATAGTCAAACGTGAACTGGTTGCTTGAGCCCGTCGAATCGGCATGCATCAAGATCTCCAATTTTCGCAGATCTCCGGTTTCGATTTTGCCATTCATCAATGGGTTCAGGATTTCACTGATCTTGACCAGAGGAAAATCCGTCAAAACCACATTCAAATCAAACTCATCGCGGTCATAAGGAATGTCGATGTCGATAGTCATCTCCCCTTCCCCGTCGATCTTGGCAGTAAAGTCCGCATTTGCGTTTTCCAAGCTTTCTTGGTATTCCGGGATGGACGTGACATTGACCAATGTTCCATTTATTTGATCCAGCTGAAATTTCCAGGTTTCATTTTTGCCAGCCACAGCCTCTCCGTAGCTGATGGCCCCATCGAGGAGTCTCAGTGTATCGAGCTTGAGGGGAAAGGAAATTTTCTGCACCAAACCCTGAAACAGGGGCTTGTATTCATCCGGTGGTCTTGGGATGTTTTTGTTTCGAAAATCATCCAGTTTCAAACCCGAAACTTCCAGCTTCCTAGCCCGGATATCCAGATAGGAATAGAGATTACTGTTGGCTTCCAAGCCGGAAAAAACCAGAGAATCGAGCTCAAATTCTATCAAATCCACCTGAAACTCCATTTTGGAAGAAGCCTCGATCAGGCTCTCTCCATATTTCATCGAAGGAGAGATCACTTTCAGTTCTTGGCTTTTGCTGTCGAAGGCGATTTTCCCGGACTTAAAAAGCTGCCCGCTAGCGAGCTTGTGATCGGCGCTGTCGATTGAAACCAAGATCCGACCATAGTCAAAGGGGATGGGATTGTTCCACTTCAGCGAGTCAGTCTCAAGCTCGGTCGCATGGATGTTAAAATTGCTCAAAGTACCGATTTGGTCTCCGTTCCTCATCACCTGGACTCCAGCTTGTCCCAGCCTGAAATTTTCGATTTTCCCCCGGGAAAGAATATCGCCAAACAGGCTCTTCAGGCCTTCTCCGGCTTTTTGCTCATCGGGGTTGTCCTCCGGCACATAGACTACCAGCAGCGGCTCCACAAAGACAAGCTCCTTCAGCACCAATTCCTTGTGGACAAAAAGCCGCCAAAGATTGAGCTGGTTGAGCTCGACCTGATCCACCCGACCATCTACAAATACGCCTTCTTGATCCCCCACCGGACTGATGGTCACCTCCGAAATAAAAATGACTCTGCTTAGGTAGTTAAAATCCAGCGTTTGGAATTTGATGTTGTAGGTTCTGTCGGGATTGGAGTTGATCAGCGATTCAAGGTTGTTGTTGACCCATTTCACCCCAAAAAACACCCCGATGCCTCCCAAGGCAAAAATGGAGACGAAAACGATGATCGCTATCTTCAGAAATCTCATACGGCCAGGCTTAAATGCAAAAATCCACGGAGAGCTGCCGGCGGTAGCAGCAGGGATATATTTGCTCTGGATTCAAAAATATAGTTCCGCATTTCTGACGGGTTTATGTTCGTATTAAATTACCTCAATCTAAAGCCAATAATCTATTTTATCGTCTCCCTTCATCATATTTACCAGAGAGAGTCAAACACAATTTGATACATTTGAGAATGAAGCAATTCCTTTTTGCCGTTTTTGCAAGCTGTTTTCTTGCACTGCCGCTGACTGCCCAAGAAATCAAAATCCTAACTTACAACATCCTCCACGGAGAACGGGCTGATCAACCATCGGTTTCCAATATACCCGAAATCGCCAATTTACTCCTCCAACTTCAGCCCGACGCCATAGCCCTTCAAGAGGTAGACAGCATGACGCAGCGCTCTGCCAAAATCAACGGCAAACCTATCGACTACGTTCATAAATTAAGTCAAGCAACCGGCTACAATGGTTACTTCGCAAAGGCCATGAACTACGATGGTGGCGGATACGGTGAAGGTGTTTTGGTAAAAAAGGGCACCAGTTACCACACCCTCAAGCTTCCAAATCCCGCCGGTGGCGAGCCCAGAGCCATGGCTTGGGTAAAATCCGTGCTGAAGCCTTTGCAGGAATTTTACTTTGGGGCCACCCACCTCTGTCACGAGTTTGAGGCTAATCGCATCGCCCAAGTGGACTCGATCCTTTCTTATGCCGACGCACTTGACAAGCCGGTGATTTGGGTGGGAGATTTGAATTTCACACCGGATTCACCAGAGTACAAAAGAATTCCTAGCCACTGGAAAGAAGCCGGAGCGGTCTCGGGAAATCTTCAAAACACCTACGGAACAGCAGAAAAAGGAGGCCGAATAGACTACATTTGGTACGATTCCAGGAAGTTTGAACTCGTGGAATACAAGGTTCTCAAGGATATCTCGTACTCAGATCACTACCCCGTCTGGGCTGTTCTCAAACTCAAAAAAGAAAATCAAAATGAATAAAAAAGCATTTCACCTGCCAATTGCTGTCCTACTCCTGTCTATCGTCAGTGGTTTTGTGGCATGGAATTCCGATTCCCCAGCAAAGACCAAATGGATTCAGCTTTTCAACGGAAAAGACATCAAGGACTGGTCGGTCAAAATCCGAACCCATGACTTGGATGACAATTTTGCAAACACCTTTCGCGTCGAAGACGGCTTGATGAAAGTCCGCTACGATGGCTATACCGCATTTGACCGACAATACGGGCACATTTTCTACAAAAAACCCTTTTCCTATTACTTGCTGCAAGTAGAATACCGATTCGTGGGTGAGCAATGTCCTGGCGGCGAAGGCTGGGCTCTGAGGAATAGCGGCGCCATGCTGCACTCCCAAGATCCCAAGACTATCCTGAAAGATCAGGATTTCCCTATTTCCATCGAGGCGCAATTTCTGGGAGGAAACGGAAAAGATCCCCGTACTACCTGTAACCTCTGCACACCAGGTACAAACGTCGTGCTGGCTGACACCCTATTTACTCCCCACTGCATCAATTCCAAATCCCAGACCTACCACGGCGAGCAATGGGTCACCGCCAACTTTATAGTACTAGGGGATGAGGAAGTGCACCATTTGGTTGGTACCGACACCGTGTTCTCTTATTTCAAACCGCAAATTGGTGGCGGCAATGTAAGCCCCGTTGATCCGGCGGTAAAGATTGACGGCATGCTCTTGAAGGAAGGCTACATCTCCCTACAGAGTGAAAGCCACCCGATCGACTTCAGAAAAGTAGCTCTGGTAGATCTCTCAAAAATCAAGGACGACCCCAAAAAGCTCAAGTCAACTGTCCAACAAGCATTGATAGGGAACTAAAACAAAAAAGGAGGCAGAAGCCTCCTTTTTTGTTTATATCCGCTTTTGATCAGACTCGGACCTTGGTCGTCCCTCCGCCCTCAAGCGTAATGGGGACTGGCTTGTTGGTCTTCCAGCTTCCTCCGGTGAAATCAGGCACATCGATAGAGTTGGATCTATTCGCCACCGACCATTCACTCAGCGGAGTGATACAGCTCCAAGTCGCTGCGTCGTATACGTCCTGATCCAAAGGAAGACCGTTTCTCAGGCAATCAATCAGCCTCCAGTCCATCATGAAGTCCATTCCTCCGTGACCGCCGATTTGCTTGGCAAGTTCACCAACTTTCTGTACGATCTCTGGAGTATACTTTGACTGCAATTCCTTCATCTCCTCTTCCTTCATCCAGCTATGACCCTTGGCAACTTTCTGCTCAGGATACTTTTGGGCATAGCCTTCGGTACCGCTTACCACATGAAGTCGGGAATAAGGACGTGGAGAAGTGACATCGTGCTGGATCATGATGGACTTGCCATGCTTCGTTCTCACGACCGTCGTATTCATATTTCCACGGAAAGACTTGGATGCAAAAGAGCCGAAGAAAGGATCGCTTGCTGCCAGTTCTTCCGCTTTGGCTTTCATCTGAAAATCATTGGTAGAAAGAGAAGTCAAATACTCCATCTGGTCTCCCCGGTTGATGTTTAGGATCTGGCAGATCGGCCCCAAGCCGTGCGTCGGGTAGAGATTTCCATTTCTGAAATTCTCTTTAAGTCTCCACATGTCCTGATAGCCTTCTTTGTCAAAATTAAGAGCAAGGAGGTCGTGGATATACGCCCCTTCCACATGCAATACCTCTCCGAAGAAACCCTCGCGCGCCATCTTCAAAGTCATCAGCTCAAAGAAATCATAGCAGCAGTTTTCCAACTGCATGCAGTGCTTTTTGGTCCGCTCCGAGGTCTCTACGAGCTGCCAGCATTCTTCCAAAGTCCTTGCGGCAGGCACTTCGACAGCGGCATGCTTGCCCGCTTCCATGGCGTAGACGGCCATCGGCACATGCCAATCCCAAGGAGTGGCGATATAGATCAAATCCAGATCCGGACGATCAACCATTTTTTTCCAAGCATAAACACTTCCAGAATAAAGTTCCGGATTGTGGGGAGTGCCCTCCAGGGATTTCTTTGCTTTTTCAGCCATCTCCGGACGGAGGTCACAAAGAGCCTTGATCTCTACCCCTTCGATCTTGCTGAGGCGGGTTACTGCTCCCGGCCCCCTTTGCCCCAAGCCGATGACACCTACTCGCACGGTATCGATCTTGGGAGCGGCAAATCCGCACATATTGAAAGATTGTACTCTGGACGCCCCATATTTTGCTTCATGTGGCAAGGTTTGAAAATCTCCAGCAAGTGCGCTTCCAGCTCCAAAAAGGCCTAAACCAGCCAAACCGGTGGATTTCAAAAATTCTCTTCTGCGATTCATAGTATTATGTTCTTATTTTGGATTTGCGAAGGCTATTTAACAAAAAAATCGATAAAGTCCCTGATCAATTGGATAAACCGAACAAATAATAGGGATTACGCCCTAATACCCTTAGAGGCGCTAATCACATTGAAGAAAAAAACTTTGTCATCACTCGCTCAGCAGCTTTTCCTTGGGGAGTAAAATCGGGCTGATGCCCTTGATTTTCAGGCGACCATTTCCAAAAAAACACACCTGCCAACCATTCCTTTTTCCAGGCAGTCTCGAAGAATGCTTCGTAACATAGTGCTTGAACGTCTTCCGAAACCTCGGCCTCTTGACGCTCATTTGGCCAGACCCAAGGTTCAATGGCTGCATCGGCTGTATTACAATAGCCTATTTCAGTAAAGAGTACCGGCTTCTCGTACTTTCTGACCACCTTTTCTATGCTTCGGAGATGATCTTTCCAGGATGATTTCAATTCTTCCAAGTCGGGATTATGGCCTTTGGCCAAAGGAAAATAGGCTTGGATGCCCACGTAGTCCAAAGCATCCCAAAATCTGACCTGCTCGAACTCGGTGAAGTTGGCAGCATAAGTAATCTTGCCGGAGTAGACTTTTCTCACCTCCGAAATTACCTTTCTCCATTCACTCTCACGGCCAGAAGTTTTCTCCAGCTCAGTTCCCACACAAAGCATCGGTATTCCCAGAGACTCAGCCAAGCCTGCATAGGCCAGGATAAAGGCCGTATAGTTGGTAAACCATACGTTCCAATCCTCTTCGGACAGCATTTCTATCTCTCCCACCCAAGCTCCCCTCACCCAAAGGTGGGGCTTCAGCATATTCTTGATCCCATACTTTGCGGAAGAGTCAAGCGTAACTTTGATCCCAAGGGGAGATTCACCCCACCAGCGCTTATCATTGTCGAGATTCCAACCGATATGGGGATCATTTTTGCTACTCTGCCAACCGAAAGGGGTCTGCGACAACGCATTTGCCCCGGTTGCCTTCAAAGGCTGGAATTCACCACCCCGAAGAGGTCGGCGGCTCCCCTCCCAATTTACGCCTTTCCACTTCTCTGACGCAGTTACGAGTGGCTCTGTAGGGATGACGTACCAGACAGAAAATGCCAACACCAGCAAGCCCAGGGTACTGAAAAGATATTTTCTAGAAGACGGCACCACGGGCATTTTGGTTAGTGTTAAAAGCTCAATCGGTAAGCGGTGTGACTTTTATGTTTTCGAGATTAATTTCGGAAAGTTTTTCCAGCTTACCCGCAAGATATAGCTCCTGCATCTTCTCGACCGGCGTATCCTTGTCCTGAGGCTTTAGATTCAGATAATTCTGGAAGCGTATACCCCCCAACTCTGCTACTGAGCTTACTTCACGCATTCTCACGCCTCCCCCGTCGGTATGGTAGCTGTAGGCCACGAAGTCCATCAGATGGTCTTCCTTTCCAAACCAATACAAAAATTCGTCCTCGAAGTGCTCTCCCCCTCCTTCTGGGACGAAGGTCACCTTGACCATTTCGTATTTTTTGCCATTTATCTCCGTTTCCCCCAGATAGGATTTGACCGCGGCTTCGTCATTTAGCCCGTAAGGAAGAAAAGCAAAGTAGGCGACCGAATTGACAGATCGGGAAAATGCCCCGATCCGCTCCTGCGTAAGCGTGTCAATCTTCACACCGTTTACGGTTCGCGTAAACCCGGAATTATTCAGCACGTCTTTGACCGACCCTGTGCTATCACTAAACTCCCTGATGTATTCGAAGGCCGTGGGAGTCTTGAAAATGGTGTAGTGGATATCCCTAAAGTCAAATTCTATCAGTGAGTTTTCAAACGCAGCTCCCCCATGGGCAGTAATGGAATCATCGACGATCATTTGTGCTTTGGATCGCTGATCGCATCCGGAAAAGAGTATGGCGAAGAAAGGAATCAGTAGGTAGTGATGTAGCTTCATGAAAGTAAAAACTGGTTAATAAAACATGTGGACAGGCTCACCCTGCCTCGCAAGCCCGGGGATTCAATACGTGATTTCGTAGTCGGAATATACATATTCAGCTCTGAGGAAAAGCCGATTGCCTCGCTCATCTATCCGCCAGCTGTCGCGTTGCCCGTGCAATTTAATACCGCCGTGCTCCACGAAGCCGAGGTCGTAGATCAAACTTCGGTGATCCTTCGCATGTACTTCGTTGCCGACCATCACCGCGCTATTAGGGTCAAAATAGTAGAACCAAACGTCCGTGTCCGGCCCGTAGTCAACCCTAACCGATTCGACCGTTTTGCCGTTTTCGAGGGTTTTCTGACCCTCGTAGGTGAGAGTCGCTCCATCGCCCAATAAGCCCCAGGGCTGGGAAAGGGTATAATATGCAGCATCAAAGTCTTTCTTTTTTGAGGCGAGAAAAGCAGGATTTCTCACTTCGTTTTCCCCCATGAAGTATCGCATCTGCACGCCATCCCACGAGAGCACATGCTTGATGCTATCCTTTTCCCAAGTGATTTCCCCTTCAAGTCGCGGTTTAAACCTAAACTCTATCAACTGGTCCATTTCACTTTCGACGCTACCGTCTTCCCTGTTCAAACGCGTGCTCTTCTTAAACTTCAGGCTGGTGATTTTTTCCCAGGCTTCAGCCCCTCCATGGGCCTCCACCGATCTTTTGATCAGAGAAAGAGCCTCTTTTTCCGGACTGGTGCCACAGGAAAAGAGAAAAGACAGAAATAACAGAAATAGAATATCAAGCCGCGATTTCATGCTTTGACAACGAGTTTGATTTTGGAACGAAATAATCCAGACAAATACCTGCAAAAACCAAGAGGTACTCCAGCGACAAAACTAATGCACTTTCTTCTACGATGTCAGTACCGTAGGCCTGATAGGAAAATATCGCAGCAAAGGACCAGATGACAAAGGCATTTCTGCCCGTCAGCAGACTCAAGCCAAAAGCCGGAATGAGATACCAAGGATGGACCACTGGCTGCAAAAGAAGATAGACGAGGTAGATCAATACCCACAGATCCAGAATTTCCAAGAGGCTTTTTGGCTTTTTCTTCCAGGAAAAAAAAATCAGGAGACACAATGTCAAAACACTCAGCAATTTGCTCAAGGAAGCAATGGTATTGTATCCATAAATCCAGAAACCGACTTCCCGGAATAGGTAATAGACAGACGCATTGAACTCGAATTTGCCCTGATAAAGCGCGAGGCTACTCAGGAATCTCGCCCAGGAATTCCCGAAAAACATCCAGCAAAAGCACACCATCAGCGAGACTGCAGTCCCGATCCAAAACAGTGAACTGCGCCTGGTTTCCCGAAAAAAAACAAATGCCGGGAGCAGTATCAACGGCAAAAGCTTCAGTCCAATAGCCAATCCCCAAAGACTTCCTGCCGTCGAAAACTGACGTTTTTGCAAGGCCAGTGCAACTGCCAGAAGAAGGAGGAGAACCAGCCCTTCAAAATGAAGGTTTCCCGTAATTTCCAGGATCACGAGTGGGTTCAGCCAATACAACCAAAGAAGCTTTGGAGAAAGGCCAAGGGCTTTGATCAATTTCAGGAAAAGCATAAACACTCCGATTTCCCCCAGTATCAGGAGCATGCGAAGACTGATAATTCCATTGGCCACGAGCCCACCAGAGGCTTTGGCAGCCATCCAAAAAAAACCTTGGTTAAGCGGGGTGTAGACCGAATGGTAGGCTGGTGAGTTGAGCAGGGGAAAGAGCTGCTTCAGGATGGGGCTCGCCTCCAGAGAGTGGTTTTGAAGGAAGTCCGACGGAGTCTCGGCGTAGGGATTTTCACCCATTCGTAGGAGTTCCCCATCCCAAAGAAACCTGGCGTAATCATCCGACCACTGGGGAATAGCCAGAAAAAGCGAAAATCTCATCAAGAGGCCAGCGATGAAGATAAAAAACCAGGGAGTCCTCTCCTGTGAGAGCGCAAAAATCAGGAACATCATTCCAAAAAGGATGACAAAAATCCCCAAGGTGGACTGGAAATCAGCTCGGGGAACTAGATTTCCAAGAAAATAAACTCCCACCAACATCAAGAAAGCGAGTACAACCTGAGCGGCAATTTTCAATTTCGTAATCAAAGTCCCAATTCCTTTCTCAATGGCTCAAACTCCGATCCGTTTTGCTTCCAGTATTCACTCATTTTCATATGAGTTCGCGTAGCGGTAGTTGTTTCTTTTTTTCCATCTTCCCGAGTCCAAGTTTCCTCGAAGGACAGGATTTCGTAGGGGAAAAACTTTTCAAATTGGATGCTCAATCTGCGTCCTATGCCTGCATATTCTACCACAACTTCAGTATGATTATTTGGCAAATCCCGCTTCGCAATACTCGCATTTTCCGGCTTCAGCTGAATGTGAGCAAAGCGCTGAAAAATCAAGCTTGGAATGAGCAACTGGTTGCCTGTTTGGACTAGCTCCGGATTGAGACGGATGCGGTTGAACAACTCGTCTTCGGGCATTGCATTGATTTTCGACTCAATATCCCCCTCCGACTCAAAGTAGGAGAACTGTTTGGCTTGGTAATTTCCTCCTTTGAAGTTGAGCTGGGTAAAAGCTTGACCGCACCACTCTGTCACCGATGCGGTTAATTTGGGAGAATAGGCTTCATCATAGACTGGGGTAAAAACCGAAAGCATGGTGTGATAAGGATAGATACCAGTGATGAATTCCCGTGTCATATTGAGCTTCAAGACCTTTTGCGCATCAGCCGCGTTGCCTTGAGGATCGTCCAGCTTGACTTGTTTCTTTTTTGAAAAATCTTCCGTCACAAAGATCATTACCGCTTTACCGGGACGCACCTCCCCATAGCGGCTCTGCTGCAGCTCAAAGACGTTGATTTCCGCCTTTCCCTGATACCAATAACCAGCAAACTGGGTCTCGTCTACGCCATCCCGACTTCCAGTACTGCAGGATATTAGGAATAGTGTTGCTAAAACAAAGGCAAAGAAATTTCGGGTTCCGAATTTTGGATTTCGAGCTTCCTGACTTGATTTTTCCATGGCACAAAAAGAAATTCTTTACGGAGTTCCAGCACATCAGCCAAGTCGACATTGGCAAATGCCAACTGAGACTGAATGCTGACCTCCAATTCACCAATATTTAAAGATGGTCAAAATAATCTTATACCCCGCCCCAAAGACTCCCTTGACCGTCCCGCTGACTTTGGAAACGCCAATTCGCTTCCGGTAGTTGACGGGAACTTCCACATAACGGAGCCCTGCCTTGTGGGCCTTGATCTGCATCTCTATGGTCCAGCCATAGTTTTGGTCGACCATATTTAGAGCGAGCAGGTCTTTCCAGACAATTGCCCGAAAAGGCCCCAGATCCGTAAATTTCGCACCCTGAATGTACTTCATCATGGTCGTTGCTAGCCAGTTGCCAAAGACCTGCGGCACAGTCATCGAACCACTTTCCCGCCTTCCTAGCGCCCTGGATCCGATCACCAGCACTGCTCTACCCTCCAAGATCGGCTGAACCAAGTCTTTCATTTCCTCCGGAAAATCACTGTAATCCCCATCAAGAAACACCACTACATCCGGCTGGACCTCCTGGTTTTTGATCCATTCCATTGCCGAAAGGCAGGCTTTGCCATAGCCTTTCTGGGGCTCAAAGACCACCTTTGCGCCAGCTGCTCTGGCCACCTCTCTTGTTCGGTCCGTGGAGTTGTTGTCGGCCACCACGATTTGCCTCACTATGCCAGGGATCTCAGCAATCACTTTGGAAATGGATTTTTCTTCATTGTAGGCTGGAATGATGACATCGATGATGGGAGATTGGAACATGGAAAATCAGCGGCCGAGGCCGTAGGAATTGAAAGACTTGATAAATACAATACTATAGCCGATGGCTAGCATGACGTGAAAAGGGAGAAAGAGAAAGTTTTCCCTGGAAAAGGCAAGAGCAACCATTCCCCAGAAAACTAGCGCCAAAACCCCCTCGACCCAAGTGGTCAAGGGCATGCGATGAATAAGGTATCGATTGAGTGAGAGTCGCTCTTTTCCCGATTCCAGATTGAACTTGGGCGTGCGGATGAAGGGAGACTTTTTCCCCGTCAGCCCCTCCCAGACCGCTTGGGCATTGTGAAGTGCCAACCCCATGGAAACGGAAAGAAACAAGGGAAGCTGCCAGGCCATGCGAAGAGCAGGCTGAAGGAATGACCCACTTTCGAAGAAAAAAGACACTAGATACGTCAGGGCAATAATCACAAATCCAAAAAGAAATATTCCGGCGAAACGAATACCGATCGAGGGAATCAAACCGTTTTCCCCAGCCCACCAGACGCCTATGCTGCTGATACTGGCGACCAACACCGCGATGAAAATGGCCGAGTTGAACAGATGGGTGAAAGCATGGAACTTGACATGAAAAGGGTGACTCTCGGCTTGCACCTTCGAGAAATGCTTGACGGCACATTCGGCCCCTCCCTTAGTCCAGCGAAACTGCTGGGATTTCACAGCAGACATGATCGGAGGCAGCTCGGCTGGAGACTCGATTTCGGGCCTGTATACAAATTCCCAACCCTTCCGCTGGGCACGATAGCTGAGATCCAGATCTTCGGTCAGCGTGTCATCATGCCAGTTTCCGGCGTCATAGATGCAGGTTTTTCGCCAGATTCCTCCCGTGCCGTTAAAATTGATAAAGGCGCCCTGATGATTACGTCCGGTCTGCTCGATCAAAAAATGGGCGTCCAAGGCTACAGCCTGCAAGCGGGTCAAAACGGAATAATCCCGATTGAGATGAGTCCATCGGGTCTGTACCATGCCGACCTTTTCCGAGGTAAAATAGGGAATCGTCCGAAACAGAAAGTCGGCATCAGGCACGAAGTCCGCATCGAAAATGGCTATAAATTCCCCCTTGGCCTTTTCCAGCCCTTCCCGCAAGGCTCCGGCTTTGAAGCCAGTTCGGATCGTTCGGTGTATGTATTGAAAATCAATGCCGGGATATTCGGCAAGTTTCCTCCTGATCAGCTCCGAGGTTTGGTCAGTGCTGTCGTCCAAGAGCTGAATTTGCAGCAGTTGCCTTGGATAGTTCAGCTTTGCGACAGCGTCGATCAGGCGTTCTACCACATATAACTCATTGTAAATCGGAAGCTGTACGGTTACGCTCGGCCAAATTTCGGGGCTTTCCGGCGCTCTTTGGATCTTGTTTTTCTCCGCTTTCAGAAAATGATACAGCAAGTGTCCCTGAGCCAGACTATATGCCAGGATGAAGAGCATCGCCAAACCATACAGCGCACATAGAAAATACAGAAAAACCATTTATTGTTTGATTCTGATGGAGTCCTTGCCAATGAGGATCGGCAGCTCATTGATTCGGTTTTGCTCGGGACCGTTTTCCAGCTTCAGCACTCCACGGGGACAAACCGAAGCGCACACCCCACAGCCGACGCATGAGGCGCGAACGATGTTTTGCCCACGCTGAGCGTACCAGCGAACGTCGATTCCCATCTCACAATAGGTCGAGCAATTGCCGCAAGAGATGCACTGTCCGCCGTTGGTGGTGATTCTAAACCGGGACTTGAATCGTTGGACTATGCCGAGATAAGCCGCCAAAGGGCAACCAAATCGGCACCAGACGCGATTTCCCATAAAAGGATAAAAGCCCGTGCCCACCACACCCGCAAAGGCTGACCCGATGGCAAATCCATAAAACGAATGTAGTTGGTTGGTCACATTTCCCAAGAGGGAAAAGCCCGAAAAGTAGTTGGCAATCGTCAAAACAGTCATCACCACTGCCAAAGCCAGCACAGAGTGGACTATCCACCGCTCGTATTTCCACGCCTTGAGCGACTTGTCCGAAAGCTGCCGATAGGGATCACCCACGGTTTCGGCTAGTCCTCCACACCCGCAGACCCAAGAGCAATACCACCTTTTGCCAAAAAAATAGGTAAAAACAGGAACGCCTACCAGAATCAGCAAAATCCCCCACACCAACATAAACATGCCTACCCCTCCAGCGGAAAGAAATGTGGAAATCTGGTAATCGTAAAAGAAATCGTAGTCCAGTGGCCAGATATTTTTGAAATCAAAATAGGGCTGGTTGAGCAATACCAGGATTTCCGGAATCAAAAAGGCGAAGGCGGTCTGGAAAAACATGACCGAAGCGGTACGCAGCTGTTGGTAGCGATTGCCTCGGTATTTGCGAAACATACGGATGCCCATCACCAAAATCGCCAGCGTATAGATAAGTCCGTAGAGAAACCATTGGCTGGCGGGATTACCCGAGAGAAAACGGGAAATCGGATCGACCATCGCCACCAGATTCACCAGATAGGCCGGAAACCAGTACAGCACCACATAAAACAGGATCAACAGCGTACCGGTAACTATCCCCATCCATCCCCGGTTTTTCATGGAAGAATGGAAGATGCCGTTGTTTTTGACTCCCTTTGGTTCGTCAGCGTGTTTTCTAAAATTGTACAAGAAGCCGCCCAAAACCGCCAACCCTATCGACAGGCCAAAATAAATCCAGGGATTTTCCCTCACAGGACTTTGGAGTGAGGCCTTCGCAATTGGAAATGTGTAGTCGTCCCAAATCACGTCATCCCAAAGCTGCTGCGACTTCAGGTCGTTGTTGTAGGGATTGAATTGATCCCGGTAAGCTGCAAGAAAAGAAAAACTGGAGCCATACTCCTTGCCATACAGAGGGGACAGGAGTTCGGCCATTTTCTCACGGTGAATGTCTTTGGTATTTTCCAAAACCAATTCTTCAGAAAGTCTATAGGAACCCAAAAACGGGATGGCGAAAAAAGCGATCAAGCCCACCAAAAACAAACCGAGTCCTATTTTCTCTATTCCTTTCATGCCTTTGCTCCGAATAGTTTTTGTACAAATGATTTTTTGGCTGGGCGGAAATCACCGCCAAACTGTGCCAGAAAGGCCCTTTGGATCTCAATAAAGTGTGGTTCGAAAAACTCCGGATCAAAGTTGGCCTTGTCGAGCTGGGCGACCACTTTTTCGCCCTTCCATTTTTCACGGATAGCCTTGTCAAAAAACTCGTGACTCAACCGAATACCAAAAGCGTTGACGCCAAGGATTTTCCCCTCCAGATCCATCCGCATCCGAAAGCTGGTCTTTCCAACCCTATGCTCCCAGTAGAAATCTTTTACCTCTTCCGGATTGACCGTCGGAGGTACCACACCGTAGGTTTGATATTCAATATCAAGGAATTTGGCCGAATTGAACCAGACGCCCGGACGATATGGAATTGGCTTGTTGCAAAGACTTTGAGCCAAAGTCTCTCCATGCATGCGTCCAGTGTACCACACTTGCTCGATATTTTTGCGATCCGGCACTGGAGCAGTTTCAAACTCCGCGCAGTCACCTATGCTGTAAACATCGGGAAGATTGGTTCTGAAATAATCATCAACTTTCACCCCACGATTGATTTCCAATTTAGAGCCGCACAAGAAATCCACATTAGGGCTCACACCTGCCGTCAATCCTACAAATTCACAAGGAATCTCTTCACCGGTTGATGTAACTACTGCTCGTACGCGGCCATTGGAATCAGAAAGTATTTCCTTCAATTCCGTCTCCAACCTGAGGTCAATATGATGTTCGCGGATGTGTCTGCCCACCAATTCAGCTTCCTCTCTTGGCAGCACATTGTCCCAAAAGCCTTTTTCGCGAACCAAAAAAGTCACTGGAATCCTCCTGTAGGCCAGCATTTCCGCCATCTCTATCCCAATCAAGCCACCTCCTACGATCACCGCTCGGGCGACTCCCTCTCGCGTCGTCTCCTCCATCGATTCCAAGTCCTGCTTGGAATAAAGTCCCTGTACACCTTTCAGATCTTGTCCCGGCCAGCCAAACTTATTGGGCTTGGAACCTGTCGCTATTACAAGAATATCATAGGCCAAAGACTCTCCGGAACCAAAAAGAATCGTCTTGGCATCGAAATCAACTTTTTCCACCCAAGCCTCCTTCAACCCAATACGATTCTTGTCCCAAAAAAAAGCTTCGTAGGGCTGCGTATGCTCAAATTTCATTTGCCCCATATACACGTACATCAGCGCCGTGCGGGAAAAGAAATATTTGGATTCCCCTGAGACCAGCGTGATGCGAATACCGGAGTCGAGCTTTCTGAGCGTTCTAGCGCAAGTGACCCCGGAGATTCCATTGCCAATGATGACTACGTGTCTGTCTCTATTCATTCAATGCCCAATTGTAGTCCAAAAAGGAGATTTTTGCAGATGGTTTGATTTTCACTTTGGAATACAAATTCAGGAAATCGACCAGGGTTCCCTTTTTGGTAAAGTCCTCTTTGAACCAGGAAAAGATGGAGGAAACTTGAGCCTGATCCGCCGAAATCTTGTTTCGCAAAGGATCATTGACGAAGGCCATCGCCACTTTGTTCAGCTGGCTGTCCAATTTTTCGGGAACAAAAGCTTCGTTCAGCAAGGGCGGACAGGAAACCGAAGCGCAATTGATCGCAAAATGTATCCGAGGTTCATCAAATTCCTTTCTCAAAATCCCATGTTCGATCTCATCCAAACTCGCGTCCGCTCCGCCAATCTGGAAGAATTCGTAATGCCACACATCCTTGAGTCCAGGAATCTTCAGGCTTGGTCCCAGATCCCGAATACTTTTCACTGGATAGTTGTCGACGATGAGTTTGACCGTAAAGGCATTGTAGGCGTTGATCCAATAGGCCAACTGCTCATTTTTTGACCAGGTTTTCCGATCCGGTGCATTTTCGCTGATTAGCTTGAGGTACTGTTCCAATTTTGGTTTATCGCCGATAAAGCCTCTATAATCTACCATCCCGTTTGGCTTGACATGGACTTTGACCAATTCATCCCAAATCTGATGGCTTGGAGGGGTAGTACATGCCATTCCCAATGAGGAATTCTGGCAGGAAAAAAATAAAACGGCAATCAATCCGAGGGAAAATAGGCAGCGGAATTTCATTTTTCGGGGTTGGTTGAGCATCTGAAAACAAAACCCAAATTAGGTAGAATGGGTTTATGGCATTGTCCGAAAGATGACAATTATTCCATTAAAAAACTTTTTCTCCTTCTTTGAGCCAGATGCTCCAGATCTTGGAATAGGTATGCACTTTTTTGGTTGGCTCTCCCTCAGATTCCAGTGGAAGTTCAGAATTGGACCATTGGATGATGCCTCCGTACAAATTGTACACGCGCGTAAAACCCGCCTCTCGGAGCATCTTACCGATATCCTCCGATCTCACACCGACGGTGCAATAAACGAGTACGGGCATTTCCTTTTCTAACTTTGAGAGGTTGGAAAGTTTGAAGGTGTCATAGCCAACCCATTGCGCGCCGGGAAGATGGCTTACTTCAAACTCGCTTTTTTCCCTGGTGTCTAGCACCTGATAGTTTGAAAGATCGGCAATTTGACTAGGCCTCACGATGGGAAAGCTCTCGTCATAAAGACTTTCCAGCAGCTTTTCGAAGGCCGGATTTTGCGAAAAAGAAGGAGTTGCAATGAAATAGTAAGGGACGAAAAAAACCGCAAAGCGAAAGACCGCATGTACAAACCAAGGACAACTCACGTTCCAAAGGTCGGGTATTGGATGGACATTAGCCAACTAGCCTCCGTAAAAATCCGACAGTCGAGCTAGGCCCCTTCGGTCTTTGATGATGATTTTTTTTCCTTCGAGTTCGATCAGCTTGTCTTTTTTGAACTCTGACAGCAGACGGATCACGGATTCGGTGGCTGTGCCGACTATACCCGCCAGCTCCTCTCGGCTCAGCGTCACGTCGATTTTTTGGCTGCCGCCACCTTCGACCCCGTAGGTATTTCCAAGCTGAAGCAAAACATATGCGAGTCGCTCACGGATACTCTTTTGGGTGGCATTGGTCAGCTTCTCCTCCATCACGCCGATTTCATGGCTGAGGGACTTGGCCACCTTGCGGAAAAACTCGGAGTTGCGGAGCAAAGAGCTCAAAAAAACATCCTTGGGTACAAAGCAGATTTTGGCATCCTCGATGATCATGGACGAGTTGGAATAGTTTTCCTCTCCCAAGAGAGCCGCATAACCCAGAAAGTCTCCTTTTTGTGCCAGGTGGATAATTTGCTCTTTGCCATTGGAGGCAGTTTTATAAATCTTGACCACTCCAGAATTGATGCAGAATATCCCTAAAGGCTTAGTCCCTTCATAATACAAGATCTGCCCCTTACGGTGGGAAATCAGATTTTTATGATCTGAAATGACGCATATCTGGGATTCAGGCAAATCAGAGAAAAGTGAAAACTTTCTGCTGGTACAAGCGGCGCAGGGGGTGTTGGATGGGTGGCTGGACATAATATATCTGTAAAAGTTGCTTGCGGAATTTATAGAAAATCTGATTTATATCATATAAATAAACTTGTTATTTCGGAGGTTCTGGAAGATTTCTTGTTTGGATGAACTTTCCATCGTTTTCGGAATAAGTAAGGTAAACATGGGTTAATCCATTGGATAGCACAAGGTTCTGACAATTAAGCCGTTGGTTATACACCATTGCCTGACACAAAGTTTTTTCATCTATTCTGACGCTGGGAGCTTTGCATTCGATGAGCAAATAAGGGGAACCCTCACGGTCAAAAACAATCAAATCAGTTCTCTTGCTCAGCTGGTTGTAGGTGAGTCCTCTTTCCAATGAAAATAGCCCCTGCGGATAGTCGTGGTGGTAG
>CAZTJM010000003.1:18662-34056 GCA_964613865.1 uncultured Limnohabitans sp. | reverse complement strand
TGCTGTCGAACCCATTCCTCGGTGGTCAATACGAGATACTTTTTCCGCAAGGAGTCAAAAATCCAAAGTTTATCCTCCGCTTTTCTCAAGAGGGGTTCAAAATGCGGAAGATTCAATCCGGGAAGATTAATCTTTTGCTCCTGGGGACGAGTCATGCTTCAAAGATGTGTAAAAAAAATATCTTCAGACAACAAACAAGACGCATGGCGACATGGAAATACATCGGCCAACCCTGGACTTTTCAATGACTCAGCACTGATCTCTTCCGGAAAACCAAGAAGCTAATTCCCACTCAGATCCAAATAGGGTTTGATCTTTTGTACCCATTCCGGCTTGAAGATCTTGATATTCAACAATTCGTCAGTATTGAGAAATTCGCCGTGTTGCTTCCTGTAGGCCACCAACACTTTGGCCTCCCCGTAGCTGATATAGGGGTGAGCGGAAAACTCCTCGATTGAAGCGCTGTTGGCTGGAATTTTCTTGAAAATCAAACTATCAAATTCAAAAAACTCCCAAAGAGTCGACACTAAATCTTCGGTGACGCCATACACTTCCAACAATTGCTCTTGACTATGGAATCCCCCTAACTGCTGCCGGTACTTGATTATCCTGGATGCAGTGCCCGGACCAATCCCAGGCACGATTTGGAGAGTGACCGAGTCCGCTTGCGAAAAGGGTATCCGGTTGATATTCTCCAGCTGCCTCTGATTCCGGGAGGACTTGACAGTATCCATTGGATTGAAAGTGGGAAGTGGAGAAGCAGTCAGCTTAAAGTCGTGATTTTCCATGCTATCCAGTAAGAATCGGTAGTCTGTCAGGATGCCGGAAGCCTGTTTGTCTTTATAATGCCGTATGGCATTTGGCAAAAGCCCGAAAACAAGCAACACCGGAATCAGAACGAGAAAGCCTCGGGATTCTTTGCCCGAAAAGCCCAAGTAGAACTTCATCCAATAAAAAACACGTTCCTTCATGGCTAAAAAATCAAACAACGTATAAGTTAATGCTATTGCCTGCGATTTCCTAAGACATGTTTTTGGAGTGTGCCCGATTATTTTATTTAGATGAATTCTAAATTAACTGGCATTTACAAGAAAGAAACCTTTGAGGGGCAAGAGTCTGTTAAATTTGCAATGCAAAACTTGTAAAAATGCACACCAAGTTTCGGGCTATAAGTTTATCACACAAAACCGCACCTGTCCAGATCCGGGAAATGATTTCTCTGGATGAAGAGTCGATTCACAGCATTCTCCTGAAAATCAAAGAGTTTTTCAATCCCGGAGATGTCCTGATCCTTTCTACCTGCAATAGGACCGAGGTCTACTATAGCCATGAGCTGGACTTGGGCACCGAGATCATCAAGCTGGTTGGTATGGAAAAAGGACTGGCAGATGTGGTCAACTACCTGGAATATTTTGAAATCTTCAATGAGGACAGGGAGGCAATTTCCCATTTGTTCCGGGTTTCGATGGGCTTGGAAGCGCAAGTAGTCGGAGACATCCAGATCTCAAATCAGGTAAAAAGAGCCTATCAGACGGCGGCCGACTTGGATATGGCCGGACCATTCCTGCACCGCCTGATGCATACGATCTTTTTCACCAACAAAAGAATCGTACAGGAGACAAGCTTTCGCGATGGCGCGGCATCCCTTTCCTATGCGGCTATCGAACTCATAGACAGCCTCACCTCCAATATTTTCCAACCTAGGATTCTCTTGATCGGCGTTGGTGAAATCGGTGAGGATGTGGCCAAAAACATGGTTCACCTGCCTGACGCAAAAGTAAAGATCACCAACCGCACCCAATCCAAGGCTGAACAGATCGCGGCGGAGTTGGGCTTTGAAGTGGTTCCTTTTGAGAATTGCAGAGAAGCGATGAATGAAGCTGACGTGATCGTCTGCTCCATCATGAAAAGCGAACCCTTCATCACCAAGGAGCTCGTCAAACAGTTTGACATTCAAAGCTACAAACTGCTGGTCGATCTGTCTGTGCCGCGAAGCATAGAGACATCGGTGGAAGACGTGTCAGGCGTGGTACTCTACAACGTGGACAATATCCGTAGCAAAGCCTCAGAAGCGCTAGAAAAAAGACTTTCGTCAGTACCGAAGGTGGAAGCCATCATAGAAGAAAGCATCGTCGAGTTTTACAGCTGGAAAAAAGAGATGATGGTGTCCCCTACCATCAACAAACTCAAGCAGTCTCTAGAACAAATTCGTCAGGAAGAACTGAGCAGACACCTGAAAAATGTCGGCGAAAAGGAATACGAGCTGATCGACAAAATCACCAAAAGCATGATGCAGAAGATACTGAAAGTGCCGGTGGTACAGCTCAGGGCCGCTTGCAAGCGAGACGAGGCAGAGGAGCTAATCGAGATCATTACCGACCTCTTCGACCTGGAAAAGATCACAACCGAAAAATAAGAAAATATTTTCCAGAGAAATGACCAAAGGCCCACATCGAGTCCTTTGGTCATTTTATATTTAGGCCAAATTGAATTTCCCCCATGATTTCCCCTCGCGTCCGATTCCTACTTGTCGTTTTTGCTTTATTCCTGACTCTCCCCCCTGCCTTTTCCCAAACTTGGGAAGTATACGACCTGCAGGGAAAACTTAAGTCTCGGGCTATCTATGACAAAATCGAAGTGCTCAGCGAATCGGTGATCATCGGCAAGAATGAAAATGGACTGGCCATGCTCTCAAGAGATCTGAAGCCGGTCGTCGACCTCCAAGGCGACGAAATCTATCAATACCTTTCTCCTTGGATTTTGGTGAAAGGCCCCCAGGGAATCGGCGCATTCCATGAATACGGCCAGCAAGCCATGTCGCTCGAATACGATGAAATCCAGACTTATTTCAACTTTCTCTTGGGAAAAAAGGGGCAAGAATACTGGCTTTTTGAAAAAGGAAACGGAAAAACCACTGCGCTAGGCAGGCTGGACAATGCCAGACTAACCCACCACGGGATGCTGATCACCCAAAAAAACGGAAATTATTATCTCCCGCTCTCCAAGGATCCAGAACGCCCTTTTCAACTTCTCTTGGAAAACAATGGCAACTACCTCCTAGCAAAGGAATCCACTGGCTACGGCATCATCAATATTGAAGGCGACTATGTGATGGATCCGGTTGTCGACGAACTGGAACATAACCGGGGCGACTATTTTTACGGATTCGACGAAAGCCAATACCTGCTGATCAAGGGTGACGAGGTGAAATCCGATGTCGCCTACAACTCTTATCACAAGATCACCAAGGAAGGCGGCCTCCTGCTGGAATATATCCACGGCAAGCTCCGCCGAGTGATGGAAGAAGACGGAATCCTGCTCGACGCCGTGGGGATGGAGTCCGTGAGTCTAGTGCAGGACAATCTATACAACGTCAAGTTTAGGGAAAACAAACTGGGGCTATTGGGCAAAAAAGGCTGGCAGGTCCAACCGACCGTCGACTTGGACTGGATCAAGGCAGGTAGCGAAGGGCTCTTTCCGGCAGGAAAGAAGGGAATGATGGGATTTGTCAATTCATCAGGCACTTGGGTAATAGAACCTCAATTTGCCGAAACAGGGACTTTTTCCGAGCAGATCGCCAAATACCGAAACACTCTTGCTTGGGGCTTGATCGGAATCGACGGGAAGATTATCAGCGAAGCCAAATGGGATGATATCAAAGATTACTCCGCTGGGATTGCCATAGCTAAAGCCAACGGGCAATTCCATCTATTAAACAAAAAGGGGCAAGTACTGAATGAGACTGGTTTTGACAAGGTTTGCAGATTGAAAGAGGGGTATTTTTTGGTGGAAAAGGCCGGAAAGCAAGGGCTGTTGGACAATTTGGGTGTCGAAATGCTTCCCATCGAATTTGAGAACATCCAGGTCGAAAGAACCGACTTTCTGATTGTAAGAAAAGACGGTCTCACAGGCGCTATCACCTCAAGCGGCGAAGTGATCGTACCTGTAAACTACCAGGAAATCGTCACCGATTGGTCAGGCAATCAGCTTTTGGCGAAAGAACTCTATAAACCCGTGGTGATACAGGTAATAGAGCCTGAAGCCGGAAAAAGAAAAAAGGGAGCCTAACTCCCTTTTTTTTATTTCTTTTCGGACTTTCCTGATCCAGAATCCTTCGAATCCTTATCAGAGCTAGCTATCGAGTCCCGCATCGAGGTGTCGGATTTGATGTTTTCCATTCGGTAATAATCCATCACGCCAAGCTGTCCAGAGCGGAACGCTTCTGCCAGTGCCTTGGGAACCTCGGCTTCTGCCTCTACGACTTTCGCCCGCATCTCGACGTTCTTTGCTTTCATTTCTTGTTCCAAAGCAACAGCCATAGCACGCCTTTCTTCCGCTTTTGCTTCTGCTACTTTCAAGTCGGCAGAAGCCTGATCGATCTGAAGTTTCGCACCAATGTTTGCTCCGACGTCGATGTCCGCAATATCAATGGAAAGAATTTCGAAAGCTGTTCCCGCATCCAAACCTCGCTGAAGCACCAGCTTGGATATTTTGTCAGGATTTTCCAGTACGGACTTGTGGGTCGCCGCAGAACCAATCGAAGTGACAATCCCCTCTCCCACTCGGGCAAGAATGGTGTCCTCTCCGGCACCTCCGACCAACTGCGCAATATTCGCTCGTACTGTCACTCTCGCTTTTGCGATCAGCTGTATCCCATCCGCCGCCACCGCAGCGACGTTGGGAGTGTTGATCACCTTGGGATTGACGGAAATCTGCACCGCCTCAAACACGTCCCTTCCGGCAAGATCTATCGCCGTAGCCTGCTTGAAGCTCAGGCTGATGTTGGCTTTATCCGCTGAAATCAGGGCCCTGATCACATTGGGCACGTTGCCACCTGCCAAATAGTGCGTCTCCAAATCACCTGTGGTGAGGTGAAGACCTGCCTTGGTGGCCGTAATCAGGGAATTGACGATCACGCTGGGTGGTACTTTTCTGAAACGCATTCCCACCAGCTCCAGCAGACCGACCCGGACATTGGAAAATATCGCTGTAATCCACAAGCCAACAGGCACGAAGTACAGAAAGATAAAAAGGACGACAATTCCTAAAAAGGCTGCGACCAGCAAGAACAAAGAACTATTGGGATCCATAAGGTTTATTTTACTAAAATTTTGTTGTTTTCGATTTTGGTGATATTGACCGTCCTGCCGACCTCGATAAAGCCCTCCTCGGATTTAACTTCGTAGATTTGGTCTCCAAAGAGCACCTTACCAAAGGGCTTGATGTCGGAAATGGCTTTTCCGATCATTCCTGCCGCCAGGCCAATAGTCCTTTCGTCAAAGGCTCCCCCTTTCATGGTGTTTTTGAGGGAAAATCGCCGCCAAACCCCAGAGGTGAAACCATACCAAATGGCTGCAAGATTCGCTATCGCCGCAATACCAGCCACCCAGAGTGCCGTTCCACTGTCAAAAACGAGAAAGGCATAATACACACCCACCAGGCTAGCCAAAAACCCACAAACCCCGACTACCGTCGTGCCTGGAATCAGAAAAACCTCGATCAGGATCAAAATCAAGCCGAGGATAAGCAGACTGGAGAGGATCAGAATTGTCATGGCCTGGTGGAAAGGGAGATAGAATCAGGCCTAAAATACGGGTTTAGTGGGAAAACCTACCAGACTCGGCAAATAAAAAGCCGGAAGTGAAATTTCCGGCTTTAGCTTGTTAGTAGGCTTTTGCGAAGTATACGCGTCCCGCAGACGGTTTGCCTGAATATATGCAGGCGCCCTCTTCTTCCTTTCTGTCGAGAGGAATACATCGGATGGTCGCTTTGGTCAGCTCCTTGATCTTTTCCTCAGTCTCTACGGTTCCGTCCCAGTGGGCAGAGACGAATCCGCCTTTTTCTTCCAGCACCTGCTGAAATTCTTCCCAAGAGTTGACTTCAGATGTCACAGAGGCCCTGAAGTCGAAGGCTTTTTTATAGATGTTCTCTTGAATAGTTTCCAGCAAGCCAGTTACTTTATCGACGATAGGCTGCGAGGACAGATCAAAGGTCTCTTTGGTCAATGTATCCCTTCTCGCGATTTCGATGGTGCCATTTTCCAGGTCTCTCGGGCCCAAAGCAATTCTCACAGGAACACCTTTCAGCTCATATTCGGCAAATTTCCAACCTGGCTTATGTGTATCCCGGTCGTCGTATTTCACGGAAACTCCTGCTTTGCGCAGCTCTGCCATTATTTCTTTTGCCTTCACGGAGATCGCTTCGAGTTCAGACTCGCCTCTATAGATAGGTACGATCACCACTTGGATAGGCGCGAGCTTCGGTGGAAGGACGAGCCCATTATCATCCGAGTGAGCCATGATCAAGGCGCCCATCAATCGAGTACTCACGCCCCAGGAAGTTCCCCACACATAGTCCAAGCCTCCTTCTTTGGTGGCAAACTTGACATCAAATGCCTTGGCGAAGTTCTGTCCCAGAAAATGGGAAGTACCTGCCTGTAGGGCTTTCCCATCCTGCATCATAGCTTCGATGCAAAAGGTCTCGTCAGCACCTGCAAATCTTTCGTTTTCGGTCTTTCGGCCCTTTACCACCGGCACCGCCATGTACCCTTCTGCAAATTGGGCGTAAACATTCATCATTTGGACGGTCTCGTCCATTGCTTCTTTTGCTGTCGCGTGCGCCGTGTGACCCTCTTGCCAAAGAAACTCGGCGGTCCTCAAAAACAGCCGCGTTCTCATCTCCCAGCGCACCACATTTGCCCATTGGTTGACGAGCAAGGGAAGGTCACGGTAGGACTGAATCCAGTTTTTATAGGTACTCCAGATCACCGTCTCGGAGGTAGGTCGCACGATGAGATCCTCTTCCAACTTCGCCTCAGGATCGACGATCACGCAGGAGCCATCCTCGGCATTTTTCAAGCGGTAGTGGGTTACGACGGCACATTCTTTTGCAAAGCCCTCCACGTGACTTGCTTCCTTACTGAGATAGGACTTGGGGATGAAAAGCGGAAAATAGGCATTGACGTGGCCGGTCTCTTTGAACATTTTGTCAAGCTGAGCCTGCATCTTTTCCCAGATCGAGTACCCATACGGCTTGATGACCATACATCCCCTCACAGCGGAGTTTTCCGCCAGGTCGGCCTTTTTCACCAATTCATTGTACCACAGGGAATAATCATCACTGCGTTTTGGAAGTCCTTTACTCATTAGGTTGGATAGAATGTTAAAATGTCTTTAAATTTGCTTAATTAGGGCTGGCAAATATAATCCAAAAAGAATAACCTAAGGATTCTCAGCTCGTATAACAAGACAACAATCAACTTCTCCTATGAAGAAATTCACCCTCATTACCGCTTCAGTTCTAGTTGGATCCCTTGTCATCTCTTCCTGCACTACTAATAAAATGGCCGCAAGTGGTGCGGATGACAATCTGTATTTCATGGCTTCGGATGTGAAAATTGCTACCGAATATGCTGTAGCCAATAACAATCCCCAGTCATTCAAAAACATATCTGAGGAGCCTGCATTGGCAGAGGAGAATTTCAGCTCCAGAAATGTAAACCCGGAATACATATCCCGATACCAGGCCACAGAAAGTGCAACTACCAGTGAAGATGGGGTTGTTTACTTTGACGATTCGGCCGAATCTCAAACTGGTACTGGAAATATCAATGCGTATGACAACTATACCGCGTCTAGCAATGGTACTTCCACAGGCAATGGTTTTTCAAATGTTAATTTCAACTTCGGCCTTGGTTTTGGATACAGCCCATTTGGATGGGGAATGTCACCCTACTTGGGCTTCAACTATGGTTGGGGCTTTATGCCCGGGTTCTCTATAGGACTTGGCTTCGGTTTTGGGTACCCAATGTATCCTAGCTATGGTTGGGGATATCCAATGTATCCAGGCTATGGTTGGGGATATCCAATATATCCAGGCTATGGTTGGGGATACCCTATGTACGGCTATGGCTATCCTGTATATCCCGGTTATCCTTCCTACATACTACCAGGAGGGGAATATGGTGACAGAAGAGTGGTGTATGGCGCGAGACCAACCAGAGGTTCATCCATCACCAATACCGGAATCAGACCTTCTACGGCCGGCATGATGCCAAGTACCGCCAGGGCACAAGCTAGAAACAGTGCCAACGCCGTCAGCCCTTCCGCAAGAAGACTGGTGTCAACAGGCAATTCGAGAGTGGCTACAAGAGATTTTGGCAGCTCCCAAAACGACTATTACAGCTCCAGCAGAAGCCGTGTGGCGACTTCGAGAAACATCAGTTCTCCAGCTGCGGATCGCACTGTCAGCACCCGATCTAGAAGCACGATTCCCTCTGCTAGACCAAGTATCAATAACAACTCATTCAATAACTCCAGAAACTACGGAAGCCCGTCAAGAAGCTCCAATCCAAGCTATAACACAAGAACCGCAAGTCCTTCTTATAACAGGGGAAGTATTCCTTCATACAACAGAAGCAGTTCTCCATCGTACAACACCAGATCTACATCTCCGTCATATAACAGGAGCACGAGTCCTTCATACAATAGATCGGTCACTCCAAGTAGATCCAATAATTCATCCACCTTCAGCTCGCCTAGCAGGTCAAGCTCCGGTGGCAGCATGAGTTCTCCCAGCAGAAGCTCGGGCGGATCTTCCGGCGGTAGCGTCGGCGGATCCAGAGGAGGAAGGGGAAATTAATTTCCCCTTTTTTTTTCGACAATTCGGCACAAAAAAGCTTTCCAACCGTTTATTTCTTACAATCAAACATTCAGTTTAATGAGGTTTTTGACAGTATTTCTCACCCTCAGCTCACTCACCATCGCTGGAGCTTTCGCCCAAAGTGGTTATTACGAAGATGCCTATCGCTTCAGCAGATCCAACCCTTCGGGATCGGCAAGAATAATCGGAATCGGGGGCACCCAGTGGTCATTGGGGGGTGATGTATCCAATATTGCCGGTAACCCCGCTGGCTTGGGTTTCTTCAGAACATCAGAGGCAAGCGTTAGCTTGGGATATGCGGATTGGAAAGTAGACACCCGCTATCTGGATCAAAGCAGAACTTACAATACCACAAATTTCTCCCTACCCAATGCAAGCTATGTGATGGCAAGCCCAAAAAGTGATTTGGAATCCAAGGCATTCAAAGGCGGTGCATTCGGGATAAGCTTCCAAAGGATCGCCAATTTCAACACTGAGTTCGGCTATTATTCCGACGAGCTAGGACAGAGCTCTATCATTGATTTTTATCTTCAGGATGCATTTGGCCTCCCGGAAAGTCAGATCGAGAATTACGGCTTGACAGGCTTGGCTTATCAAACCTATCAGATCAATCCAATCGCTTTCGACGAACAAGGGAATCCAATCTCAAATCCCGATACCTACGATTCTTTTGTTCTCGGTTTCCCGTTCCAAGATGAAAACATCAAACAGGAGGGTAGCGCTAACCAGATGTCCTTCTCCTACGGCGCCAATTTCAACCACAAGTTTTTTGTTGGTGGGGGACTGGGAATACGATCGCTCTCGTTTTCTTCCTTTAAAACCTACAATGAGGAATTTGTGGATCAGCTACTCGCCAATTCCAGTTTGAGAGAAAACCTGTACATCAACGGAATCGGGATAAACTTGAACCTCGGATTGATCTATAAGCCTATCGACTACCTGAACCTTGGCTTTACCTTCCAGACACCGACTTGGTATTCCTTGAATGAAGAGTATGAAGCAGGCATGACAGCCAACTACAACAACTACTACTACGAGCAAGAGGATATCACTTTGGGCCGCCAAGAAGCAATCAGCGACCTTGTCATCAGCAATTACGGATTGAATACTCCGCTGAAAGTTGGCGGCGGAGCGACCTTCTTCCTGGGCAAGAACGGATTCATTTCCGCTGACGTGGATTGGGTGGATTATAGCGCTGGGAGGATTAGTTCCAACGATTTTGACGAGGGGCCGGACAACCAAGTCATCAAAAGCATCTATGCCAGCACGATCAACTATCGCGTGGGCGGTGAAGCCAGATTCAACGCCTTGAGACTGCGGGCGGGATATGCGTACTTTGGAGATCCTTATGCGGATTCTCCTGGGGTCGATCAAAGCACGCAGCAAATCAGCGGGGGAATTGGTGTAAAACTCCAGTCCTTCTCCATTGATTTTGCATTGTTCAACCAAAAATACAACGGACTCTACAGAAGCTATCAGGTTCTTGATGAGAACGGCAACAACTATGGTCCAGTGACCGAAATGGAAAACAACATCACCTCCGGGGTGTTGACGGTCGGGTTTAGTTTTTGAGCTGATTGATCAGCTCGTACATCAGCAGCTCAGCGGAAAAATCCTCCCCGCTGAGCTTTATTTTTGCCTGGCTGTAAAACGCATCGCGTTCGGCGAGTAGGCTTTTCAACTTTAGCGTGATTTCTCCCTGGCCTAGTCCCTGGAACATCGGGCGGTTTTGGACTTTGGACACTCTCAGCCTTTCAGAAATGGAATCCAAAGGAACTTCCAAATATACCGAGATAGAAGAGGCATTGATTAGGTCCATATTGTCATTGAAGCAAGGCGCACCGCCGCCTGTTGCCAGCACAAAAGAAGAGTCTTTTTGAAGTAGCTCTGCCAATGTTTCCGTCTCCCACTCCCGAAATTTACCCTCTCCATGAATTGAAAAAATCTCAGGGATTTTCATGGCGAACTTTTCTTCAATTTGGTGGTCAAGATCCAGAAATGGGAATCGCAACTCATGGGAAAGTTGTCGCCCAAAGGTGCTTTTTCCCGAACCAGGCAAGCCGACCAAAACAACTTTCAGATTTTTCATAGAAATAGATCCAAAACATCGGTGGCTTCCGGAGTATTATTGTGATGGTACTTTTCCATCACCACACCATCTTTCAAGATCATGACTCCAGGGTTTGCACGCATGATAGTCTTCACGACCGTGGCGTCCGCCTGAAGTCCGATCACGCTCCAGTTTTGCTTGGACAAGAAGGCATCAATTTCTTCTTGGGTAGCCGCAGCCATGAATACCACGTCCACGGGAGTTCCTTCGAGCGATTTGACCAAAACCGCCAGCTTACCTAGGTTCGCCTCGCTCATCTTGGCCATATTGCTACTGAGGATGATGACTTTATTCCCTGCGAAAAGAAACTCGGACTGGTCGCCTTCCGCGTTCCAAGCTGCAAAGTCGGATATCTTGGGCAGCGCTTCAGGATTTTTGAGAACCATCTCGACAAATTCGTAGCTTTCGTCCGTAGGATACTGGTCAAAAGTGAAGGTTTCCCCTCCCTTTTTCATCACATAAGTATATTCCAGTTGGGAGGACGGCTGCATGTTTGTAGGGATACTGACGCCATTTTTATAAGCCCTGAAATCAATAAACGGCAGGTTGCGGATCGCCCATACTGCAATTCCAAATGAAAGGACCAGGACGACAAGTGCCGATACAGTTGCCCACTTTGGCGTCTCTTCGGGAAGGTCTTTGCGGAAAAACAAAAGGGCCGAAATCATGATCAGCAAAATGATGTCCTTGTAGAAGGATTCCCAAGGAGTCAGCTTAATCGCGTCGCCAAAGCACCCACAGTCGGTCACTTTGTTGAAGTAAGCCGAATAGAAGGTGAGGAAGGTGAAAAACAAGATCATCAAGGCCAAAGCCCAAACGGTTTGCTTCAGTTTCACGCCCAAGATCAGCATTACCCCAAGCACCACTTCCGCGACTACCAGGACGACTCCTATATGAAGGGCAAATGGTTTGAAATACGTGAAAAAGCCCGCAATATCATTGGAGAACACATCAAAGTACTCTTCCAGCTTGATTGCAGTTCCCACAGGATCATTTACCTTGATCAAACCGGAGAAGATAAAAAGGCCCCCGACCAAAATCCGGAGCACCCATAGCACGGTGTTTTTACTCATGATATCCTAGTTTGATGAGGCAAAAGACCGAATAGTTGATCATATCTTGATAGTTGGCCTCAATGCCTTCTGAGACGATGGTTTTGCCTTGATTGTCTTCGATTTGTTTCACCCGGAACAACTTCATCAGGATAATATCCGTCATTGAGCTCACACGCATATCCCTCCAGGCTTCCCCATAGTCGTGGTTTTTATTTTCAAGCAAGCCTTTGGTGGCATTTGCCCACCGGTCATACACCGGCTCCAGCTCAGCATAGGGAATTTCCATCCGCTCGTCATCCTTCAGGCTGATCTGGATCAGTGCGATGATGCAGTAGTTCACAATGCCGACAAACTCGTCGACAATTGGATCATTTACCTTCTGGTTGCCTTTTTCCTGAATGGATCGGATACGCTGGGCTTTGATGAAAATCTGATCGGTGATTGAAGGAAGCCTCAGAATCCTCCAAGCGGTTCCGTAGTCTAGGGTCTTCTTTCGGAACAAATCTTTACATCGGTCGATTACTTGATTATATTCGTTGCTGGTATTCGTCTCCAAAATAAGTTAGTTTAATGCTCTCCGGATCCAGTCCGTCTTCTTCGACCGAAGATAAATTATTTTCCCAAAAACATTCCATTCAAATCAAGGGAAGGCTAATTGGCCTGGACAAACCCCAAATAATGGGGATCTTAAATCTGACTCCCGATTCATTTTTTGCCGGAAGTCGCCTAGATGGCAATCGGGACCGCATTCTATCGAAAGCCAGATCAATGATCGAGAACGGTGCTGATTTCTTGGATCTGGGAGGCTACAGCACACGGCCAGGAGCGGCGGAAGTTTCTGTGGAGGAAGAGCTAGACCGCGTAGTTCCGGCCGTAGAGGCTATCCGTGCCGAATTTCCGGAGATTCTTATTTCTATTGACACCTTTAGGTCCAAAGTCGCAAAGGAATCCATCTTGGCAGGCGCGGACCTCATCAACGATATATCCTCGGGAGACCTTGACGAAGACATGCTGCCGACGGTCGCCACGCTAGGAGTTCCCTATATTTCCATGCATATGCGTGGAAATCCGAAAAACATGCAGAACCAAACCAATTATTCTGATATTTTAGCAGAAATACTGTATTATTTCTCGGAAAAAGTGGATCTTTTTAAAAAACTTGGCATCAAAGATGTAATTATCGATCCCGGGTTTGGGTTTGCGAAGACAATCGAACAGAATTACTTTCTTCTGAAAAATCTTAGGAGTTTTGAGGTTCTGGAATTACCGCTTTTGGTGGGGATTTCGAGGAAATCAATGATCCACAAAACCTTGGCAATCCAGGCCTCTGAAGCACTCAATGGTACCACGGCATTGAATATGTTTGCGCTGACTCAGGGCGCGAACCTCCTGAGAGTTCATGACGTTAAGGAAGCTAAAGAAACAATTAAACTATTTGAACAATTATACCCTTGAGCCTGCTTTTCAAAATAGGATTTTTGGATATCTCTATCGTCAACATGATAGATATCGCGCTCGTTGCGGCGCTCCTATACCAAGTCTATAAGCTGCTCAAAGGAAGCGTCGCGATCAAAATCTTCTTGGGATTCCTATCCCTCTACCTGATCTATCTTCTCGTAAGGGCGATTCGAATGGAATTGCTGTCCGCCATTTTAGGACAGTTCATGGGTGTCGGTGTGATCGCAGCGATCATCATATTTGCACCTGAGATCAGAAAGTTTCTTCTCATTGTCGGGCGCTCCTCCATCTTCTCAGACGACAACATCTTGAAGGACATCCTTTTCTTTTGGAGAAAAAAAGAAAACACCTCCTTCAATATCAGTCCGATCATCGATGCTGCCAAAAATCTTGCGGGAAGTAATACCGGTGCCCTTATGGTCATTTCCAGCAGCACTGAGCTAAAATTCTATGCGGAAAGTGGGGACATCCTCGATGCCGAGCTTTCAAAGCGTCTGCTCATCTCGATCTTCAACAAATACAGTCCGCTGCACGATGGGGCAGTGATCGTTTATAAAGGCCGCATTAAGGCTGCCCGCTGTATCTTGCCAGTCACCGAGCGGGAGGTTCCGGCGCAATTCGGACTTAGGCACCGTGCGGGAATCGGGATGTCCGAGGCCACAGATGCTTTGATTCTGGTAGTTTCGGAAGAAACCGGTCAGATTTCGATGATGAAAAACGGGAAAGTACTCCACAACCTTTCATTCCAGGAAATCAGAGAAATAATCAATGACTACCTCAACAATGAGGATTTGGACGACCGATTTGAGAACCTCTCGGAATATGACCTCACCACCAGGCGCAACCTCGCCATTTCCGGAAAGACCTGAAATGTGGACGCCCTGAAGCAAAAAACCGGCAGGAGAGAATTTCCTGCCGGTTTTTTACTTCTTAGTTAAAGTACCCAATTACTTGATCACGCCCAGCTCTTTTCCGACTTCCACAAAAGCTGCGATCGCTTGGTCTAGGTGGTGTCTCTCGTGGCCAGCCGAAATTTGAACACGGATTCTCGCCTGTCCTTTCGGCACGACCGGATAGTAGAACCCGATCACGTAAATTCCCTTTTCGAGCACTTTTTCAGCCATCTTTTGGGAAAGAACGGCATCATAGAGCATGATGGGGACGATTGGGTGTTCGCCCGGCTTGATGTCAAAGCCCGCCTCAGTCATCTTGGCGCGGAAGTACTTGGTATTCTCCTCAAGCTTGTCCCGCAAGGCCGTGGTCTCCGAAAGTAGGTCAAATACGGCAATCGAGGCGCCTGTGATGGATGGAGCGAGTGTATTCGAAAAGAGATAAGGTCTGGATCTCTGACGAAGAAGCTCGATGATCTCTTTTCTTCCTGACGTAAAACCTCCCGATGCGCCTCCGAGTGCTTTGCCCAAAGTCCCGGTAATGATGTCCATCTTTCCCATCACCCCGCAGTGCTCATGCACCCCCCGTCCCGTTTTCCCAATGAATCCGGTCGAGTGGCATTCGTCGGACATAACAAGCGCTTCGTATTTTTCAGCCAGTTCTACGATCTTATCCAATTGCGCAATGGTTCCATCCATGGAGAAGGCACCGTCAGTTACGATGATTTTTTGCTTCGCCCCTGCAGCATTGGCGTCCTGCAGCTGCTTTTCAAGATCAGCCATATTGTTGTGTTCATAGCGATAGCGTATCGCCTTGCAGAGTCTGACCCCATCAATAATCGAAGCATGATTCAGTGCGTCGGAGATGATCGCGTCCTCTGCACCTAGAAGGGGTTCAAACACGCCTCCATTGGCGTCAAAAGCCGCCGCATAAAGAATGGTGTCTTCCGTACCCAGAAACTCTGATATTTTTTTCTCCAATTCCTTATGAATGTCCTGGGTACCGCAGATGAATCTCACAGAGGACATGCCAAATCCGTGAGAGTCTATGGCGGCCTTGGCTGCCTCGATCACGCGGGGATGTGAGGAGAGCCCCAGGTAGTTGTTTGCACAGAAGTTGAGGACTTTTTGACCTCCGGCAATGGTGATTTCGGCGGCTTGGGGGGAAGTGATGATGCGTTCTCTTTTGAAAAGTCCGGCTTCTTCGATGCCTTTTAGCT
>CAZTJM010000003.1:0-18652 GCA_964613865.1 uncultured Limnohabitans sp. | reverse complement strand
CAATTTGGTCTTAAACTGGTAGTACATATGGGATAGAATAAAATTGATTGGCTTTTTCAGAATATCCGCTGATCAAAAAACCTATGCGGAGAGGTGAATTTTACTACTTTTGCGCAAGCAAACCCAAATATAAGCAAAAACCCATTAGGCGACTTTTGGGCATTTTTGAAAGATCACCGCATGGAAAAAATCCTCATCATTGGAGCCGCCGGACAGCTGGGTTCGGAACTCACCAAAGCCCTCGCCGAGCAGCATGGCGGAGAGCAAGTCATCGCCACAGACCTTAGGGATTCTGCCCGGGCAGCCTTCGACTACTGTCGCTTTGAAGTACTCGATGCGATGAACAAGGAGGCTCTGAGAGATTTGATCAAGGAAGAAAACGTTACGCAGATCTACCATTTGGCCGCGGTACTATCGGCCACAGGGGAGAAAAACCCACTTTTCGCCTGGCACCTCAACATGGAGAGCTTGCTCTACGTGTTGGAGCTGGCCAAAGACCTCAAGCTCGACAAAATCTACTGGCCATCCTCCATTGCGGTTTTTGGCCCCAACACACCGAAAATCAACACACCCCAATTCTGCGTAAAGGAACCGAACACCGTCTATGGCATTAGCAAGCAGGCAGGCGAAAGGTGGTGCGAATATTATTTTGAAAAGCACGGCGTGGATGTGCGAAGTCTTCGCTATCCGGGGTTGATCGGGTACAAATCCCTACCAGGAGGTGGCACCACCGACTACGCGGTCGATATCTACCACAAGGCTTTGGCAGAAGAAAAATTCACCTGCTTCCTCCGCGAAGACAGCTACCTGCCGATGATGTACATGCCGGATGCGATCAAGGCTACTTTGGATCTCATGAACTCTCCCCGGGAATCGGTGAAAATCCGCTCCAGCTACAACCTCGCGGGCATGAGCTTTTCCCCGAAAGAAATCTTCGAAAGCATCAAGAAACATGTGCCGGGCTTTGAGATCGAATACCAACCTGATTTCCGCCAGGCCATCGCCGACTCATGGCCTGACAGCATAGACGACAGCCGCGCGCGGGAAGACTGGGGCTGGAAGCCCGACTATGATCTCGATTCCATGACCGCGGACATTTTGAAGAATCTTCCGGATTTCTTCCCTCCGAAAAAATAAACATTCCAAAGCCCGATTGATTTCGGGCTTTTTTAATTTCGACCCTTCATCACTTTGAAATTTTCTTTCAAAAGGGGATTTCCATATTTTAGGACTTCTGTCCCAAAAAACCTCGATGAGTAAGTCTAAGCTGAGCATATGGACCACCCTGATAACTGGTGTTGTGGTTCTGTATTTTTTTTGGAGCCGTGAGGAAAAGGTGGATTTCAGCACCGAGATCAAACCTATTCTCAACAAACATTGTATCTCGTGCCACGGTGGGGTCAAAAAGAACGGTGGCTTCAGCGTCTTGTTTGAAGATGAGGCTTTCGCTCCTACCGAGTCGGGCCATCCAGCCATCATCCCCGGCGATCCCGGTTCCAGCGAATTGATTCGAAGGCTGACCCACTCTGATCCCGAGCTTCGCATGCCCTATCAGCGGACTCCGCTTACTGAAGAGGAAATTGAGTTATTGAAAAAGTGGATCAAACAGGGTTCGCAATGGGGCAAGCACTGGGCCTACGAGCCTGTGACAAAACCTGAGTTGCCAAGCGAAATCCAAGCTGCTGGCTTTTCCGAAGACAAGTCTGCCGCGAAAAAACCAATAGACTACTTCGTGCTGACCAAACTTGAGGAAGTGGGAATGCACGCGTCTCCCGCCGAAAACCCCTTAAAGCTCCTCCGTCGAGTCTCCATGGATCTGACTGGATTGCCGCCGTCCAAAGAACTGGTGTCCGATTTCAGCGCGGGAAAAATCAGCTATGAAGAGCTTGTGGATTCTCTTTTGGCAGACGAGGCCTACGGGGAAAAATGGGCAAGCTGGTGGCTGGACCTGGCGCGCTACGCGGATACCAAGGGCTACGAGCGGGACGTCTCCCGCACCATGTGGCCTTATCGGGACTATGTCATCCGCTCATTCAACGACGACAAACCTTTTGACCAATTTACCATAGAGCAACTGGCGGGTGACCTCTTGCCCAGTCCAAGCCAAGATCAGTTGACCGCTACGGCCTTTCATCGAAATACGATGAACAATGACGAAGGCGGGACTGAAGACGAAGAGTTTCGAGTAGCAGCGGTATTGGATCGGGTCAACACGACTTTTGAGGTTTGGCAAAGCACCACGATGGCTTGTGTCCAATGCCATAGCCATCCCTACGACCCTATTCGCCACGAAGAGTACTACCAATCTCTTGCCTTCTTCAACAACTCCCGGGATGAAGACACCCACGACGAGGAGCCCAAGTTGAGGTTTTATCCCGAAGAGGATCAGGCGAAAGTGAACACTATCCTTGATTGGGTTGCAGCCAATGAGGGCGATAAATCAGCCAAACTAAGATCCGACTTCCTGAGATTCTACGAGCCGAAATATGCCGCCCACCTAGCCAGGGATTTCCAAAATGCCGAGCTCATCGACACCAAATGGCTGGGTCTGAGGTCTGGCGGATCAGCTGTTTACAAAAACATCGACACCCAAGGCTCCGATCAAATGCTAATGAGCTACAGAACGGGTCTCGACGGAACTAAGGTCACCATCCGAAGATCCAACGCTGAGGGCGAAGTCTTGGCAAGCTTCGTGATGAATAAGACCCAAGGCGATATCGTCCGCGAAATACCATTTAAAGTACTGAACGAGTCGATTGACCTCTACATTGAGGCGAATAACCCAAAGGCAGAACCCCAACAAAACACCTCTACCATCGTGTGGTTTGCCTTTGTACCCACTTTGGGAGGAAAAGACAAACCCGACTTTGCCCAAGTCAAAGAGCAGTGGGATGAATTGCTGGAGTTCAACGGAACACGCTTGCCCATCCTGATCGAGAATCCTCCTTTCATGGCGCGGGAGACCCATGTATTCGAGCGAGGCAACTGGATGATTTTGGGAGAAAAGGTGGAATCGACCACCCCTTTGGAACTCGGGACTTGGGACGACAAATGGCCCAAAAACCGACTCGGAATGGCGTATTGGCTCACCTCCCAAGACAATCCTTTGACCGCCAGAACCTTGGTCAACCGGGTTTGGGATCAGCTCTTCGGGAGGGGAATTGTTTCTACCATTGAAGACATGGGTACCCAATCCGATCCGCCGACCCATCCGGAATTACTGGATTATCTAGCCTGGAAAACCATGCATGACTACAAATGGAGTGTGAAAAGCCTGATTAGAGAGATCGTCCTGTCAGACACCTATCGGCAATCGTCCGACATTACCCAAGAAGCCTTTCAAAAAGACCCCAAAAACCAATGGTATGCACGAGGCCCAAGATTTAGGCTTTCAGCTGAACAGATCCGAGACCAGGCTTTGGCGGTCAGCGGCTTGCTGAGCAGAAAAATGTATGGAAAACCAGTCAAACCCGTGCAGCCAGAGGGCATCTGGATGACCGTGTACAACGGGGAATCCTGGACTGAAAGTGAAGGCGAGGACAAATACCGACGCAGCGTGTACACTTTTCTGAAGCGGACCAGCCCCTACCCTTCTTTCATCTCGTTTGATGCCGGAAGTCGCGAGGTATGTCTTAGCAGAAGGATCGTGACCAATACTCCCCTGCAAGCCCTAGTCACGCTCAACGACCCGGTGTACGTCGAAGCGGCTCAAGTCTTGGGCAAAAAAGAATGGGAGTCATCAGGAGAAATGCCTGACAAAGCCATCGCGGAAATCTACAAAACGCTGACGCTACAGCCTATTTCCCCTTCCAAGCAACAAGCCATGTCAGACCTTTTTGTCCAGGCAAGAAAAGAATTTGAAGCTAGCCCTGAAGCTACAATGGAGTTTTACCCTGATGCCGATGCGGAGTTGGCGGCTATTGCCGTGGTCGCCAACGCAATGATGAATTTGGATGAATTTTTAACCAAGCCCTAATGAAGAATCTGGAAAAACTACTGAGCGAACTGCAGGTGCAAAAACTGCAAACCCAGACCAGACGGCATTTTCTCATGGACTGTGTCAGCAAGGTCGGCGGATTGGCCTTAGCGCCTTTGCTCTTTGGCTGTGAAATCGGCAAAAACGGACAGGCCAAGACTGGGCTAAACCTTAGCGAACGCGACCTCAACCCGCTTGCGCCGCTCCCCCCGCCTTTTGCAGGCAAGGCCAAATCCATCATTTACCTCCACATGGCTGGAGCACCTTCCCAATTGGAGCTTTTTGATTTCAAACCAGAATTGGCTAAGCTCCACGACCAGGATTGCCCTGAAAGCTTGCTAGAAGGACGGAAATTCGCCTTCATCCGCGGGGTACCCAAGATGCTGGGCCCTCAGGCCAAATTCAACCAACATGGGCAATCAGGAGCTTGGGTATCGGACTATCTTCCGCATTTTTCCAAAGTGGTGGACGAAGTGGCTTTTCTCAAGGCCATGCACACAGATCAGTTTAACCACGGTCCCGCACAGCTATTCATGCAGACCGGCTCCCCCAGACTCGGTCGCCCAAGCCTTGGCAGCTGGGTCACTTATGGGCTAGGGACAATTAACCAAAACCTGCCGGGTTTTGTCGTCCTGACTTCTGGAGGCAAGACTCCCGACGCAGGTAAAAGCGTTTGGGGATCAGGCTTTCTACCATCCGTCTATCAGGGGGTTCAGTGCCGGTCAAAGGGCGACCCCGTGCTTTATTTGGAAGATCCAAGCGGCATGTCCCGTGATTTGAAGAAAAACGTCATCTCTGCGATCAACCAAGCTAATCAGGAAGATTTTGAATCCATCGGCGACCCTGAGATCCTCGCCCGTATCAACCAGTTTGAGATGGCCTATCGTATGCAGATAGAGGTGCCGGAGGTGATGAACATCAACGATGAGCCGGACTACATCCACCAGCTCTACGGAACCCAACCCGGCGAAGAATCCTTTGCCAACAACTGTCTTTTGGCTCGCAAACTAGTGGAGAAAGGTGTCCGAGTGGTACAGCTTTACGATTGGGGTTGGGACACCCATGGTACGGACAAAGACGGTTCGATAGATATGGGACTGCGCAACAAATGCCGACAGATCGACCGCCCGATGTCCGCACTTCTGCTCGATTTGAAACAAAGGGGATTGCTTGAAGACACGCTGGTAGTCTGGGGTGGGGAGTTTGGCAGAACCCCCATGCAAGAAAACCGCGAAGGCAAGGTCCAGGGCTTCAAAGGCCGAGACCATCATGTGGATGCATTTACCATGTGGGTCGCTGGCGGCGGGGTCAAAAAAGGAGCCAGCTATGGTATCACGGACGACTTCGGATTCTCTGGAATAGACGAGCGCACTTCCGTCCATGACCTACACGCTACCCTACTCCACCTCATGGGATTTGACCATGAAAAATTCACCTACGACTTCCAAGGTAGACCTTTCAGACTTACGGATGTCGAAGGGGAACTGATTAGAAAAATTATCGCTTAACATGCCCAAAAATTACGCTTTCCTGGTTTTGATCCTCTTGCTCTATGGATCGACCTCTCTCTTTGCGCAGCAAAAAATCCTTTTCTTCCAGACCGACTGGGGCAATGAGCTTCCGATGGATGAGTTTCTCGCCAAAGTCAAAGCTGACGGATACGACGGCGCGGAAGTGTGGATGCCGGGTTCTCAGGAAGCCAAATCCCAGCTCAAACAAGGCCTCGAGAAATACGGGCTGAAAGTGATCTTCCTCCACGGCACCAATAAAGGCTTGCCATACAATGAGTCTCTAAAAGCCTATCAAACTGGCTTGGAAGAAATCCTAAAATGGAATCCGGTGAAGGTCAATAGCCATACAGGAAGTGATTTTTGGACGCTGAAGCAAAATATCGCTTTCCTTGAAGTCGGGGAAAAGATGGCGGCGAAAGCGGGAATTCCCTTGGTCCACGAGACTCATCGCGCTAGATTTTCCTATTCTCTGCCGATGACTTTGGAAATGTTGGAAAAATTCCCCGGGCTGAAACTGACACTTGATATCAGCCATTGGATGGTGGTGCATGAGCGATTGATAGGCGGAGGTGATCCTTTTCTGCAAAAAATACTTCCAGCTGTCCAGCATATCCACTCCCGAGTTGGCTTTGCCGAAGGCCCACAAATCAACAATCCCGAAGCGCCGGAATGGGCAAAGGCAGTCGAGGTCCACCTCGGTATTTGGGAAAAAATTATCCGCAACTCGGAAAACGAGGTATTTACAATCACGACAGAGTTTGGGCCGCCGCCTTATTTACCCACGGTTCCTTTTACCAACGAGCCGATTGCAGACCAATGGGCTGCGAATGTCTATATCATGAAAGCCATCAAAGCGAGATTGCAATGATTCAGTTTGTTTTTCCGCTTTTCGGAAGGTTTCATCCGATTCTGGTCCACCTCCCTATCGGTATTTTGCTTTTCGGCGTTGTCCTGGTTTTTCTCTCCAAAAAGGGGGAGAACAGTCATTTGCAATCCATTCGGCTTGCATTTCTTTTGGGTGGACTGGCAGGGCTCTTATCCTCGATTTCGGGATTTCTGCAATATCAATACGAAGGCTTTGCTTGGGACTCCGTTCAGTTCCATTTCATTCTAGGCTTGACCACAACCGCGGCAGCATTCTGGCTTTATTACGAGCTGAAGAAGAATGCTGCATTCCCAGACCATTTTAGACTCAAATCGTCTGCTCTCGTAGCCCTGCTCATGTTCACCGGACACCTCGGCGGAAATATCACCCATGGAGAAACCTACCTGATTGAGCCTCTGCCAGCTGGAATCCAAGAACTGCTAGGCTATAGTAATGAGGAAGCAAAGGGATTAGTTTTGCCTGTTCAAGGATGGGAAGAGCTAGCCTATTTTGAGCAGGTGGTACAGCCTATCCTGAATCAAAACTGCAAAAGCTGCCACAACCCTAGAAACAAAAAGGGAGATTTGGACCTCAGTTCTTACGAAACCCTTCTCACGGGAGGGGAAGACGGTAGCATACTTACGGGTGGAAATTCCGAAGCCAGTGCGCTTTTTTCCCGCTTAGTACTTCCAAAGGATGACGAAGACCACATGCCTCCCAAGGAAAAGAGGCAATTGCAGAAAGAAGAAATCGAGCTGATCAAAGCCTGGATAGACCTAGGTGGAAAAACCGACTCAAAGCTTGGCGATGCAGACATCCATGCCGAGCTTTTGGAACCCTTCTTTGAAAAAGTGGAGATCCCATTCTATCCGACTGTATCCGTAGCTCCGCTTTCTGAAGAGCAACTCAAAGAGCTCAAAGCCAATGGATTTTTCGCAGAATTGGTCGAAAAAGAATCGTCTTGGCTCATGGTATCTTGCGTCAACTTTCCGCAGTTTTCGGAATCGGACTGGGCAAAGCTCAAGATAGCCAGCCAACAAATTGCCTTTCTGGATCTTTCTGGGACGCAGGTGACAGACCAGATTCTGGATTCGATACAGACCCTTCCAAACTTGACCGTGCTCAAGCTCAACCAAACGGCTATTTCAGGGGAAAAGCTTGGCGAACTCCAGTCCATTTCCAATTTGAAGAATCTCTACCTGAACCAAACACAGGTGACCTTGGAGCAATTGCGACCACTCCAAAATCACCCGAGTCTGAGCAAGGTATTTGTATTTGACAGTCCCGCGGCCTCATCCGAAAGCGACATTACCTTTAACTTCCTTCTTGAAAAAGGGAACTACCAGCTTCCGCCATTGCCGACGGATACGATTGTCTACTAGCCTAGATGGGCCGCGATTTTCTCCTCATTGAAACCTAAAGTCAGGCTGCCGTCCGGGTAGGTGATCAGGGGACGCTTGATCATGCTTGGGTTTTCGATCAGTATTGGAATGGCCGTATCTTCCTTTTCCAAGGCTGCCTTTTGAGATTCATCCATCTTGCGATAGGTCGTGCCTTTTTTATTGACGAGCGCTTCGAGGGAGCTTTTCGCCAAAAAATCCTCCAAAAGCTCCGGGCTTATTTCTTCCTTTTTGTAATCGGTGAATTGGTAAGCTACTCCTCTTTCCTCCAGAAAATTGAAGGTTTTTTTCATGGTATCGCAGCTTTTGATACCGTAGACTTTAATGGACATGGTTGATTTGATATTGGAATTACTAGATACGCTTGCCTGGCAAGCACACTGAAATACGAAGACAAAACGTCGACAGAGCCTCGTTCAGATTATTTTGATGCCACCATTGATGGCCAACATCCCTGACGGGCGTTGAACTTCCTGCTTTATGTCAACCAAGGCTGACATCACTGCCAGCCCTTTGCCTTAGATCAAGATCTCTTTCATACTTTCTTCATGCGCCTGTAGGATCTTGCCTATTAGGTCATCCGTCAACGCAGTAGAAAGAAATAGGCTCTCAAACTGTGAAGGTGCTAGGTACACGCCACGATGTAACATGGCCTGGAAGTATTTTCCGAACAAAGCAGTATCACTAGACTTCGCAGATTCAAAATCCGTCACCGATTCCTGGGTGAAAAAGAGGGAATACATACTCCCCAGCTGATTGATGGTAAAATCCAGCCCAAGGCTCTGGTTGATCGACGAGATACCGGACGCAATCTGCATTCCGATCTCATTTAGTCGGCTATAGACTTCTGGATGGGTATCCAGGTAGTCGAGCATGGTCAATCCGGCAGCCATGGCAATTGGGTTGCCGGAAAGCGTCCCCGCTTGGTAAACTGGTCCAGCAGGAGATACGAATTCCATGATCTCTTTCTTTCCTCCATAGGCACCCACCGGCATACCTCCTCCGATGATTTTGCCCATAGTAGTCATATCCGGGATCACTCCAAAAAGCTCTTGGGCTCCGCCTTTTGCCAAGCGAAAACCAGTCATCACTTCGTCAAAAATCAAAACGATTCCCTCTCGCGTACAGATATCCCGCAATCCCTGGAGATATCCGGGGTCAGGGAGACAGAGCCCCATATTTCCCGGTACAGGCTCCAAGATCAAAGCCGCAATCTCCCCATCATTGGCGACAACGAGATTCTCAATTGCCTGAAGGTCGTTGTATGGAGCCAAAAGCGTGTCTTTGGCCGTGCCGCTCGTTACCCCTGGAGAATCTGGATTTCCCATGGTAATCGCACCAGAGCCGGCGGCGATCAAAAAAGAATCTCCATGGCCATGATAGTGTCCTTCCAGCTTGATGAATTTATCCCGACCGGTATATCCCCTGGCTACCCGAATAGCGGACATGGTAGCCTCGGTACCCGAGTTGACCATGCGCACTTTCTCCACGGACGGCACCATGTTCACAATCAGCGCCGCGATCTCCACTTCCCTCGCCGTAGGCGCTCCAAATGAGGTTCCGCTTTCCATAGCCTTGATCACAGCCTCGCGGATCAGGGGATGGTTGTGCCCCAAGATCATGGGGCCCCAGCTATTGATCATTTCAATGTAAGCATTGCCGTCGGCGTCGTAAAGATAGGCTCCTTCTGCTTTGGAAATGAATATCGGTTCTCCTCCCACCGCGCGAAATGCACGAACAGGTGAATTTACGCCGCCGGGAATAACGGTCTTTGCATGGGCGAAAAGCCGCTTGCTTTCAGAAATCTGCATGGTTTATTGTAAAGGAATCAGTTCGCCCGCTTCAAGCTTGAACACAGGCGTATAACTGTTGTTGTTCGAATTTTGAAAATTATATCCCCAAGTCAGCTTGCCTTGCTGGAAAGCCTGCTGGTTCAATCCTCTTCTAAGATCAAAAGCATAGCTGGATGTTACGTTGGCTCCCAGCCAATTGACAAGCTCTGCACCCAACACGGTATTCATCATCGGGTAGGCTAGGTATTGCTCGTAATATTGCTCCCTAAAGCTCGCCATATACTCGGAATCAAACTTCGGGGTGTTGTTGGAGATAAAATAAAAGTTGGGAAACTCCAGCATCTCAAAGTTGGCAAAGTTGAAGCCTAGCCAAGAATCCATGACCAACACGGGGACAGAAGTGGTGATGCTTTCCATCAATGAAAAAACAGATTGGCCTATCGCCGGGTCGTCTGCCAAGATGATGATTTGATCAACTGACGGCGAATTGCCCCTACTCACCCCCATTCCCTGGAGAAACGTTGAAGCGTTTCTCGGGTCGATTTTCTGGACTTTCGCCACCTGAAATCCCGCCTTTTGGAGTTCCTCACTAAGGAGCAGCCCCAATTTCTCGTCCCTAGAGCTTCCGCTATATCCAATCGCTACGCGGTTACCCCATTTTTGGGATTTGAGGCTTGAGATAATTCCTGCAGAAAGCGAAATCACCGACGGCCTAAAAAGGTAGCTGAATTCTGTCTCCTCAAATCTTTCCCCCAGATTGGACAGGGGATGGATAAAAGGGATTTCTTCCTTTTCGGCAAAAGCACTGACAAATTCACTCTCCTCGGGATAGATCGGGCCGATGATCGCATCTGCACTTTTGATATCTGGATCGTTCAAAAGATTGGTAAGGTGATCGAGGTTTCTCTTGGAATCAAACGTCATCATTTTGACCTTTTTCCCCTCCGCCCGCAGCTGATCCACTCCAAACTCTATTCCTTGATAAAGCTCGAAGATGAAATCCGACGGATTCACTTGGGATACGCTGGAGGTACCCGATCCGGTAAACGGAAGAATCACCACCAGATCTAGAATATCATCCTTGGGCTGGTTTTTGGCAGGGGAGCTGGACTTGATTTGTTTGAGCGCCGCGATCTCGCTTGCCGACATGATGGTCTGTTTTTGTAATACAGCGGCCAAAGCAGCAGTGTAACCCTCATTGGTTTTGAATTCATCCAAGTTGGCGACCAGATAGCTCGCTGTCGCCTTGCTCAGGTACTCGAAAGTGGCATTGTAAGCTTTGGTCTGAATCGATTCGTTTTTGATGCCCTTGATAACCCTTAGAGCTTCAGAGTTTTGGTTGTTTTGAAAATAAGCTACTGCCAAAAGGTACTTCGCCTCATCTGACTTGTTCCAGTTTTTACCATAAATGGGCTGTAAGGCGCTGATTGCCTGCGCAGGCTGGTTGGCGGCCAACGCCGCTTCTGCCAAATGAAAAGCGGCATAGTTGGCCAAATTCCCATATTTATCAGAGTCAGTCAATGGCTTGAAGGCATTGATAGCCCCCCAATAATCTTTGGCTATCAAGGTGTTCTTGGCTTTAAGGTATTCCTGAGGAAGTCCCTGAGCTATAGAATACTGACCGAAAAAAAATAGAAAAAGGAAGATTAACAGATTTCGCATAGTTCCGATTGTAACGGGATGATTCAGGCATGGCAAATTTAACCCATTATTTCCAAACCCAAAGTTTGGGCCAGAAAGGGTTTACAATCCAAAAAACACCTCTGAAAAATATCATCAAAACAGGCTGTTTAACCTCAATTCACACTTGCCCCATCTCTGCTAGACCAGCATCAGTGCGCGAGATAACACCGCCCTCTACCCCGCTTTCCAGGGAACATACAAAATATCCATAGGTTGAGGCGATTCATCCACATCCATAAAAAATCCCAATTCATAAGGACGGTGCAAAGTCGGCAACTTTCATTAAGTGGATAGGTGGGAAGCGGGCACGGCTTGATTAAAGTCAGACTGCCCGCGAATAAGTCTGGCGCATTGGTTACTTTATCGACAAATCTATCTCCTTCTTCGAGCCAACGTAGACGAGCTCAGCGCTAGCCAGTGTACGGGCTATCTGCGCCAGCTTGACAACTTTCTCCGACACCGATGCGGACACAAAAAAACCACCCTTTCAGGTGGTTTTCTTAGATAGTTTATTCGCTGAGAACTAGCGGATGAAAAGCATTTCGCGGTATTTCACAAGTGGCCAGCTTTCGTCGTCCACCAGAAGCTCAAGCTTGTCAACGGCATAACGGATTTTGTCAAAATAAGCAGCTTTCACCTCTGACTGGTAGCCTTTTGCGCGCTTTACAATGTCCTCCTCCTTGTTGAGTCTCTTGCGAGCCTCCACCATAGCGGTGACGTTGGATTTGACGGACTCGATGTGTCTCGCTACGTCTTTGATCGTTTCTACTGCTGCAGAATGATCCAAGCCCAGGCCTTTCAAGCCATTTGCGTTTTCGATCAGTTTGTTTTGGTAAAGGATTGCGGTAGGGATGATGTGGTTCAAAGCTAGGTCACCCATCACGCGGCTTTCGATCTGCACCTTTTTGATGTAGTCCTCCAGCATGATTTCATGTCGGGCGTGCACCTCAATGTGGTTGAGTACATTGTGACGCTCATAAAGCTCCTTAATAGCTTTTCTTTCATAGACATCCAGTGCCTCAGGAGTAGACTTCAGGTTGGAAAGACCTCTCTTTTCGGCTTCTTTTGCCCACTCTTCAGAGTAGCCATCACCTTCAAATCTTACTTTTTTGGACTCCTTGATGTATTTTCTCAGGACATTGACGATGGCAATCTTTTTCTCTTTGCCAGCGTTCATTTCCTTCTCAATATCCTTGTACATTCCTCTCAGTACTTCGGCCACGATCACGTTGAGTGTAGTCATTGGAAGACCGCAGTTTGCTGAGGAACCTACGGCACGGAATTCAAACTTGTTACCAGTGAAAGCGAATGGAGAGGTTCTGTTTCGGTCGGTGTTGTCCAAGATGATCTCGGGGATCTTGGAGATACCCAATTTCATGTACATGTTGTCGCCTTTCTCGATCTTGATGTTGCCGTTTTTCTCCAACTCATCCAATACGTCGGTCAAAGTGCCGCCCAAGAATACGGACATGATAGCTGGAGGTGCTTCATTGGCGCCTAGACGGAAGTCGTTGCTTGCAGACGCGATGCTCGCTCTGAGGAGGTCAGCGTGGTCGTGCACCGCCTTTACGGTTGCTACCAAGAAGGTCAGGAACTGAAGGTTTTCACGGGCAGAGTTACTTGGCTGGAACAGGTTGACACCAGTGTCGGTGATCAGAGACCAGTTGTTGTGCTTACCGGAACCGTTCACCCCTGCGAAAGGCTTCTCGTGGAACAACACTTTTAAGCCGTGCTTTTCAGCCACCTTGTCCATCACGTCCATCAAAAGCTGGTTGTGGTCGATGGCCTTGTTGATTTCTTCGTAGATAGGAGCCACTTCAAACTGGCCTGGAGCCACTTCATTGTGACGAGTTGACAAAGGAATGCCCAACTTGTGCGCCTCGATCTCAAAATCCATCATGAAATCTTTCACGCGGGTAGGGATAGAACCGAAGTAGTGGTCTTCCAACTGCTGGCCTCTAGCCGGGCTGTGACCGAATACAGAGCGGCCAGCCATTACGAGGTCAGGACGGGCAGCGAAAAGCGCCTTGTCCACCACGAAGTATTCCTGCTCCACACCCAAGGAAGGGGTGACTTTTCTCACATTGCGGTCAAACAGCTGGCAGACTTCTACCGCCGCGTCATTGACAGCTTCCATAGACTTCAACAGTGGAGTCTTGTAATCCAGTGCTTCGCCAGTATAGGACACAAAAATGGTTGGGATGCAAAGTGTCTTCTCGAGGATAAAGATCGGAGACGAAGGATCCCACGCAGTGTAGCCTCGTGCTTCAAAAGTCGAGCGGATACCACCGTTGGGGAAAGAGGAAGCATCTGGCTCTTGCTGTACCAGCGCGGAAGCTTTGAACTTCTCGATCCCTGCATACATATCAAAGAATGAATCGTGCTTCTCGGCTGTAGAGCCGGTCAATGGCTGAAACCAGTGCGTAAAATGGGTGACTCCCTTAGCAAGCGCCCAGGTTTTCACGGCAGTTGCCACCTCTTCGGCGGTCGCAGGATCGATTTTGGTTCCTTTGTCCACCGCTTCCATCACCTTCTTATAGGCAGAAGGCGCCAGAGAGGCTTTCATTTGTCCCAATCCAAAGACGTTGGTGCCAAAATAATCCGAAATTTTAGAAGACGGTGGGGTTACGTTGACCCGCGGTCTCGCCTGAACCATTCCCAGGGCTTGTTGTCTAAGTGTTGCCATTTCTACAATAAGTGGTTTAATATTACACCCACAAAAATAGAAAAATATGCACTCGAAAAAGAGATCGACCTATTTTTGAGATCATTTTTGAAAAAATTTCCACTTTTTTCAAAAATTCATGGCGTTTTTCAAGCCAAAAGGCCAAAAAAAGTGTGTTTCCATCCCCAAAATTGGAAAATTGAAAAAAGCAGTGGAATACTTACCTTTGCAAAACCGTCTAAATCGGGAGATTTGTGAAATCGGGCGAAGTAACATCGTTTTTCACAAAAGTTTTTAATAGCTATGCGGGATTTCGCTTGGCAATTAAAAATCAAAGACCATCACATGAAAAAAGTTGCCTTCTACACGCTCGGTTGCAAGCTCAATTTCTCAGAAACGTCCACTATCGGCAGACAATTCGAGGAAAAAGGGTATCTGAAAGTAGATTTTCAGGAAAACCCAGACATCTTCATCATCAACACCTGTTCGGTGACCGAAAACGCCGACAAGAAGTGCAAAAAGATCGTCAAGGAGGCCAAAAAGATATCCCCGGACTCCTACGTGGCCATCATCGGCTGCTACGCGCAGCTGAAGCCCCGGGAAATCTCCGAGATCGAAGGCGTGGATGCCGTACTTGGCGCCGCGGAGAAATTCCGACTCATTGAGCTCCTCGACGATTTTGCCAAGGTGCAGGAAACCAAAGTCCTCGCCAGCGAGATCACAGAAGCCAAATCCTTCAACAACGCCTACTCTATCAACGACCGCACCCGGACTTTCCTTAAAGTCCAAGACGGCTGCAACTATGGCTGTGCTTTTTGCACCATCCCTTTGGCCCGAGGCAAAAGCAGAAGCAATACCATCGAGTCTGTCCTAGCTTCAGCAAGAGAGATCGCGGCAACGGATGTCAAGGAAATCGTCCTTACCGGAGTGAATATCGGTGACTTTGGGATTGTCGACGGAAAGAGAAACGAGCGTTTTGCAGACCTCGTTTTCGCGCTGGATGAAGTAGAGGGAATTGACCGATTCCGTATTTCATCCATCGAACCGAACCTTTTGACGAACGAGATCATCGAATTTGCCTCTAGGTCTAAGCGGTTTGTCCCCCACTTCCATATCCCCCTGCAATCCGGCTCCAACACAATCCTGAGAAAAATGGGCCGACGCTACCTTCGGGAGCTTTATGAAGATCGGGTATCCAAGATCAAGACGCTCATGCCTCATGCCTGCATCGGAGTGGATGTTATCGTGGGATTTCCGGGCGAGACCGACGAGCTGTTTCTGGAAACCTACAACTTCCTGAATGACTTGGATATCTCCTACCTACACGTATTTACTTACTCCGAGCGGGCAAACACCCGTGCAGTTGAGATGGATGGTGTCGTGCCGATGAAAAAGCGTAACGAGCGCTCCAAGATGCTGCGCATCCTTTCTGAGAAAAAGAGAAGGAAGTTTTACGAAGAAAATCTAGGGAAAACCTTCACCGTCCTGTTCGAAGAAGACGTGGAAAATGGCAAAATGCACGGCTTCACCGAAAACTATATCCGCGTCGCGGCGAAGTATGACCCCATGCTCATCAATGAGCTGAAAGTGGTTCAATTGGACCAAATCAATGATTTTGGCAATGTAGAAGTCCTCGAACCGGAGATGGTGTATGAAAAGCACTAGCTTCTACAAGCTCAGCTACCAAGCCTTGCACCTCGACAAGCTCGGTGGCCGTGATTGGGTGACCGAGCTTGCCGAGGTCAATTTTTGAACCCTTATTTTTTTACTATGGATGCCTTCATGTATATTTTAAAGTGTGCCAACGGGCAGTATTATACCGGGAGCACCAAAGACTTGGACCGAAGATTGACCCAGCATCAAGAAGGAGAAGGTGCTAATTTCACCAAAAAACACCTTCCCGTTAAGCTGGTCTATTTTGAAAAATTCAATCGCATTGACGAGGCTTTTTTCAGGGAAAAGCAAGTTCAAAATTGGTCTCAAGCAAAAAAAGAGGCATTGATAAATGGTGATTTTGATCTTTTAAGTAAGCTGAGTATAAGTAAAAAATAGCCGCCTTCGGCAAGGTCAGTGGCCGAGATTGGCTCCAAGCCAGCCACGAACTGGCCACCGAGCCTGTCGAGCCTAGGACACCGAGCCTGTCGAGCCTAGGACACCGAGCCTGTCGAGGTGCGAACTCCGGCGGGTGAGCTTGTCGAACTCCCATTTTTCTCTAATTTCAAGAATTCCTAATCAGACTTTTTGTGACTCAACAAACCTTACCCATCATTCAGGACAACGCTTGGCTGGAGCCCTTTGCCCCCACCATCTTGGCTCGATACGAAAGGTTTCGCTCAGCCATCCGCGCGATCAACGACTTTTCGGGAAGCATCCTGGAGTTTGCCCGGATGCACGAGTACTATGGCATCCACTTCGACAAAATGCGCAAGGGCTGGATCTACCGCGAGTGGGCCCCGGGAGCCAAGCAGCTTTTCCTCACCGGCGACTTCAACTGGTGGGACCGCCAGTCCCATCCCCTGCGCCGCAACCATCGGGGAGATTGGGAGATTTTCCTTCCCGAGGCGGAGTATCGACACACCTTCATCCATGGGAGCCGCATCAAGGTGCGCGTCATTGGAGCCAACGACAGCGATCTGGACCGCATCCCAGCCTATATCCGCCGGGTGGTGCAGGACGAGGAAACCCACGATTTTGCCGGGCAGCTCTGGTTTCCGGAGGAAAGCTTTGCCTGGACCGACGGCGGCTTTTCCCTGGAAAAAACCGCCGAAATGCCCCTGATCTACGAATGCCACGTGGGCATGGCCCAAGAAAAACTCGGAGTCGGTACTTATCAGGAATTCGAAAAAAACATACTCCCCCGCATCCAAGCCGGAGGCTACAACGCCATCCAGATGATGGCGGTGATGGAGCATCCTTACTACGGTTCTTTCGGCTACCACGTCTCCAACTTCTTCGCGGCCTCCTCCCGCTTTGGTACGCCCGAGGAGCTCAAGTCCCTAATCAACACCGCCCACGAAATGGGAATCGCCGTGATCATGGACATTGTCCACTCCCATGCGGTCAAAAATGTGAACGAAGGCCTCAACGAGTTTGACGGGACGGAAGACCAATACTTCCATGCCGGTGACCGGGGCTACCACGAGGGCTGGGACTCCAAGCTCTTCAACTACGGCAAGTGGGAGGTGCAGCAGTTTCTCCTCTCCAATATCCGCTACTGGCTGGAAGAGTTTCACTTCGACGGATTCCGATTCGATGGAGCCACCTCCATGCTGTACCACCACCACGGGCACACCGACTTTGACTCGGCGGACAAATACTTCGACTCGGGTGTAGACGACGAGGCTCTGCTCTACTTCCAGCTCGCCAATACGCTCATCCACGAGTTTAAATCCAGTGCCATCTCGATTGCGGAGGAAGTCAGCGGCATGCCGGGACTGGGCAGAAAGGTCAGCGAGGGAGGCATAGGATTCGACTTCCGACTGGCCATGGGGATTCCGGACTTTTGGATCAAAACCCTCAAACACAAGCCCGACGAGCAGTGGGACATGTTTGAGCTCTGGCATGAGCTGACCAACCGCCCCCTGCGGGAAAAGTCCATCGCCTATGCGGAGAGCCACGATCAGGCCCTGGTCGGGGACAAAAGCATTGCCTTCTGGCTCATGGACAAGGAGATGTACTTTTCGATGACTGTCTTGGAGCAAAACCTCGTCGTGGATCGTGGCATCGCTCTGCATAAGCTGATCCGCATGATCACGCTAACGCTGGGCGGAGAAGGCTACCTCAACTTTATCGGCAATGAATTTGGGCATCCCGAGTGGGTGGACTTCCCGCGCCTCGGCAACGACTGGAGCTATCAATACGCCCGTCGCCAGTGGTCTCTCGCCGACGACCCGCTCCTGCGCTACCGCCAGCTTGGCGCTTGGGATCGGGCGATGATAGCGCTCGTTAAGGAACACGAACTGCTCAGTGCAGGCCCCGCCCAGCAGCTCTACCTCGACCCGGACAAAAAGATCCTGGCCTACCAGCGGGGCGACCTGGTCTTGGTATTTTCCTTCCATCCCAGTGAGTCCTTTTTCGGCTTTCCGATTCATATCCACCAAGCTGGCAACTATCGAATCCTACTCCACTCGGATGAAAAAGACTTCGGAGGTTTCGAGCGACTGGACAAATCCATAGACTACCCTACCGATGCCAATCATCACCTGCATCTCTATATCCCCAATCGAGTGGTGATGGTGATGGAGAGGAAGGGGTGATAGTGAAATAGTTTTTCCCTAAAAAACCACTTTATCCAATATTCAAACTGACCTAATGGCTGAAATTAAACTCCAAGAAAAAAACAAGATTGAAAAGTTTCTTGATATGGACACAGGCTATGTCTCAAATTTTAATAACAGAACTTTTAGAGAATTTATATCCGAGACAGCTGATTTAGACATTGAAGATCCAAAATATCATTTTTCATCAAATTCGAAAGCAAATCGATTTCGCCAATTCATGAAGGTTGAAGACGACTATACTGTCGGAAAAGTTCTGACCGAATTGTTGAACTATCATTTCGAACATTTAAAAGAGCAAAAAGCAAGTTCTTGGTATAATTTTGACGACGATGAATTTGAATTAAAAGAATTATCATATAAAGATTGCCTTAAAATTACTGAAAGACTAAAGGGAAATATAGTAAATGATATTAATGCAATTCAGCTGTAAGCTCCCCTAAAAGTCGGCCATTTGAAAGTTGAATTGAAAATATCAACTT
>CAZTJM010000002.1:0-76840 GCA_964613865.1 uncultured Limnohabitans sp. | reverse complement strand
GGATTTACGCCGTGTGGCGCACCGATGTAAACCAGGGTGAGGTGATGAGCTGGGATTATACGCCCACACCCTACGCAGGAGCTCTGAAGGAGCAATATCCGGAAGTCGAGGCGGTGACGCATGTGACGGAATGGGATCCTATGGTACTGTCCGTGGGCGATCTGAGTTTTTATGAGCAAACCTCTTTTGTCGATCCCGGCTTCTTTGAGATGTTTAGCTTCAAGGTGCTGGAAGGAAACCCGATAGCGGCCCTGAGCTCTCCGGACAACATCGTCCTGACCGAGTCGGTAGCTAAAAAGTTGTTTGGAGAGGTGTCGGCGATCGGCAAGTCTGTCAAGGTGGAGTCTGAACTGGATTTTGAAGTGGGGGCCGTGATCGAAGACCTGCCTGAGAACACGGATTTTCGTTTTACGGCATTTTTGCCCTACAAAAAGCTTGAAGCAATGGGCTGGGTGGGCGACTACTGGGGGAACAATAATTGCCGGACATTTGCAATGCTTGCCCCCGGCGTGGACCTGGAAACTTTTAATGATAAGTTTAAAGACTTTTCCCTGCGTAACGCCGACATCAAAAATACCAGCGATTTCCTCTTTCCCATGTCTGACCTGCACCTGAGAAGCAAGTTTGAAAATGGGGTGTCGGTAGGAGGAAGGATAGATTTGATTCGCATGTTTGGCTTGGTAGGTATTGTGATATTGCTGATTGCCTGTATCAACTTTGTCAACCTCTCGACTGCCCAAAGTGAAAAGCGAGCCAAGGAAGTGGGAATCCGAAAAGTCTCTGGAGCTAACCGGGGCATGTTGATTGGACAGTTTTTGGCTGAGTCGATTTTGATCTCGCTGGCAGCTTATGGATTGGCTTTGCTGCTTATTACGCTGACTTTTCCAGGCTTCAATTCCTTGATAGAGAAAGAGCTGATTTTGCCCTTTGATCAAAGCTATTTCTGGCTTTTTTCCATGGCTTATGTCTTGTTGACAGGGGTTTTGGCGGGTTTGTACCCAGCCTTTTTATTGAGCTCATTTAGACCCGTTCAGGTGTTGAAGTCTCGTATGAGCTTTACCCGCAGCTGGTTTAAACCAAGAGAAGCCTTGGTCGTCTTCCAGTTTGCGATAGTTGCAGTCTTGATCGTCAGCACTTGGATTATTCGCCAGCAGATGGATTTTGTGCAAAACAGGGACATAGGCCTGCAGCCCGAAAATCTGATTTTCCACCCTATGGCAGGACCGCTGAAGAAAAATTTTTCTTCTCTTCGCTCAGAGGTAGAAACGCTGCCGGGGGTCCTTTCCATTTCCAGCACATTTTCGCCTTTCACTGAAGAGTACAGTGATACCAACTTGATCGATTGGCAAGGGAAGGACGAGGCTTTCAAACCGAAGGTTAATCGAATGGGAGCGGACGCCCAGATAGTCAAGACGGCAGGACTGGAGTTGATTGCTGGTAGAGATATCGACGTATATACCTATCCAGCCGACAGCTCGGCGGTACTGATCAATGAGACAGCGATGAATTTCATGGGCTTTCAGGATCCCATCGGAGAAGTGGTGAAGGATGACGATCGGGAGTATCGAGTAGTCGGAGTAGTAAAGGATTTCATAATCAATTCCCCATTCGAGAAGGCAGAAGGGATCATGATCTTTGGTCCAAAAATCCAGCAAAATTTCATCCATATCCGTCTTTCAGGCACCGATATAAGCGGGACAATAGCTCAGCTGGAAGGTATATTCGCCAAGTTTAATCCGGGATCGCCATTTGAATACCAATTTGCAGATGAGGTGAATGCGCTCAAGTTTGCCAATCAGCAGCAAACCGGAAGGTTGACCGCGGTTTTTTCGGTCTTGGCAATTCTGATTTCCTGCCTGGGACTGTTTGGTTTAGCTGCTTACATTGCCGAGCAAAGAAGGAAGGAGATTTCGGTTAGGAAAGTCCTTGGGGCGTCAGTTCAAGGTTTGGTCGTGATGCTTTCCGGAGAATTTACCAAGCTGGTGTTGGTCGCAATGCTGATCGCCGTACCAGTTAGCTGGTATGCGATGGGGGAATGGCTGGCTGGCTTTGACTATCGAATCGATATTGGGTGGAAGGTTTTCGCCGGAACAGCTTTGATCGCCGTTGCGATAGCTTTTCTTACCGTAAGTTCCCAAGCCATTAAAGCCGCCTTGGTAAATCCCGCGAAAACACTGAAGAGTGAGTAGGGAAGCGGAAATCTTGTGATCTGGAGCGAACCTAGCGACTCGGCGAAGGGGCATTTTGTCTGGCAAGCGTGGAGAGAATTGATCAAATGTAAACCCATTGCTTTGCCCACTAGCGCACAATATTGTCCGTATCATTTCAAGGAATCCAGCTCAAAGGCCCAAAATTGGAAGGTTTGGGGAATTGTCTAAATGGCACGAAAAATGGATTTTCAATTGCTGCCTGGAAGTCGTAGCCAAGGGTTTGCTCCCATCCAATAAGGAAAGATCGACTAGCCAAGGCATTAAACTTTCATTCAAATGTGGACCAACTTTCTTAAAATCTCGCTCAGAAACCTTCTCAAGTACAAGTCGCTGACCCTGATCAACGTCTCGGGAATGGCTGTGGCACTAACGGCCTGCATTCTGATCGGACTGTATATCTACGATGAGCTCCAAGTGGACCAGGCTATTCCGGACGGAAACCGCATCGTGAGGATTGCGACGAAGATGCCGGACATGACCTGGGTAGGAACTCCCGCGCCTATTGCGATGGCTTTGAAGGAGGATTTTGAGGAGGTGGAAGCAAGTGCCCGATTGATGAAGTTTCCCGAGTTGGATCAGATGCTCCTTCGCTATGAGTCAGGTACGGAGGTGAGGCAGTTTTACGAATCCAAGGGCTATTACGCAGATTCGACGTTTTTCGACGTAGTGTCATTTCCGATGCTCAATGGCGATCCTGAAAAGGCATTGCGGACTCCCTCGGGGATTGTGCTTTCGGACAAACTGGCCAACAGGATTTTTGGTAGTGAGGATCCGATAGGCAAAGTTGTCACAGTTGGCATGCCACTGGGGGACTTTGATTACACCGTCACGGGAGTGTTTGACGCCCGGGCCGCCAATTCCCATATAGATGCCAATTTTTTCCTGTCCATGGAAAACCAGGACTTTGGGCGCATTGTGAAAAATTGGACCAATTGGGCTTCCAACAATATTTTTTACACCTATGTGAAGATGGAAAAAGTAGTGGATCAGGCACTATTTGAACAGAAAGTCAATCAGTACTTTATTGAAAAGGCAGCCGAGGATATGAAGGCTATGGGTGTTCAAAAAGAGGTGTTTTTCCAACCTTTTCAAGATATCTATCTCAAATCAAAAGCGGATTATGAGTTGGGTAAAACAGGAAACCTCAACAACCTCTATGTTTTTGGGACGATTGCTCTTTTCATCCTGCTGATTGCCTGCATCAATTTCATGAACTTGACTACTGCCCGTTCGGAACGCCGAGCCAGGGAGGTTGGTATCCGGAAACTTCTGGGAGCCAACCGGATCGCCCTGATGAGACAGTTCCTAGTCGAGTCGGTGGTGGTTGCCCTGCTGGGTTTTGTGATCGCAGCGGCTTTGGTGAGCTTGATCCTGCCTTACTTTGGCGACCTGATCGGCAGGGAAATCGTCGGACATCTTTCTTGGATTCCTTGGGTCGGAGCCCTAGCACTTTGCATTGTGGCAGGGATGCTTGCAGGAGTTTATCCCGCATTTTTTCTTTCCAACTTCAAGCCTGTCGCGGTGCTCAAGGGAAGGTTTATGGGTAGGATTTCCGGTGTTTCGCTCCGTGAGATTTTGGTCGTTGTTCAGTTTTGCATTTCCGCTTGCCTGATCCTGATGGTTTTTGTGATCAAAAGCCAGATGAACTTTTTACAGACCCGGGATTTGGGATTTGACAAGGAGCAGCAAATTGTAGTTCCTCTGAGAAGCGAAAAGGCAAGAGAAAGCTTTGATGCGATGAAGAATACCCTGATGCGGGGGACTCAGTTCCAATCGGTGACCATGGCTTCGACTTATCCGGGTGTGGAGTCTTTGGAGGATATGCTATACTACACGGATGGGAAAAGCAGTGAGGAATTCGTCCATATCCGGCACTCTTTTGTTGGAAATGATTTTATCGAGACGCTAGGCTTTGAGTTGTTGGCAGGCCAAACCTTTACCGAGGCTTTGACTACGGATCGCCCTTTGATTATTCTCAACGAGTCTGCGGTGCGGGCATTGGGTTTTGAAGTCGATGAGGCGATAGGTAAAAATATCCACTACGACTGGCTTGGTGAGAAGATCACTCTGGAAATACACGGCGTGGTAAATGACTTTCACTTCGAAAGCCTGCACAAAGACATTGAGCCCTATGGATTCCGAAACGGCGTCGGTGGTGGTTATTTGATAGGTAAGTTTTCTGCAGGAGCTACTGCGGAAGCCTTGGCTGCTGCGGAGAGAGTCTGGGAAGCGGCCGAAATCTCCGAGCCTTTTACCTATTCTTTCCTAGACCAGGATTTTCAGCGGAACTATGAGCGGGAAGAGCGGACTGCCAAGATCATCATCTCCTTCGCGTTTTTGGCTCTCTTCATTGCCTGCTTGGGACTGTATGGGCTGACCGCGTTTATGACCGAATTGAAAACCAAGGAAATCGGCATCCGCAAGACGCTGGGGGCGAGTGACTGGAGTATCGTCAGTCTGCTGTCCAAAGACATCGGAAAAACTGTCCTGCTGGCGATTGCGATCTCCGTGCCGATCGGATTTTATCTGTCCAGGAGCTGGCTTGCCAATTTCGCTTTTCAGATCGAAGTCGCTTGGTGGTATTACCTGCTGACTGGCTTGGCCGCACTGGGTATCGCAATGCTGACCGTCAGTTTTCAGTCGGTGAAGGCTGCCATGATGAATCCGGTGGAGAGCCTAAAGAGTGAATAGCCTTTTTAATAAATGGCGTTCGATATACTGAACCGCTGGATCGCAAAAACAGATGGACCGGAAAAGCATCTCTAACATGGAGATGCTTTTCTCGTTTTTGATAGATTTTTCGGGTCTTTTTTCACCTCAAATAGGGGTTCATTCTGTTTCGGTTGTCGTGAAGGTAGGTCCGGTTTCCCTCAATTTTGGAATAAAGGGACTGACCAGGAAATAGGGAAAAACTAAACCAACATGAACAAGTACGGCGAATTGAGAAAAATCTCCCGGGTCTTCAGGAATTATGGGATTGTACTCACTGGGGGCAGAAAGTATGACCATTTTGTTAGAGACCTACGCATGGATAGAATTTTTGTATCCGGTTTGATCTTCGAGCTTGAGTATGAGCTCCAGAAGGAAATCGACGACGAAAAACTCTTGGAAATCCAGGCTCCCGCCCAAGTGATCGCATTATTGGTGACCTAGGCTATGGGAGATTTGGGATAGATCTAGTAGGCCAATAAACGCCCGCAGGAAATCACTCCGGTCCAAAATAGGATGGAAATCAACGCGTGAATTTTGTACGTTGGAGGGAGATCTGAGCCATTTTGTTGCTGCGATGAGAATTTGTGGAATAGAAAGGCGTTCAGCCCGGCCAAGGTGAGTAATGCCATCTTTAGCCAAAATGTCGGGTCAAATCCCAAGGCTCCCGCATTGGTGATGAACAGGAGCAGTCCCGAAGGAATTATCAAAATAAGCCCGCGTCGGGACCATGGCAAGAGGTATTGCGAAAGGGAGGCGATGGTTATCTTTTTGGAAAAGCCAAGGAGGCCTAGGTCAAACAGCCATGCCGAACCTACCAGAATGACGATTCCGAGAATATGTACTATCTCCAGCGCTGGATACAGCCAAAGGGATTGGCGGATCACCGAGGCTAGGTAACTTTGCTCAAGCCAGTCAAGGTATTCAGACACAGCTATCTAAGCTCGTACTTCTTGCCATCAACATAGATCCTTTCGGCCCTCATTTCGCCCTTTTCGGTCTTGTGCGGATAGGCGACCAGCCTCACCTTCGTGCCTTTTTTGATCATTTCGGCTGACAATCCACGGTCTGTCATGCGGCTTGCCGGAGCCAGATAGACGGTCCAGGGCTCGTCCTGATACTTGACTTTGGCCATCGTATGGGGATTTCCAAAAGTCGATTCATCAATGGTGGTCTCAAAGTCCAGGACTTTGGTCTGGTCGTAGTTTGCCCAGCCATGGTGTAGCGGCCCAAAAGATACACAGAGCAGAAAAAGCAGGAGTAGGCAGGAGTTTTTCAGGTAAATCATAGCGGATTTGTTTTTGGTATTAAGCCAATTTAAACAAATACTTTTAAAGCTGCTGGTATTCAGTTATTTAATAGTCTTTATGGTGGGATTTGGGTTTCGTTATGAAATAAGGGCGGGACGAGCTTACTTAATGCTAGGTATGCCTAACCCGAATCCAAAAGCGCTGCTACTTTAAAATGACTGGCTATCGCCGTCCGGTAGAATCGGGACTGTTCGACCGCCTACGGACAATGTTGTCCGCGGACGCTTTTGGCTAGAAGTGCGGATGCCTGTTTTTGAGACAATTGAAGGCTTTTTTAATGGCATTAAAAGTGAAAAATCAAAATTGGGTGCCATCCGTCCCAGCCAAACATTCTTTCTTTTTTGCAATTTGACTCTCCGCGCAGCACTATGTGGAAAAACTATCTGAAAACTGCCCTTCGCAACCTGAGGAAAAACAAGCTTTTCTCTGCATTGAACATTCTGGGTTTGGCTATAGGAATGGCCGTGTGCATCCTTATCCTGCTCTTTGTGAACTACGAGCGGGACTTTGATGCAATCCATACCAAAAATATTTATCGTCTGAACGAAGTCCAAAAGTGGGAGGGCATGGTTGCTCCTCAGAATGTGGCGCTGTCTATGTTTCCCATGGGGCCAACCTTGGAAGAAGAGTTTCCCGAAATCCTCAACTATGTCCGGGTCAGGCCGAGCGGTGAGATGAAGTTCCGCATAGATGAATCGACGTTTACTTTGGCTGAGACCGTTTGGGCAGATTCTTCCTTTTTTGAGATTTTCGACTTTAAGTTGGTGGAGGGTGATCCAAACACCGCCCTTGCTAAACCAAAAAGTCTGGTGTTGACCGAATCCAGTGCGCGTCAGTTGTTTGGAGATGAGTCAGCCATGGGACAGACGCTTGAGGTGGCGGAGGAAGACAGTGCCTATTTTACGGTGACGGGCATCCTTGCCGATATCCCCGCAAATTCCCACTTGAAGTTTGAAGGCATCGCCTCTTTCAGTACCTTCGTGAGCCCTAGAAACATGGAAAACTGGGGAGGGAACTGGCTTACGACCTATTTGGAGCTTGTGGATGGCACCGACATCTCCGCGCTTGAGGCCAAGTTTCCCGCCTACCTGCTTGGTCATATGCCCGAAGACCGCGCCCAAGGCTACGAGCTTTTTTTGCAGCCTCTGAACCAGGTCCATGCGGGATCTACGAATATCACCCATGATTACCTCAACTATCAAAAGTTTGACGGCGCGTATACCAAGATTTTTTTCTATATCGCCTTGATCGTGCTGTTTATCGCCGGGATCAATTTCGTGAACCTGTCTTCTGCCAAGTCTATCAGCCGGGCGATGGAGATAGGTGTGCGCAAGGCCTCCGGAGCGTCCCGAGGGCAGCTTTACTTCCAGTTTATCAGCGAATCCATCCTGATCAGCTTGATCGCCATGGCACTTGCGGTGATGATCGTTTTCCTCACGCTTCCATTTCTCAACGAATTCAGTCAGCGGAAGCTGGAGTTTCCCTTGTTTTCCGATCCACTCTTTTTGATATCCATTCTTTTTGGGGCAATTGCTGTAGGGGTGGTTTCAGGGATCTATCCCGCGGTGTATTTATCGAGTTTTCAGCCGGTCAAAGTCTTGAAAGGTTCAGCCGAATCGGGAAAGAGGAAGTCCGATTTCCGAAATGTGCTGGTGGTTGTTCAGTTTAGCTGCGCCATATTCCTGATCATTTCCACCTTTTTTGCGACCCGGCAGGTGAGGTATATGCAGGAAAAAGACCTCGGTTTTTCGCATGAGCAGGTCGTCACCGTCCCCATCGGCAGATATTCTGATCGATACGGGGTGCTTAAGGACAAGATGCTTGCCAGTACCTTGATCGAAAACGTCACGGCTTCGGGACAACGACTGGGCAACAACTTACACCAAACTTCGGTGACCTACCATGGAGATGGTCCAGCCAGGAGCCTCGCCACGTCCCAAGTGATCGTAGACGACGATTTCCTGAATGTTTATCAAATAGAACTGATTGCGGGGAGAAATTTTGAGGATACCGAGGCTGACTACGGCCGAGCCTATATCGTCAACGAATCGCTAGCCCATGAGCTGCTGAACGAAGAGGGGAGTGATAAGCCTTTGGAATCCCTGATTGGCCGTCAGTTCGGATTTAGCGGAATGGATTCCGCCGCCCATATCGTGGGAGTAGTCCGGGACTTCAACTTCAATTCCCTGCATCACAAGATCGAGACGCTCACGCTTTTCAACCAAAAGGATTGGGGCTACGACGAGGTCTCCGTAAAAATCAGTGGAGAGCGGGTAAATGAGGCACTTGCCCATTTGGAGTCTGTCTGGAATGAAGTCGTGCCGGAGCGGGAGTTTGAATACGAGTTTTTGGATGACCACTTCACGGAACTCTACCGAGCTGACCGCACGGTAAACGCGATCGTGGGTATGTTGACTTTGCTGTCCATTCTCGTCTCCTGCTTGGGGCTTTTCGGGTTGGCGACTTTTACCACCGAGCAGCGGGTCAAAGAAATAGGAATCCGCAAAGTGCTTGGCGCTTCGGTAGGCGGCGTAGTCGCCATTCTTTCGAGGGATTTCATCAAACTGGTTTTGGTGGCAATCGTGATCGCTGTCCCGGTATCTTGGTACGTGGTGGATAGTTGGATCGAGGATTTCGCCTATAGAATCGACATTGACTGGTGGGTTTTTGTCGTGTCCGGCTTCCTCGCGGAACTGATCGCCTTGGCGACCGTCAGTTCGCAGGCAGTGAAAGCAGCACTCATGAATCCGGTGAAAAGTCTGAAAAGCGAATAGCCAAACCGCGAAACCCGAGACAAGAGAGTGCTGAGATGTTTCGGCTTTTGATTTTGGAAACTTCACCAACTTAGGAACCCTATCGTTTTCATTTCTGAGACTATGCTGAAAAACTACCTAAAAATTGCCTGGAGAAACCTGATTCGTCAGAAGACCTTTTCCCTGATCAATGTCCTCGGACTCTCGCTGGGCTTAGCGTGCTGCTTGATTCTTTTGGCTTTTGTGAAGTTTGAACAGTCCTTCGACAAGTTTCATCCAGAACCAGAAACTCTCTATCGCGTGGTTCAGCGAGTTAATTCCGACCAAAACTGGGCTTGGGCAGGTGGGGCGGTAGCACCTATGCTGCGAAAGGAGTTCACGGAGGAGCTTTCGGAAGTCGTGAGCGTCACGCAGATCAGCACGTACCTCCGTGCGCCTGAGGGAGCTGCGCCAGAGGAAAGCTACCGGGAAGACAGGTTTATTTTTTCAGACGCGGGCTTCGACAAAATTTTCGGATTTGAACTTAGTAAGGGCAGTTGGGCAGGCGTGCTGGAAAACACCTACCAAGTGATCATCACGGAGGAGATGGCCCAAAAGTATTTCGGCAATCAGGATCCTGTCGGGAAAACCTTGATTTCCACCGGTGACTTTGCTTTTGAAGTAAGAGGGGTGCTCAAACCACTCCCCAAAAACACCCACATGGCCTTCGATTTTATAGCCTCCATGAGCACCTTCAAGTCTTTCAATGACTTTCCCCTGACGGCGGATTTTGGAAGTTTCTGGTGGCCACAGACCTACACTTACGCAAAGCTTAGTACACAAGCGGATGCGGATAACATCGCACGCCGCATTCCCGAGGTCAATCCCAAGTACCGAAACGAAGAAGAGGCAAAGTCCTATGTGCATTTCTTTCAGCCCATTAGGGATATTCACACAGATGCTGATTTTCAGGGAGAATGGACTCCCCCGATGTCCAGACAAACGCTTTTTGTTTTTCTGTCTATCGGGATCTTTGTACTCGTCCTTGCCTGCATCAATTTCATCAATCTAGCTACCGCGAGGGCGATCAAAAGGACGAAGGAAATCGGGATAAGAAAAGTCAACGGAGCCCAGCGCGGCCAATTGCTGGGGCAGTTTTTGTCCGAGTCTTTTCTGATCAACGCGGTGTCGCTCGCCTTGGGCTTACTTATCGTCTATCTCGTGACTCCGGTGATTTCGTCCCGCTTGGGATTTGTCGTCCCGCTGGATCTGATAGGGGATAGATCTTTGCAGACATTGCTACTCGTGGTTTGGGTGGGCTCGTCTTTGTTGGCTGGGATTTTCCCGGCTTTCTATCTATCCGGCTTACGTCCGGAGCTTATTCTGAAAAATGCTTCTTTGACCGGAGGCAAATCCATGCTTCGCAAAAGTCTAGTCGTTTTTCAATTTGTCCTGTCCGCATTGTTGGTGTTCTGCGCCTCAGTAGTGTATTACCAGCACGATTATCTGAGAAACACTTCCATGGGCTTTGATTCTGAAGGTCTAGTTTCGGTGAAAATGGGGAATGTCGCCAAAGAAAAAGGCGACATCCTCAAGCAGGAACTGGCTAAAGTCCCCGGAGTCGTCTCGGTGAAATTCACCAGTGACAGACCAGGCATGGATACCGGATGGAATCCAACGGTGGACTACCCAGGCATCAAGGAGGGAGAAACGAAAAATCTCAATGTCCAATACGTGGATGCGGGCTACTTCGAAAGTCTGGGCGTGTCTATGGTGGCAGGTCGAGAATTTAGGGAGGAAAGTGCAGACAGAGGAGTTTCGAAGCTAATGAGAGGACGCTTTCCTGATTTGGAAAATGTTGCAATGATTGTCAATGAATCCGCATTGGATTGGCTGGGAAAAGAAGCCCAGGAAGCAATTGGCTCAGATCTAAGGGTGTTTACCGAAGAAAATGGCGAGCTTTTTTCCAATTATAAAGGGAACATTGTCGGGGTGGTGAAGGATTACCACACCCGTGACCTGCGCTATAGTCTTGCGCCAACGGTGTATTTGCCTGCCAAGAATGCGGCTTTCGACGGGACTAGCTACACGCTGATTAAGGTAAATCAAGGCATCAGTCCTGAGCTCTTGACCCAGCTAAAAGAAACCTGGAAGTCAGTAAATCAGGGATTGCCTTTTGACTATCGATTCTTGGACGAAGCGATTGCCATGCAATACGAACAGCAAGCCAAAACAGGCTATCTGCTGGGCTTATTCGCGTTTTTGGCGCTCTTGATTTCCTGTTTGGGACTGTTGAGCCTATCGATTTTCACGGCCGAGTCCAAAAGGAAAGAGATCGGAATCCGAAGGGTGCTCGGAGCGTCTGCGATGGGAATTGTCCATAAAATAACCGCGGAGTTTATTGTAATGGTTTTCCTCTCTCTGCTGTTGGCACTTCCACTGGGATATTGGCTAATGGATCAATGGCTGGAGCAATTTGCAAACAGAGTACCGATTTCGGCTGGATTTTTCCTGGTGACAATATTGGTCTCTGTGGTAGTGGCCTATGCGACCGTGTCACTACAATCTTTGAGATCTGCCCAGGCCAATCCTGTGGAGTCGATCAAGAGCGAATAGTACTTCAACAAGCGCAATGACCGACACTTCGACTTGCTCAGTGAGCGACACTTCGGCAGCTAGTTGACCGGTGGAAGGGAAGTCGGTGGTAGATGACCTATGAGACGCTACTTGAACCAATGCGAGTTGGGTCAGAGGGCTTGGCCGTTGATTACCAACTCGCATGCTGGTAAAAGTTTTCTCAATTGTGTCAGCTTTTCGACGATATTTTCGGTATCATCCTCAGAAAACATCAGCGTCTTGAGTTGAGCTTGGTCAGTGAGCTGAAGCAATCCATCTATCGTCACCCCGCTGAATCGCAGATGGAGAAACTGCAAGCCTTTGATTTGGTTGAGAAAAGGGACACAGCCGTCGTCCAGATTTCGGCAGCTTTTGGCCCGGATTTCCTTCACATATTCCAATCTGGGAAGTAAGGCTATGCTCTCGTTGCTGATGTCCGTTTCATTTAGGTCGAGCATGTTCACCCCTTTCACTTTTTCCATCAGATAGGCAAAAGCATCATCGTCGAAATCGTCGAAAAGCCTAAAATCCAAGTGATGGTAATAGGGTTCCATACTCGCATACAGCTTTCCAAAGCGTTGCTGGAGTTTTTTCAGGAGTTTCGCTTGGGTTCGTTTGGCCATGGAGGCTAAAATAGAAATCCTCAAGACATAAAAGGGTGGGAAGACTAGATTTTCAGCATTTAAGCCTTCTCACTTTTCGAATCCCAGTTTTTCCAGCCCGGCTTGGATTTCCGGAGCGCCCATGAAGAGCTTCCAGCCCATTTCAGTTCGATGATTTTCGATCATTGCCACGATGGGGCCCTGGTCGATTGCCAAGTATCTTTGGGGATAATAGTTTTCTTCAGGGCTCATCGCATCGTAAAATCCATAGCGTCCGAAGACTTTTTCCCCATAGTTGTAATAGAGATTTTTGAGCACTTTCAGGCTTTCTTCGGGAGTGTAGGGCATGGAGGACAGGGCTGCGGTGGGAGAGATGACGCCCAAGTCTTCGCCTGGTCGGTGGGCTGCATAACCCTTGACAGAGTAGCTGGCGGTCAGACCCCAAAGGTCTTCTCCGTATCCCTTATGGCCTTCTTTGTTTTCCACACACCAGGCCCGATTGATGAGGGTATGGTTTCGGTTTTCTTCCCAGTAGTCCGCATAGCGGTCTTTCAGGCCTTTGGGATTCAGCCCCAAATAGGAATAATGCGCCCAAAAAAGCGGGCCTCCCATCGCTTCAGATCCATTGTGCTTAAGTCTCAATTTGTAGCCAAAAGCTTCCACGTCGGTATTGATGCCGCCGCTTCTTGCCCAGCCTTGGTGATACACTTCCGGTGAAATCGTATGGGTGGGCGATGCAGCCGCAAGGATGTAGGTGATCAGGCACTCGTTGTATCCCTCGAGGGCAAAGTTCATGACCCACTCCTTGTCCGGAGACCAATGCCAGTAGAGGACGTTTTTTCCCTGGGTATACCAATCCCACTCCATTTCTTTCCAAAGCTGATCGATCTTCTCAGCGATCGCTTTTTCCTGTTCACTGCCGTTTTTGTAATATTCCCGCACGGCCAGCAGTCCCTGCATCAAAAAGGCCGACTCCACCAGGTCACCTCCATTGTCATTTGGGCTAAAGGCCTTCACCTTACCGCTGTCTCCATGGAGCCAATGTGGCCAAACCCCGTGAAATCGGTCTGCCTTTTCCAAAAAGTTGACCATCTTTTGGAAGTGGTCGGCCCCTTCCTCCCGTGTGATCCAGCCTCGCTCTATTCCCGCCAATAGGCCAAAGATTCCAAATCCCGTACCTCCTGTAGTGACTACGCGCTGATCATTTTGCGGATAGTCTCCATCGATGTGGATGCGTTCCGGAGCCATTCCGGAATTGGGCTCAGCGCCTTGGTAGAAATAGCGGAAAGTATAGAATTCCACCATGTTGATGAGTTCCTCGTCACTAAAATCACGGGTAGTGGCCTGCACGACACCCAAGTCGGAAGAACCTCCGGTGGGATCTATTCCGACGACTTTGTATTGGAGATTCAGATTCTTGCCCAAGTCGTTCACAAAATCCATGTAAATCGTGTCTGCCACAGTGCCCCTTTTGGCAAATTTATTGTTTTCTGTGCTGACCCAGATTTCGTAGGAGCTGATCCCTTCCTGCTTGGGCCATTGGAGTTCCACATGCCGGTCATAGCCTTTGGCCACGACGGGACTGGCTTCCTGCTTTTTGGGAGCGCTGCAAGCCCAGATTAGGCAGAGCATAAATATCACTATCGGGAGTATCGGCTTTTTCAGGTTTGTGTTCATCATTTGGTGGGTTTAGCGTGGGTAACAAGGGATTTGGGGCTATTGATAGGAAAAGCCTAGCCTATCCAAGCCGGCCTTTACCTCCGTATTTTTCATAAAGAGCTCCCAAAGCAAAGCGCTTCGGTGATTTTCTATCATCAGGACAATCGGACCTTGGTCTATGGCCAAGTAAGAGTCCGCATACCAGCTATCGGTTAGGTTGTAGGCGTCATGAAAGCCATACTCACCCCAAATCCGATCACCCAGGGAATAGTAGAAGAAGCGAAGGGCTGACAGAGATTCTTCCGGCGTATAGGGGAAGGAAGATAAGGCTGCCGTTGGGGTGATGACTCCTTGGTCGTTGCTGGGCGAGTGGGCGCTGTAGCCCTGCTGATTATCACTGGCGGTAAAGCCCCAGTTGACTTCTGAATATCCCACAAAGCTTTTTGGATTGGCGACAGCATGGGCTTGATTGATCAGGGAGTGCTGGACATTTTGCTCCCAATAATCGGCATATTGATCTCGAAGCTTTCGAGGATCAAGGCCGAGAAAAGAATAGTGGGAAAAAAACAAAGGACCTCCATAGTCCACTCCTAGGGGTAGCGTCTCCCCATAAAAGCTTTTCCCGTTTTTGATTCCTCCGTTTTTCGCCCAGCCTTGATCATAGGTAGACTTGGCGATAGGATGGGTGGGTGAACTCGCGGCAAGGACGTACACGATCAGCGACTCGTTGTAGCCGCTGATGGGCAAATTCATTTCCCAGCCAAAGTCAGGGGACCAGTGCCAATAGAGTACTCCGCTGTCGTTTTTCGTATACCAATCCCACTCCACTTCTTGCCATAAAGTAGTGATTTTGTCGATCAGGGATTTTTCCGCTCCGACTGATGGGTCCAAATATGCTTGAACGGTAAGAAGTCCCTGCACCAAAAGTGCCGTTTCCACGAGGTCGCCTCCGTTGTCCTTGGCGCTGAAAGGAATGGTTCTGCCGGTTTCTCCATTCATCCAATGGGGCCAGGCTCCGTGGAAGCGATCAGCCGTTTCCAAAAATCCGATGATCTGAGTCCATCGGGCTATGGCCTGCGCTCGGGTGATGAATCCCCGCTCGACCCCGACAATCAAGGCCATCAGACCGAAGCCACTGCCGCCTGCCGTGACTGTATTTCCCGAGGTGTTTCGCTCCCGAGCCATGCCACTTGCCGGGTGGGCAAAATCCCAGAAATACCGGAAGGTGTGTTCCTGTACCTTGGTCAAAAGGGCTTCGTCGGAAAGAACCGGGAATTTCGGATCTGGATCCACAGCCGTGTAGAACTCCTGCTCCCAACCTGAAAACGTTTCTCCATTTGCTCCGGAAAGTGCCTCAGTTAGCTGCAGACGAAACTTGGAAAGGTCCATAAGCGGAGTCGATGACCGGATGTGCAGAATTTTTTGATTTTCTAATAACTCAAAGGTGAGTACGGGGCTATCTGGTCCGGTTAGTTTGACGGCATTTTGCAGGTTGTTCGGATCAAGTGGGAAATTGAAATTAAGTTGGGCCTCAAAGGTCAAGTTGACGTTTTGAATTCTTCCGTTGGGAAGGGTTTCGCCTCCTGAAAAAGTCACGGATTCGACTGTCAGTGCGCCACTTTGGGTGGAGAAGGAAAGTGTCTTGCCGACATATCCGGTTCCATTGGTGGATTTGAGTGAACTGAGGATTTCCAGTTGATGCACTTGGCCGCTTTGCAGGCCGCCTAGTGCCTGCACTGCGATCGTCTGACTGGAGGCCAAGTTGGTGTTGATTTGAAGCGCTTGTCCCGCAGCCGTCAGTCTAATGGAGCCCGCCACGCTGGCAGGGTCGAGATTTTCAGAAAAACGAAGACTGATGGTCCGGTCTAGAGGGACTTGTTCGAGCACAGTCCTGTCTAAAGGGATTTCCAGATTGCCTGCGGAGGCTTCCAGAAGCAATAGTTCTGGGTTTTCGTCCTCCTTACAAGCGGTAAAGAGGAACAAAAGTCCCAAACAAAAAAGTAATAGTTTCATTATGGGAGAGTCATGGAGCCGAAGCTGTCGGCAATGGTTTTCAGTAGGAAAGCCAAAACCGACAACTCCGGCTGATGAGGTGATTAAGGATTTTCTGCAAAGATGATAGCTTGAATTTCTTGCTCAGTTAAGGCTTTGTTGAATATCCTCAGCTCATCCATGAAGCCCGGGTCTGAGACGTGGTCCCAACCTGTGAAACGAGGTGCGCCGGACATTACCGAGAGAATGTCGCAGCCTTCCCAATCCACACCGGAGAAGGATCCTTCTTTGACCACCTCACCATTGATGTACACGACTGCCTCGGTACCGGAGATCGTGAACGCGATATGGATCCAGTCTCCGTCAACACTAGGATTGATTGAGGCGGCCGCTCCGCCATCAAACCAGGAATCCGCTGTGCCGTTGCCGACATTCAGCTTGAATGTCTGATTGGTGGCAGACCCTTCACGGAATAGCCTAAAACCAGAGGTGCGGTTGTTTGGTGCGGATGGGGCTGCGGTATCCGGTGGGCCGATTACGAGGATGCCGGCACGAGTGGCGCTTACATTGATTTTGTACCAAAACACGGCACTGAATTCCTCGTTGAGTAGTCCTGCCGTCGGGAAAGTTAGATAAGCCCCCGTTGCGCCGGAGTAGGCGTTGGTTCCGCCCACTCGGTCTTGGGTAAATCCAGGCGAACCGACGACTTCAGCCTCGGTCAGGGTGACGAGTTCCAGATTTTCTCCATCAAAAGGTGCGTAGAAAATCTCTCCGTCGTATTTAGGCTGGTAAGGTTCGGCTTTTTCGAAGTTGACCGTTTCCTCCGAGGTTTTTCCCGACAGATCCGTAGCACTGACCGTGAGGATATGCGCTCCGTTGTCCAGCTGGTCGTAGGGCAGGGAGACCACCGCTCGGCGGTAATCTTTAAACTCGTCATAAGATCCTATCTCCGTACCGTCCATCTGAACTTTGATCGAGCCGATCTCGATGTCGTCCCTTACTTCGAATTTGATGTCGATCGAGGTGACATCCTCCGTCACCCGGATCATGGTTCCCTCGGAGGGAAAGGTCACCGTCACCTCAGGAGAGGCCTCGTCTGCGCCAGGCGCGACGGGGGTGATTTCGTCAATATAGTTATCCTTGCAGGCGAAACTCAGAAGCACCAGGGCTGCAAGTAGAAAATGTGAGTTGCGTTTCATCTGTTTGTAATTTTTTTTAAGGGCAATTCGAATCGCGCAGGGCTGATTGCTGTCACCAAGTGTGAAATTCTTCATCATGTGCGATTTCATTGCTTTTGGGTTTGACTGTTAGAGAAAATCATGGTTTCGAAACTTCCTTCAACTGTGGCAGGATGTCCACTTGCTCCAGCGGATACGGCAGGAAGCGGTCCGCCTCTGTGTAGGTTCTTCCTTCATAGCTTAGAGGGGCGGTTTTTCCATGACGGACTAAGTCGAAGAATCGGATGCCCCACTCAGTGGCGAACTCGGCAAATTTTTCATCCAACACATCATCCAAAGTCACGCCCGATAGCGCGGCCATACCCACTCGACTCCTCACCGCATTCACCGCCTCATCTGCACTCATCACGGAGCTGTTGGCTCCACTGGTCAGCGCTTCAGCGTGCATCAGGAGCACCTCCGAGTATCGGATGACGGAGAAGTTTTTGTTTTCCCCGTAGCTAAATCTTCCCGGAGTCAGCTGGGAGGAGGGGAGATAGAATTTCCCGCTGAGGAATTTGTACCTCGGGTGGTTGTTAAACACATCCCCGTCTTTAGACACGTTGTTGATCCATGAAGGTAGGTTTGCATAAGCTGGATCGGATTTGATCTGAGCAATGCCGTCTGGGGTAAAGAGGACTGTAGCTTCCAATCTTTCACGCTCTCCGCGGTCCAACATGAATTTGACGTAGGTTGCAGATGGCTCCCAGAATCCCCATCCTCCTCCTGCACCTGCTACGCTAGGTGTCCAGCTAGCCGGGCCAAAGAAGTCCCAAAGGTATCTGTTCACCGTGCCGGTTGCAGTGCCATAGTCGGAGTACTGCAGCTCCATCAGACTTTCGCTGCTGAGCTTGCCCGGAATTTTGAACAGCTGATAGTAGTCGTCTTGCAGGGTAAAGTTTCCTTCCGCGATAATCTCTCCGGTCGCATCGGCCGCAGCTTGGTAGTTTCCGATTTCAAGATTTGCCATGGCTTTCACAGCCAATGCGGTAAATCGGGTGATACCTCCAGGCACGTCGGTTCGTTGATTGGGACGTACCGCTGCCAGGTTTGGAATGGCCTCGTCCATCTGGGCCGAGATGTGTTCCATCACTTCATTAAAGGTGGAAAGCTCGACGTTGTACAGATCTCTGGGCTGTGAGTTGGTGGGGATCAGAATGTCACTCCACAGTCTTGCGAGCTGAAGCAGCTCAAAAGCTCTCATCACTTTCATCTCGGCGATGTACTGATTAGTCAGCGCAGCGCTGGCGCCTGCTTCCTGATACTTCATCAGCTCCTCCATGGCTCCATGCCAGTAGATGATGTCGGAGTAGAGATTGAGCCAAGTAGAGTTGTAAAGCCAGAAATTGCGATCGTAGACGAAAAGGTCGGTTTGGATAAGGGGCTGCTGATCTCCCGCGGGATTGACATCGTCTCCCCTCAGTGCGATGGTAGGAAAGCTTTCCCACTGCAGGTCATTAAGCTGTGCATAGGCCCCATAGACCAGCAGCATCATGTTTTCGGTCTGGGTATAGTCGGTCTCTTCTACTTTCTGGACGTTTTCCAATGGATCGTCCAGGAGTCCGGTGCAGGCCATCGGCAGGAAAAACGCCGAAGACAGTGCCAGTATCGATAGTTTATTGAATAATCTCATGAGTTCTCGGTTGTTTTGGGATTAAAACTTGACGTTCAGGCCGAAGGTGTAGACAGCCGGGATAGGATAGGTCTGACGGTCGATGCCATTCGCCACTTCAGGATTGAAGCCGTTGTAGTTGAAGACGGTCAACGGTCGTTCAGCGGTGAAAGTCAGGCGGGTAGCCGGTACTTTGCCTCCGAAGATATCCCGGATGGTATAGGCCAGCTGTACGTTTTGGATTCGGAAATAGGAACCGTCTTCCACGAAGTAGTCGCTGAAGTTTTGGTTCCAGCCCTTTCTGAGCCCAGCTGCCGAAGGATACTTGTCAGATGTGCCTTCTCCTCTCCAGAGATTGGTGGCCAGGTCTGCATCGATGTTGGTATCGTTGGTGAAGATGATTTCTCCACGCTTTCTGTTGAGAATCTTGTGGCCGTTTTGTCCCTGAATGAGGGTTGAAAATTCTAGGTCTTTCCAAGAGAATCCCAGGTTGGCACCGTAGGTCAGTTTAGGCAAGAAAGATCCCAACACCACTCTGTCCTGGTCGTTGACCAAACCGTCACCGTTTTGATCCTTGAAGATCAGGTCGCCCGGTACCAGATTGTTTGTTTCGATAAATTCCTGGGTGTAGCCGCTGTTTTCGATCATGGCTTCGTTTTGGAAAACGCCGAGCGTCTCATACCCAAAGAAGGCCTGGTATGGTTCACCTATGATGGAGCGCTGTCTAAATTCTGCCGAACCTGCATCCAGACTCGTAGGACCGCCGAGGCTTTGCACGGTGTTTTTCAGGGTGGCGAAGTTTGCCCCGATGAAATAAGAGAAGTCGTCGTTGATGTCATCAGCCCAGGATAGGTTTAGCTCAAAGCCTTGGTTTCTGATTTCGCCCACGCTTCTTCTTTCGGTAGAGCGGAATACCGGCGGGATGATGCTCACAGCCAGGTTTTTGGTGTCGCGGATGAAGTAGTCTGCGTCAATCGAAAGCCTGTTTTCCAAGAGCTTGGCGTTTAGGCCAAAGTTTTTCTCCACGGTTGTTTCCCAGCGATCGATCAAGTCAAAGGTCGGATTGAGCCTTCTTCCGTTGTAGCGTACATCTCCAAGAGCGGTGTTTGTCTCCTGGAGCGTCGGTGCGCCGATTGAAGGACGGATACCATCATTTCCTAGCTGGCCCCAAGAAGCTCTCAGCTTCAGGAAGTTGATGGATTCCATGCCAAAAAACTCCTCTTCAGTGATCACCCAACCAGCACCGATGGTGAAGAAATCACCCCATTTCTGCTGGAATTTGTTGTTTCCATCTCTTCGGTAAGTCCCGTAAAGAAGGTATCGCTCGTCATAGTTGTAAGCGACGCGCCCGAAGAAGGAGAGGTAGTTGAGCTGGGAATTGATGGTGTTGCCATTGGCATCACCTATTCCGTCCAAGTCAAGGTTTTGCGCATTGGAAAGGTACCAGAACTCCTCGTTTTCCCAGGTAGGGCTGGGGCTGAGTCCCGTGCCACGGGCAAACAGCACCTCAGCGTATTCGCTTCGGAAAGACTGCCCTGCCGTCACGGTCAGCATGTGGTCTCCCCAAATGTTGTTGTAGGTGAAGTAGTTATCGATGATCTGGTTGAATCCCGTTTCGTTTTGCCTTCTAAGGGCAGACTGGGATTCGGTGACTCCGTCGTTGTAAGCGAAGTTTACGTTTCTCGCATTAACCAAGGCAAGGCTGTAGTTGTAGGAAGTCCTGAAGTCCAGGCGGTCGGGAATGATGTTCAGATCCGCATAGAGATTTCCTGTCACCTTGGCGACGTTATTTCGGTTGTCGGTGTAGAGTAGGGGATAAAAAGGGTTTTGGCTTCCTCTATAGCCGACTTGCTGGGCGTTGGAGAGCATCTCCGGTGTGGCGGCGGTATTAAGGGGGTCATAAACAGGAATGGTAGGCACTGCAAAATAGGCTCTAAACCAGGCTGCATCTTCTCCAACATATTGTCTTGCGACGGCAAAGTTGAAGTTTCCTCCCACGGTTAGCCAATCCTTGACGTCCGTGTCCACTTTCGCACGGAGGTTGATCCGCTTGTATTCGTTACGGATTTCATTCTGCAAGCCGTCTTGGGAAAAGTAGCTTCCGCCGATGGAATATCGCGTCTTGGCTGACCCCCCATTGAATGTGAGGCTGTGGTTTTGAATGGATGCTGGACTCATGATCTCCGAGTACCAGTCCGTATTCACGTCTGGAAGGCTGGGGTCGACACGGCTTCGGCCGTAGCGTTGAATGGCATTTTCCAAAAAGGCAATGTCAGGAGCTGATCCAGTCTCTCTGATATACTGGGCAAACTGCTGCGTGTTTGCCATCTTCAGCACGTTTTGGGGCACTTGCACGCCAAAATAGCCATCGTACACAATCTCCGGAGCCTGCTCATAGGAGCCGGATTTGGTCGTGACCAAGATTACCCCGTTGGAAGCACGAACTCCATAGATCGCTGATGCGGATGCATCTTTCAGCACGGAGATGTTTTCGATGTCGTTGGGGTTGAGGAAGTCGATGTTGTCAAAAAACATCCCATCCACAACATAGAGTGGAGCTGCGTTGCCCTCAAAAGATCCGACACCGCGAACGCGGACTGTAGGAGAAGCGCCGGGAGCTCCATTGCTGACGATCTGGACACCGGCCACTCTACCTTGCAGGGACTGCATGGCGTTTGTTGCTGGGGTTTTGGTGATGTCTTCCGGTTTGACCGTTACGATTGCGGACGTCAGGTCTTTTTCCTTTTGCGTACCGTAACCGATGACCAATACCTCATCCAGTGCGCCTATGGCCTCCTGTAGGGTTAAGTCAATGGTAGTTTGATTTCCGACGAGTATTTCCTGAGTCTCGTAGCCGACAAATGAATAGACCAATGTGGCCTGTGTCGAGCTGACGTTGATCGTGTAGTTACCGTCCACATCGCTGACGGTGCCGGTGTTTGTTCCTTTTTCAAGGACTGTGACTCCTGGCAGACCGAAACCGGTCGAATCCAGGATTTTTCCGCTGACTTGCACGGATTGGGCAAATGCCGTAAGTGAAACGGCCAAAAACAACAGGGCCGTCATCATGGATAGTCTGGCCAGAGAACTAATCTCCGCCGTCCATGCCTCCTTACTCAAGGGTAAAGGCATCTTCATACGAAAGGGATTTTGGGTTATGACTAAAAGAGTTGTGGTAGTCGTCGGCGTTTCCGAAAACTATTGTCGAAAGCTAGAAAAGAGCGGAGAGTCCGGTATGAATTGATGTGCTTTCTGCAACAAAAATCTTGGTTTTGCAGCCGCTTTTGACCGAAAATTTCCCGATTCAGTTGCAGCCAAAATCTCACTGGATTGCAATAGAAAGGGATTCGGAGAGCTTTTGTCCCGCGTGGATACTAAGTGAAAAAAAAGACTCCAAGGTCAGCTGATTTGGACGTTTCGATTTGCAGGCCTGAGCGTTTAATTGCTGGAGATTTCGTGGAGCGCAAGGAGATCGTTCCAGTTTGGATGCGAGATTTCTTCCTCTTTCAAGCTGGCCAAGACTTTCTTACGGAATGCCCAAATGGTATTTTTTCTGAGGTCAAGCAGCGTTGCCATCTGGTCCAGGGTCTGTTTTTCGTGCTTCGTGATCGAATTGTAGGCGATGTAGAATGCTTTTTCCAAGGGGAACCTGACCCCGTGGAAAATGGTGCCAGCCGTGACCGAGTCGATGTGGCCGCAGCGGCTGCAACGTCTGGTGAAGAGTTTGGGGCCCTTGGAGCATTTGGCGTTGCCGCATTGGCGACATTCAAAGCCTCGACCCCACTTCACTTCCTCTAGATAGCGGAGGCAGGCTGACTGGTCTGGGAAGATTTTTCTAAACTCTTCGAAAGTCAGAAGCTTGTTGCTCAGCCTGGCTTGGAAAGATTCCCGTATGCTGCTTTTTAGTTTGTAGTTGTCGCGATCGAGGAGTGAGTTGATCCGCTTGATCTCCTCGTCTTTTTCGCTTACCTGTCGGGCAAACTCTTCGAGAAGACGGTTTTTCTGTTCCAGTTCGCTGGTCCGTTCTTTGACCTTTTGCTCGAGCTCGCGATTGACTTTCTCTTTGAGTTCTGCATTGGTTTCGATCTGTCGAATCGTACGCTTCATCGCCCGGTCACGGTTGTCTTTGAGTATTCTCACGCGATCTGCCAAGGCGAATGTCAACAAGAGCATCTCCAAAAGGAAAGCGATGTGTAGGCTGTAGTAGAGCAGGGTCTGATGCGGAATGATTGCTGCGTTGACCAAGGTCTTGATGGTCACCCCAATAAACAGAACCCCGTAGGCGACCACAAAAAAACGCGCGACTTTATAGCCTTTGGTCCAGATATGGATGCTGGCGGCAAAGATGAAAAAGAAGGGGATCACATCGTAAAACCTGATTTCGAAGAGCTTTTGGTCCACCAGGAATCCACCTAGGAAAAGGGCCGTTTTCAAGACCAAAATTACCTGCAGGATCACATGGATGGTGTAGGATCGGTTTTTGGTATTTAGAAACTTGATGGAAAAGAGTATGGCCCAGAGGACGATGGAGTAGCTGAAAATCCCGTTGGCAAACTGGTTTAGCTCCGGATTCCCAGGCCAAAGGTACTGAAAGGCGATTCCGTCCACGCACATGGCGTATATGCCGACGCTGGCGAGGTAGAAGGTATAAAAGAGGTATTTGACCTCACGGATAGCGGAGTAGATCAGCAGGTTGTACAGCCCGATGATCAGGATCATGCCATAGAAGATACCATAGGCAAAATACTCGTTTAGCGCATAGTACACGAAGCGGTTGACAGAGCGGACGGCGATGCGGATGTCTGCTTTTTGGGAAGACTGGATTTTGAAATAGTAGTTGGAAATCCCATCCGTTTCGTTGGCGATGACCAGCTCAAAGTTTTTGTGTTTGAACGATCTATTGTCGAAGGGAAGAGCGTCCCCGAGCGGGATGGTGCGGTAGCCTCCCGTGCGCTCTGGCACAAAGGCGGTGAGCAGGTCTATGCTTTGGTCATAGAATTCGATCAGCCATTTTTTGGAGCTGTTGGGGTTGTTTTCTATGGAAAGCTTTACCCAATAGGTGTGGTTGATGTCAAAGTTGCTTTTGTCAAAGTCGGGCCGTATCCTAAAGTTGTCCTGAAAGCGTTGGTGGGCAATGTCCTGAAAATCCAAAAGATTACTAGTGTCTTCGAAAAATTCCAGTTGGTCGATGGCGAAAATTCTTTCTTCCAGATCATCCTCGATCCGAAAAGTAGAAGAACCGGAAATCCGCTGGGCCGGCGAGAGCGTCGATGCGGAGAAAACAAAAAACAGGACAAGGGCCAAATATTTCCAGCTCATCGTTATTTGGGTTTGTTGGTTCAGTTGCCACTAAGTTACAAAAAGCGTCCTTAAGTAATTGACACTGCCAACGATTCCAAGTGGAGTTTAAATATTTGGAGCACCATTGACGCCAGCTACCCTGATTTTGCCCACTGGCGGACGAAAGTGTCCGTTTGTTTTTTGGGTAATGGGAGATAAGGGCCTTTTGGCGCGTGTTCTACGGCTATTTCATTGGCATATTTTTTAAGATTCAAGTCTCCCTAAATCCCAGATCCATCGCCATGTTGAAAAACTACTTTAAAATTGCCTGGAGAGGCCTAGTCCGACGCAAATCGGTTGGCATCATCAATATTTTTGGACTTACTGTCGGAATCACAGCGGCGCATTTGCTTTTTGTCATAGTAGCCTATGAGCTGAGCTACGACAAGTTTCAATCCAACTATAACCTCGTCTACCGAATCTATACCCAGGACAAGATCGAAGATGGACTTGAATACACACCGGGGGTCGCCAATCCTTTTCCCGACGCATTGATGAGCGAAAAGTTGGCTTTTGACAAGGTGGTGCCGGTGATCGTCAACTCAGAAGTGCAAATCAATGTGCACCAGAACGGGGAAAGCGAAAGCCTGGAGAAGTACAAAACAGAACACCTCTACTACTCCAACTCGGAATACCCGGATCTCTTCGATTTAGAGTTTCTTAGCGGTAGCGCTGCAGTTTTGGACGAGCCAGGCAAAGTGGTGCTGTCAAGGGCTGAGGGGGACAGGTTTTTTGGCAGCTGGGAAAATGCTTTGGGAAAAAGCATGGAATTAACAAATGGCGTCAAGCTGGAAGTGGGTGCAGTGGTGGAAAATACTCCGGACAACAGCAACTTTGACTTTGACATGATGATTGCCTATGAGACGGTTCGTTCCCATCAAGAGGAGTTTGATTTTGATCTCAGCGAGTGGGGAAGCACCAGCAGCAATTTTCAGGTATATGTGCTGACCAATCCCAATACGGATATGGTTTCGGCCCAGGAGCAGCTGAATGCCTTTTCGAAAAAGCACTTCGAGGGAAGAAGCAACAGCGTCAAATCGCATCTGATGCAGCCATTGGCCGACATCCACTTTGGTTCGGATCTCGAGCCGCTGAGTGGAAGACTGGTTCGTAAGTCGACTATCCAGACGCTGATTCTAGTTGGGATTTTCATCCTGGTGATGGCCTCGATCAATTTTGTGAACCTCACCACGTCCCAGGCAATCGGCAAAAGCAAGGAAATAGGGGTTCGGAAGGTCATGGGTAGCTCCAAGTGGCAGATCGTATTCCAATCCCTTGGGGAGACCTTCCTGTCGGTGATCATTTCCTCCGCACTCGCTTTGCTGCTGGCCAACCTGCTTTTGCCTTATCTCGACAAGATTGCAAACGTACCTGCAGCAGTGAGCTTTTTTCAACCGTCGATCATCGGCTTCGTGTTGGCCTTGGTGATCGGACTTACCCTGCTTTCCGGTTTTTATCCAGCTCTGGTGGTCTCCAGATTTCGTCCTATCCCCGCGTTGAAAAACAAGTTTCACGGCGCTGAACTCGGGGGAGTTCCAATCCGCAGAGGGCTAGTGGTTTTGCAATGTGCGATAGCGCAGATCCTGATGATCGGCACGCTGATCGCTGTTCGACAAATGAATTTGGTACAGGAGACTGACTTGGGATTTAACAAAGAAGCGATCTACTACATGGATGTGCCGTCTGATACCAGGGAGACCAACCGCATGGAAACCTTCAAGCAGGAACTGCTGCGCATTCCTGGAGTGATTGCTGCGTCTAAGGCGTCCGATACCCCCTCCTCGGACAACAACTCAGCGACAAATTTTTACTTTGACCAAAACACCGAAGACATCCCGTTTCCGGCTTTTCTGAAGATCGCCGACGAGGACTATTTTGATCTCTATGAGATGGAATTTGTCGCGGGTACTGGCTATCCGGCCAGCGATACGCTAAGGTCTATGGTGATCAATGAGACGATGGCAAAAAAGCTGCTGATTTCCAGTCCCGAAGAAGCTGTGGGCAAACTAATCCGAGTAGGAGGGAGAGGCAATTGGGTGCCGATCAGTGGCGTGGTCAAGGATTTTGCGGTGAATTCCCTGCGTGAGGAGATGAAACAGTTGCTGATCTTCAGCGCCAAGCCCATTTACCGACAGGTAGCTGTGAAGCTGGATCGCTCAGCCAACAAATCTACTCTCGATGCTATCCAGGAAACCTTCGAGACGCATTATCCAGAACAGATCTTTACGGCCCAGTTTCTTGACGAATCCATCGCGGAATTTTACGAGTCTGAGCAGAAGCTGGCCTTGGTTTATAAAATCTTTGCAGGCTTGGCTATCCTGATTTCCTGTATCGGTCTCTACGGGCTGGTCTCTTTCATGATAGGCCAGAAGATAAAGGAAATTGGCATCAGGAAGGTCTTGGGGGCCTCTGTTTCCCAGATCACGTTTATGCTTTCCCGCGAGTTTTTGATCATGGTGCTGCTGGCCCTTGGCTTTGCCATTCCTCTGGCCTATTACATGATGAAGGAGTGGTTGGCGACTTTTGCCTACCAGACGCAGATTTCTATCGGACTCTTCGTGCTGGTGATGCTGGCTTCCTTGCTACTGACCTTGCTAACCGTCGGGTCCAAGGCTATCCGAGCAGCGCTGGCCAATCCGGTAGACAGTTTGAAGGACGAGTAGGTAGTTTGATTCAAAACGAATTTTCAATGCCCGGGCAGCTTCTGGTCGGGGCATTTCCATTTTGCAGTGGAGAGAACATCGCCCGGTGAAATGAGCTTTTTTCGGCGTAGATTGATTTTTTCCACTTGTCATACTGATTCAATCCAGGCTAGCTGGAGGATTAGATCGTGGGAAAAGCTTAAATTTCACTCTCGTTCCTTTTATCACAAAACCGATTTTCTGTGAGCGCAGCCACTAAAAAAATTGCATGGTGGATTTTTGCCATATCTGCCATTTTTATAGGGATTTATCCTGCCATTTACTTCAGGGCAGATCGTGTGATTGGGCTGCTCCAATCCAAACCGGAAGAGCTGCTGCTTGATCCGATATGGAACATCGCCTTCTATATGCACATTCTGTGTGGAGGCATTGCCTTGCTGATTGGCTGGGTTCAATTTGACAAAGGTCTTCGGGACAGGAGACGAAAGCTTCACAAACGAATTGGGATGGCGTATGTAACTGCCGTCTTCTTCAGCAGCCTGGCGGGTATCTATCTTGGGCTGTTTGCGACCGGAGGAATGGTAACACTTTTGGGTTTTGTGAGCTTGGGGGTCATTTGGTTTTGCACGACGATGATGGGCTGGCTTACTGCCAAAAGGCACGATTACGGAGCGCACGAAGACTGTATGATTTTCAGCTACTCAGCTGCTTTTGCAGCGGTGACGCTGAGAATCTGGCTCCCGATTCTGATTGCATTGCATGGGGGAGAATTTCTGCCTGCCTACCGGATTGTCGCTTGGCTGTGCTGGGTTCCGAATATTCTGGTGGCTTTTTGGCTGGTGAGTAGGAGGAGGAAATTGGATCCAGCACGAATCAAGACCGTCTAGCAACAAAAAAGCCCTGATCCGAGGAGCAGGGCTTGATGAGTGTTGGTTTAGTTATGGGGATTAGAAAAACAGCGTCTTTGTTCTTCCTTTGACATCTGTCACTTTCATGTAAACTTCGTCTGACTGAACTCCAGCGAAGGAAAAGTTTTTGGTAAATCCTTCTGGCTGGTCGATCTGTTCTTCGTGGATCAATTTTCCTGTCTCAGAAGCGAAGATTTCTACCTGGACACCTGGCTCCAATAGGCCGACCACCGCCAGTCTTACTGTGTTGTCATCCAGACTTTTCCCGTATGCCATCAGCGGCAATTCTGAAGCCGGAATTGGTTGATCCATAGTCTCTACGGTGTAGCGAATCTCCTCTTCATTGGTGACGATCCTTACCTGATATTCACCGGCCGGCAGATTAGTCAGATTGTAAGGAACGACCAGATTTTCGTCCTGCACATTGACCTTTCGGCTGCTGAGCAGCTTGCCTTCGGGAGTGAGTACGGAGATTTTTGCTGCGCCAACGCCCTCTTTCAGCATGACGTTTACTTTTTTGTAGCTGGTGTTGACAGCGGAAAGTTCTTTTAAGTCGTCGCTTGCTTGAGTTGAGAATGCGCCAAAAGACAATGCGCTTGCTAGTGCTACCGTGAATAGGGATTTCATAATCGTTTGTTGGTTTAGAGTTATGCTTGTCTCTTTGCGAAGCCCGTACCAATCGAAAAATGAGGAAGGGAATAAATTTCGGGTTACGTGATATTTTTTAACTTTTTGAAAAGTATGCGGAATTTCATTCTGAAAAATTTATCCGATTTTAACCAAACCTGTATAATACTCGGTCATTGTGCTGTCCGATTGCTCTGAAAGCGGACACTTTTCGAAGAATTTGCCGCAATCCTGGGTTGCGCCAAGTTTGGCTTGTTAAGAAAGTTTAATCTTGAAAATTCCCAGAAAATTATCGGAGCGATTTCAAGCCAAGACGGCAGGCGTTCGGGAGCGTACACTTTTCGTCCGAAATAAATCAATCGGGTGTTTCGATTAGTTTTTGTTCCAGTACACCTTGATGTTTTTGGTTGCTCGGCCGGAGGCAATGAGCTCTGGCTTGCCGTCTCCATTGAGGTCAGCGGCCTGGAGATCTTCGCAGGCCATGCCGCCTTTGTCTATCCAAAACTCCTCAAACTCCGAAAATGAGCCATCCTTTGGCACAAAAAGTTTCACTCCCAACTCTCCGGACTCATTAGGCAGTCTCCAACCGACGGCAATCTGATCAAACCCAAGCCCGAGGAAATCTGCTGCCGCAAGGGAATGCCCATCCTTGAGTTGGGAGTGAAGGATAATCCGCTTCGGGCCGCGGGATTGGAGTTTTTGATCCAAAGATTCATAAACTGCCAGTGTAGTACCATGCATGGGTTCGATGGTTGTCAAAAAATGCATTCCTCCGCTGCTTTTGCCAAGGCGTAGCTCGCCGACTCCCATGTTTTCTGGCAAATAGACTTGCTCCTGCTGCCAAGTTCCGCCAACGTTTTCTATTTTCCTCACTCCTTCTTTTCCCCCTAGTAGGATGGATTCACCCATGCCATCCCTGACTATGTCCAGATTGTGGGTTAAGTGCATGGATTCGTCGATGACGGTGTAGGTCCAGTCGGCTGCTGGATTTTTGGGGTACTCGTAGGCGATGACTTTCACGCCAGCTCCTTCACCGTTGGAATTACCTCTACCGTGGAGAGGGACGACAACGAGGTAAGATTTGCCTCCGGTTTTTACCCATCGCATGCGGTGTGTCGTTGGTTCGTGGTGTAGCGGTTTAGCCTCCCATTTTGGATTATGGTCGTCGGGGTGAAGGAGGTAGAAAACAGCACCGGACTTGGTGGTGTCAGAAGTCTCTCCAGGGTTCCATTGGGCGCCGACGGCGATCTCGACTTTGCCGTCCCCATCGAGATCACTCGCGGCAATGCATACATTGTCTGACTCAGTGAGGTTTTCGACAATAAGATGTTTTTTCCAATCGCCGTTTCGATACCAGACGATTTGTTTCTTGTCCGCCAGCAGGATGTCGTCCTTTCCGTCTCCGTCCACGTCGCCTATGGCGAGCCCATAGCCGATGGAGATGTCTGCGTCGATTTCTTGAGCTTCAAATGATGGGTTTGCGGCAAAAGCCCACATAAAAAAGAAAGGAAAAGAGATAAAAGTCAGCATGGCGGTCAAATTGGGTTATGCTTCAATATAGCCGTTTTCAACTGAAAAGGAATGGTGATCCCAGCCGATGCTGTAAAGCTGCCTAGGGAAAATTCAGCTATTTTTTCCCACTTGGCGAAATCATTTATCCGCTATCGATCAAGTGAGATTGTGCGTAGCCGAACAATATTGTTCGCAAATACGAGCCAGTTTTGGAATCAAGCCTCAATTTCTGCTGGAATGGCCATTTTTCATGGCATGAATCTGGAAAAACAAGACTTGGCTAAAAGCCCCGAGCAACCGTGTTTTTGCCAGCCCTTTATTTGAATGCAATCAAACCAACTTAGCCCTCGGATTGGAATGAGGCTTTGTTTCCACCGAGGGATTTTACTCGACTTGTAAAAAAGCTAGCGTATGATAAAAAACTATCTAAAAATAGCCTTTAGAAACCTCCTGAAGCACAAGCTTCATACGGGGATCAACTTGGTAGGCCTGTCACTTGGATTGGGAGTCAGCATCCTGATTTTCTTTTTTGTCCAGTTTGAGATCAGCTTTGATAATTTTCATGAGAACAGCGATCGGATTTTTAGGGTAGAGCGTCATGAAAAGGGGGAAGAAGGCATGATTTCGAGTTTCTCCACTCCGATTATCACAGCCCCTACCTTTGCAGCGGAGTTTCCGCAGGTGACCCATACGACCCGGTTGATCGGCAGCTCAGCACAGGCTTACCTGGATGAGTCGACTACGCAAACGCAGCAGTTCTTGACAGTGAGTCCGGATTTTCTTGAGATTTTCAGCTTCAAGCTTCTTGAGGGGAAAAAGGATCAAGCCTTGAAAGACAAGTTTGGCGCGGTGATCACAGAGGAGACCGCCAAAAAGTATTTTGGAGATGAAAATCCCATGGGAAAGTCCATCCGGATACAGATGGGAGATAATTATGAGGAATACCAGGTCACTGGACTTCTGGAGGACCTGCCTGCAAATTCCAGTATTAAATTTGAGATGCTGGTGAACGATGCAAACCTGGATTTCAGCGTGGCGAAGAGAAATCAGGAGTCATGGTTTAATGTCTACGGAGATACCTACATTAAGCTCAATGATGCTCAATCCAAAGCAACGATAGAAGCTGGGGTGGAGGCCATGATGAAGAAAGTGCTGGGCGAGGATTATAAAGAAGGTGAGTATTCGTTCACACTCCAGCCCATCTCTGAGATACATCTTACAGACAATCCCGACTCCGGCATGGCCGAGTCAACCCGCCCAACCTTGCTTTGGATATTGGCTGGGATTGCTTTTTTGATTTTGCTGATCGCCTGTATCAACTTCACCACGATGGCAATCGGGAGATCCACCACCCGGGCTAAGGAAGTGGGTGTCCGCAAAACCATGGGAGCGGAATTTGGTCAGCTGGTATTCCAGTTTTTGACCGAGGCATTTCTGATCACCATTGCTGCGCTGGTGTTGGGAATGATCTTGTCTGAAGTGCTGCTTCCCACTTTCAACGAGTTGTTTGACAAAAAGCTGGACTTGGTGTACGGACCCTTGCAAATCCTGATTTTATTTGGATTGGTTGTGGCGATCACCGCGATGGCAGGGGCTTATCCGGCATTTTTCATGTCCAGTCTGAGACCAATAAAAGTCCTGAAAGGCAACCTTTCGATCCGATTTGGAAAGCAGGGACTTCGCAAAGGACTGGTAGTCTTTCAATTTTTCATTTCGTTCATGCTGATCGCCTCTACCTTGATCATGGTTCATCAGATGAATGCGATCCGCAATTATGATCTGGGCTTTGATCAGGAGATGATTGTGTTGGTTGATGTGCCGGATGTCCCGGGCACCAATTTCAGGAAGACAATCAGCGCTAGTTTTGCTCAGGCGGAGATTTACCGACAGGCACTGATGGGCAGGTCGGAAATTCTGTCTGCCGGCATCACTATTGCCACTTACGGAGATGACTCATTTTGGGACGGTGGGTTCCCGACGCCGGATGAAAAACAGTTTGATTTTCGTTTGAATTTTATCGGTGGGGAATATGTGAAGACTCTTGGGTTGGAACTTGCCCAAGGCCGTGATCTGAACCCGCAAGTAGGGGCTGACAGCAATGCGGTACTGATCAATGAGACCTTCGCCAAGGCAATGGGCTGGGATGATCCCTTGGGAGAAATGCTGCCCAGCAACAAAATCCAAAGCCATGAAATCGTGGGTGTGCTGAAGGATTTTAACCATAATTCGCTCTATAGAGAGATCGAGCCGGTCATTCTGGCCAAAAGCCCGGATGTCATCTTCAGTGGAATCAATATGCTGATGATCCACTCTGCTACCAATCCAAAAGTGATGGTTAAAGGCGCAGGAACCGACTTTGAGGCTTTCAGGGCTTTGTTGGAAAGCGAATGGGAGCGGGTTTTTCCTATGGAAGCATTTAGCTACAATTTCCTGGATGAAACTGTCCAAAAGCAATATGTAGCCGACGAGCGTTTGGGCAAGATGGTTTTCTTGGCTGCTTGCATAGCCATACTGATTGCGGCGATGGGCTTGTTTGCCATGGCGGCCTTGAGTATAGCCGGGAGAACCAAGGAGATCGGGATCAGAAAAGTATTGGGAGCCTCCAGCTGGAGCATCTCTTGGATGTTCAACAAAGAGTTTTTGGTCATCACGCTGATCGGAGTGGTTGTCGCTTTGCCATTGAGTTTGTACTTTATGCAAGGTTGGCTGGAGCAGTTTGCGGTAAAAGAATGGCCATCGTGGGTCAATTTCCTGATCTTGGCGACAGGAGGAGTTGCGTTTACCATTGCGGTGATCTCAGCCCAATCCTATCGCGCTACGCAGATGAACCCTGTCAAAACGCTCAAGGACGAGTGAAGTAGCAAGAGGCTAATATCAAGGTGCTAGTATCAAAAGTCAAGAAGTTAGATACAAGACAATAGACATGAGAAAATACGAGATGGTAGATGCGGAAGACGGGTTAGAACTTCCGACCTCCGGATCTTCCATCTCCAATTTTCCAATCTTACAATTTTGAAATTTTTCAATTCTATGCTGAAAAACTACTTTAAAATCGCCTGGCGAAATCTTGGCCGCAACAAACTCAGAACTTTTATCCATGTGTTGGGACTTTCGCTGGGGATTTCGATCTGCTTTTTGATCTTCAATCTGGTCTTTTATTCCTACAGCTTTGACCGCTTCCATCCTGATGGAGATCGGATCTTCAGGGTAAATACATTGACTGAATGGGGAGACGGCAGTTTTCCCAACTCCGGAACTCCGGGACCCCTTGGCGAGGTGATCCAAGATGAGATCACCGCTGTGGAAGGCAAAGGGAGACTTTATACTCTAAGCCGGACACTGGTGGCAAACCCAGCCGAAAACAAGGTCTATGGAAGGGTGAATACCGTCACTTTTGCCGATCCCGGATTTTTCAAGATTTTTCCAAGGACCTGGCTGGCTGGGAATCCAGAGACGGCGCTTGATGCACCCAACACAGCGGTCATTTCGGTAGCCAGCCTGAACCGCTATTTTCCAGGTGTCGATGCTGGGGCCGCACTGGGGAAGGAGCTCCTCTGGGTCGATTCGGATACGATTATCGCCCAGGTGACGGGTGTAGTGGAGGATTTCGGGGAAAAATCGGATTTTATCTTCACTGATTTTATCTCCTACCAAACCATCAAGCATAGCGAGGTGGAGGAGTGGTACGGCCTGCATAGTTGGGATAACGTCAACTCCAGTTCCCAGCTGTTTGTCAAAGCTGGACTTGGTGTAGAAAAAGCCCAGTTGGATGAGTCGCTCAAGTCGATTGTGGACAAGAATTACAAAAAGGACGATGAAGGGAAGACTACTTTTTTTGTGGAGCCCCTGAGCGAAATGCATTTTAGCCAAAACTATTCGGATACCGCGGTGTCCAAGGTCTTCCTCCAAGGCCTGATCTACATTGGCTTGATTATTCTTTTCCTAGCGGCCTTGAACTTCATCAATCTCGAAACAGCCCAAGCCATTGGGAGATCCAAGGAGGTAGGGATACGCAAGACCTTAGGCGGGAGACGGGCTCAACTGATTCTTCAATTCCTGACCGAGACCTATCTGATTGTGCTCTTGGCTATGGCTTTCGCAGTTGGTTTGGTCGAAGCACTGAGGGCTTTGTTTTCGGATTATCTTCCGGCAGATTTTAGAATCGACCAGCTCAGCGGGATCAACCTCGCTTTCTGTTTTGCCTTTCCCTTGATGATTACGCTGGTTTCCGGCATCTATCCCTCATTGGTTTTGTCTGGCTACCAGCCGCAGCGGGCGCTCAAGGGGGAATCCTCGGGCTATAGGAGGTTTTCAATTGGGGTCTTCTTGAGAAAAAACCTGACTGTGTTGCAGTTTTCCGCCTCGATTGCCTTCATTATCCTAGTTTTGGTCCTCAACCAACAACTGCGGTATGTGTCTAGCCAGCCTTTGGGCTTCGAAAAAGAGGAGGTCATGTACGCCTCTTTGCCGTTTCTTTCTCCTCCAGACAAGATGGTGCAGCTGCAAGACAGACTCAACCAAAAAAGCATGGTCATGGGGGCAAGCCTCAGCGGCAACCTTGTGTCTTCCACCAGTCTGTGGACCTCTGACGCTCATGTTCCCGTGGATACCACAGAGAAGCAGCTATATATCCAAGTGATGAACGTGGATTCGGCATTTGCAAAAGTAAACGGAGTGCCCATCTTGGCGGGAAGTCAAGGCAGCAATAGAGAAGACGAAATTCTGGTCAATGAAAATTTCCTCAAGGAAGCGGGTATTGGTACAGCGGAGGAAGCGGTTGGGCTCAGCATCCGGTTTAATGGTAGCGAAAAGAAGATTGTTGGAGTGGTGGCAAATTTTCACTCCCGAACGCTCCGAGAGGAGATTCGCCCGCTGATTCTCACGGTCAATCCCCAATTTTTCCAATCGGTTACAGTAAAGTTGGAAAAAGGCCAAAATCTTGCATTGGCGAAGCAAGAGCTTGAGGCGATTTACAAAGAAATTTATCCCTACGAAACAGCAGAATTTAAATTTTTGGATTCCCAGATAGAACGGTTTTATCAAGAGGATATGCGAATCCGCAATGTGCTTGGAGGTGCTTGCATCTTGGCCATTTTGATTTCTGCGATGGGGCTGTTCGGTCTTTCCTCCTATACCATTGCCCAGAGGACCAAGGAAATCAGTATCCGTAAGGTGCTCGGTGCATCGATTGTTCAGATTCTCGGTCTTATTTCCAAAGAATACGTGCTGCTTGTGCTGGTTTCTTTTGCGCTTGCCGTTTATCCAGCCTACTATTTTCTGAGTGATTGGCTGGACGGATTCACCTATAAAATCTCGATGCCTTATTCCCTCTTTGGGATTTCCGGCGTCGGAGTGCTGGCTATCTGTCTGCTCATCGTGGGATTGCATTCCTACGTCGCTGCCCAAACTAACCCTGCAAAGGTGCTGAAGGACGAATAGAGGATTTATGAAGTGGGACAGGCAGTTCCCGCAGGACGATGCGGATCCGATCGCTTGCGTCCGGTGGGGGATGAAAGTCTAAGTTTCCGAGTCCATTCCAACTCACAGGACGCAAAGAACAACGTTTTCAATATTTCCTCCTTAAAAGCAGACAGAGGTTGGGAGGTCGGTGCGCTACCATTCTCTTTGACACCGCGGAATCAGAGTTTTCTAAAAAAATGAGTTAACGATCTGGAAGGTAAATAAAATTTTTTACGAAGTATTCTTAAGGAAATTTGCTGCGAAAGGTTAATTTGTCGGCTGAATACAGGGATTGCCCTTTTTTATTCTCCAGACGCTATGTTGAAATCTCTCTTTTTAGTCGCAACGTTTTACACGTTTCTCGCCCTTTCGCCTTGCTTTGGGCAGGATAGCGAAGCAGGTTTTGTTTCCTTGTTTGACGGCAAAAGCCTCGATGGCTGGGTAGGCAACAAAAACGCTTACCAAGCCAAAGACGGCATGATCGTCATTGATCCAAAGGGATCGGGAGGAGGTAATCTATTGACAGAAAAGGAATACGGAGATTTCGTCTTGAGATTTGAGTTTCAACTGACTCCCGGTGCAAACAACGGCCTCGGCATCCACGCACCGCTTTCCGGAGACGCAGCCTATGTAGGCAAGGAAATCCAGATTTTGGACAATACTGCCGACAAGTATAAGGACCTTCATGAGTATCAATTTCACGGATCGGTATACGGCGTGATCCCCGCAAAGCGTGGATATCTCAAGCCCGTTGGCGAATGGAATGTAGAGGAAGTAATCGTACAGCACCCCAAGATCAAGGTAATTCTCAACGGGGAAACCATCTTGGAAGGAGACTACTTGGAGGCAAGCAAAGATGGGACGCTGGATGGCAAGGAACATCCGGGTTTGCAGCGGAGCAGCGGGCACATCGGGTTTCTGGGACATGGCGACGTGGTCCGCTTTAGAAATATCAGAATCAAGGAACTGTAAATCAAGAATCGAGTAGCTAGCTGCTGGTATTGAGATACCAGAGTGTAAACCTGAGTGCTACTTAATCTTCAATGACTCAATAATCAATAACCCATAATTAGTTAGCACCAATTAATAACTCATTGATATGAACAATAAGATCCAATTTATCGATCGTAGAGATTTCCTCAAGAAGACGGGCTTGGGAGTTTTAGGCCTTTCTTTGGCTCCCACGCTTCTGGCTAAAGCCCAGGCAAATGGCAGATTGAGAACCGCGCACATCGGTCTTGGGGCTATGGGCATGGCTGACTTGGATGCGATCGCGTCGCACAATGCGGTCGATGTGGTGGCTCTTTGCGATGTAGACTCCAAAATGCTCGAAAAGGCCAAAGCACTTTTTCCCAACGCAAAAACCTATGCGGACTACCGTGAAATGCTAAAGGAGATGGAAGAGGGTATCGATGCGGTAGTCGTGTCGACTCCAGACCATACCCATGCTCCAGCCTCTCTCATGGCAATGAAAATGGACAAGCCGGTGTATTGCCAAAAGCCACTTACCCACCATGTGTCTGAAGCGAGAGAGATGAAAGAAGTAGCGGAGAAAAAAGGCCTAGTCACCCAAATGGGTATCCAAGTTCACTCTTTCTACGACTACAAGCTCGCGACGCTTTTGATCCAGGATGGAATCATCGGCAAAGTACATACGGTGCGCGCTTGGTCCCCAAAAAACTGGGGAACTGACAAGCCTGCGCCAACTGGAAGCGATCCGGTTCCTGCCAATTTGGACTGGAATCTGTGGCTGGGTACGGCGCCAGAGCGCCCCTTTAAAGAGGGCGAGTACCACCCGGGCAACTGGAGAAAAGTGATGGACTTCGGCTGCGGCACCTTAGGAGACATGGGTGTGCATATCTTTGATACGCCATACAATGCCCTTCAACTTGATGTCCCCAGAACTATCGTCAATGAAACCCGCCAACCGACTGGTTTTGGCTTTCCGGAGCACAATGTCGTCACCTATGAGTTTCCTTCGACTCCCTATACTGCCGAGACTTTGAAGTGGGTATGGTATGACGGTCCTGGAGCGCCTGCCGATCATGAGGATCTGAAGTTGCCAAATGGCGAAGAGTTGCCGGATCAGGGAGCGATGTTTATGGGAGAAAAAGGAAGACTTCTGCTTCCGCACTTCCAGCAACTTCCACGATTGATCGTCGATGGAAAATATCAGGAAATGGATATCGAGAAGTTCAACCTAGGCAAGCCAGTGAAGGACTATGATGCCGAGAGCAAGAAACATTACCACCAGTTTGTCGATGCATGCCTTGGCCAAGGTGAATGTACTGCACCATTCTCCTATGCAGCAAGACTGACTGAGACCATTTTGCTAGGGGTGATCGCCGGTCGATTCCCAAATCAGACTTTGCACTGGGATAGCAAGAAAGCCAAGTTTGAGGAGAAAGAAGCTAACCAATACCTAAAAGGAAAGTATAGAAAATTCTAAAGCCCAAATCTGGGAGGCTGAGTTTTCAGTTTCCACATTTTATCGGTTTAGAATTCAAAAGATTCGTCCGCTGGCGAACAAAAATGTTCGAGAAAACTACGCGGATAAATTCAAAAAAATGCCTCTGGAGTCAATTCAGGGGCTTTTTTTGTGGCATAATAGTAGGAAGTAGGGAGCCGAGGAGGAAGTATGCCTAAAGTTGGTAGGAAGCCTTACCACTTTTCAATTTTACGACCTCGCAACTTTTGTCGCCATGTGGAAAAATTACCTGAAAGTCTCATTTAGAAACCTGAAGAAGCGCAAGCTCTACACTGGGATTAACCTGCTGGGGCTGACTATTGCGCTAGTCAGTTTTTTTGTGATCTCTCTTTACATCTACCATGAGTGGAGCTATGACAGGATGTATACCGGGTCGGATCGTATTTATAAGTTCAACCAAGAGTTCGTGTCGGGTGGTGAACGGCAGTTGGTCAGCACCACACCGTCCCTTTTGGTGCCGACCTTGATCGAGGAGTACCCAGAAGTTGAGACAGGTACCCTGGTTTTTGACTTGAGTATTTTTTCGTCGGTCTTGGTCGATGCTGGCGAAGGGAATCAAGAGGAATCCCGATTCGCCTTTGTGGATGAGAACTTTTACAAGGTCTTTGATTTTGAGATCCTTGCTGGCCAAAAGGGTAGCCTCTTGGATGAACCCAATCAGGTGGTACTGACCGAGGAGACTGCCAAACGTTATTTTGGGTCAGCCCAGAATGCTGAAGGAAAAACACTCAAGATTGACAGCAAGGAATACCAGGTTACTGGGGTCATGGAAAATTTCCCCAGCAACAGTCATTTGGACTTTGACTTTTTGGCTTCGTTCAAGACCCATAGGCATGGTAAGAACCCCGAATGGTCCCCAAGCAACTACTACAGCTACGTCAAGCTCCGGGAGGATGCGGATCGAGCGGCATTTGAAGCGAAATTGCCCCAGTTGGTGGAGAAATACTTGGGAGAGGAGCAAAAGGAGTATGGTTTCCAAACGGCCTTTTTTACCCAGCCAGTGACCAATATCCACTTGGGCGATCAGACGCTTAGTTCGATCAAGCCAGGGACGGACGTGAAATACCTCTACATCTTTGGCGTGGTGGCGATTTTGTTGATCGCAATCGGGATCATCAATTATGTAAATCTTGCCACGGCTGAGGCGACGGAGCGAAATCGGGAGGTGGGACTTCGAAAGGTAATGGGCGCAGACAGATTGCAGCTGTTTGGCCAGTTTGTTTCCGAGTCGATGATTTTGACCTTTGGCGCAGCGGTATTGAGTCTGCTGATTATTTACCTGATTGCGCCTCAATTTGTGAGATTGGGAGGGGTGCCATTGGATTTAAGCCTACTTTTTTCGGCGAAGGGAATCCTGCTAATGGCCTTCCTGGTCGCTGCCGTAGGGCTTCTCGCTGGAATGTATCCTTCGGTGATCCTTTCCGGACTTCAGCCTATCAAAGCTTTGGGAAACCAAATCAAGATCGGCGGAGGTGCCTGGGTGAGAAAGTCCCTGGTGGTCTTCCAGTTTTTCGTCTCCATGGGATTATTGATCTCGACCTTTATAGTCAAGTCCCAACTCGACTACATGCAGGAAGTCAACCTAGGCTACCAGCGAGAGCAGGTGCTGGCTCTGCCGTACCATTACAATATGCGCAATTCGATAGAGTCGGTAAAGCAGGAGATGCTTCGATCCGGTTCAGCAGAATCCATCGCCCTGGCCGCGGACATGCCTATCCACATCAAGGCAGGCTATACCATCTTTCCCGGCGGAGACAACCAAAGGGAGTTTATGATTACCGGGTACTCCGTAGACAAAGATATAGTGAATACGATTGGGTTGACGGTCTTGGCAGGGGAAAACTTCACGGAGACCGACCTTTCAAGAGGTGTTGCCTACGACTCTGCGCTCGAGTTTCCGTTGATTCTAAACGAGTCTGCGCTTAGCCAACTGGGCTGGACGCCGGAAGAGGCCATCGGCAGAAAACTCAACTATGGGGGATCTATGGCCTATGTCAAAGGCGTTGTTAACGATTTTTACTTCAATTCCCTGCATCACAAAGTAGAACCCTTGGGAATATTCATCGATCCCGGCCAAGCAAATGTACTCTTGGTGAAAATCCCGGCTGGAAATCCAGCGGCTCATCTCGCCACCCTTGAGGATACATGGAAGGCTTTGGTTCCGGACAGACCGTTCAACTACCGGTTTATAGACCAGGAATACGCCCAGCTCTATCGTTCTGAAGAGCGGGTTGGGGCTATATTCGGCTTGTTTTCCGGGATAGCGATTTTCATCGCCTGCATGGGATTGTTTGGCTTGGTGTCTTATGTTGCCTTGAGGAGAACTCGTGAAATCAGTATCCGAAAGGTGCTAGGCGCTACGCAGGGGGATGTCTTGGGTGTGCTTTCTTCCGATTTTTTAAAGTTATTGGCGCTGTCGGCGATCTTGGCGATAGCGTTTGGGATTTGGTTTTCAGGGACTTGGTTGGAGGGTTTTGCAAATAAAGCCCAGATCGGCATAGGGCCTTTCGTAAGCTCTATCCTGGTGGTTTTGCTTCTAGCACTGATTACCATAGGCTATCGAAGTTGGAAAGTCTACCGGGTCAATCCGTCCAAAACATTAAAGAGTGATTAATTATCTGATTTATATAAAATGATCCAACTTAAAGAAATTGATAAGTACATCGAATCGCGTTTTCAGCGTGTTTTCATTCTCAAGGGAATCAACCTCACCATCAACGAGGGGGAATTTATCACCCTGATGGGGCCTTCTGGCGCCGGTAAATCCACCTTGCTCAACATCCTCGGGCTACTCGACGAGGACTATGATGGGGATTACTTTTTCGGAGAAAGAAATATCCGGCACATGAGGGACAAGGAGCGTTCAAACCTTCACAAGAGCGAGTTTGGCTACATCTTCCAAGCATATCACCTGATCGATGAACTCACGGTCTATGAAAACATCGAGACACCACTGCTTTACAGAAATGTGTCCTCGGGAGAACGCAAGAGTATCATTGCAGACTTGTTGGATAGATTTAACATGGTGGCGAAAAAGGACCTCTTTCCTGCCCAATTGTCAGGCGGTCAGCAGCAGCTTGTGGGAATTGCCAGGGCGATTGCCGGCAAGCCTAGGGTGTTGCTCGCCGATGAGCCCACTGGAAACCTCCATTCGGCACAGGCCAAGGAAATCATGGAAATATTCAGGGAACTGCATGCGGAGGGAACGACCATCATCCAAGCCACCCATGCTCGGGAAAATGCCGACTACGGCACCCGATTGATCAATTTAGTAGACGGAAGAATAGAAACAGATGAAGCGATTGCCTCTTAATAGAAAACTGGTTGGAATGTTGGGCGGATTCTTGCTTGCGGGCACTTTGCACGCACAGGATACCATCCCGATGGATTTTCAAATGGCGGTGGATCTTGCACTGACCAAAAACTTGGAATACCGAATCCAAGAAAACAATTTGGCCATTCTTCAGAAAGAACGGCAGGTGGCGCTCCTTTCCCATCTTCCCAACGTGGGTATCAGCTCCAACTTTAGCAGACAGTCCGGCCAACAGTTCCAGCAGATCGAAGGTGAAATCGTTGTAACGAACGTAACCAACGAGATCGTCAGCGGAAACTTAAATGTCAACATGCCCCTTTTTAATTCGGGCAGGAGGATACTCGATACCCAATCCGCCAAACTGGCACTGGAAGCTGGGGAGAAAGGGCTGAATCGCGCCAAGCAACAAGTCATATTCGACGTCTCAAGACGATATCTGCAGGTATTGTTGGATCAGGAACTTTACCGGATTGCGTCGGAAAACCTTGAAAACCAAAAACAGCAGTTGCTGCAGATTGAGGGTTTTGTGGACGCGGGCCTACGGACAGTGTCCGATCTTTACAATCAGCAATCTGAGGTAGCAAGGCTTGAATCGGTCAAAGTTGATGCAGGAGTCCAGCTGGAAAATGATCTATGGCTACTTACGGAATATCTACAGTTGGCACCCGGAGTCGTGCCCAAAATTGAACCTGTGGAGCCTATTCGCGAAAGCAGTTCCTTTGCAGGAATGAATGTGGCAGAGCTATATGAAATGGCAAAATCCAGTCGTGAGGATCTGGGTCAACAAAGCCTTCTTGCTACTTCATATAAGAAGGACATGCAGGCCGTCAAGGCAATGTACTTTCCCAGACTGAACGCGTTTTACAATTACAATACCTTCTTCACTTCTTTGGATGAGCGGACTTTGAGGGAGCAGTTTTTGAAAATTTACCCTCAAAATACGCTCGGTATAGGCTTGGCGATTCCCATCTTCACCAATTTTCAGACTCGATTGGATGTGACCAGAAGCAGGGCCGCATACGAAAATCAGTTGCTGCAAAAAGAAGCTACAGAGCGGAAGGTTTACCAAGAGGTGAAGCTTTCCTACCAGAATTACCTAGCAGCGCTACGGAAGGAGGAAAATTCGCAAGTCCAGGTCTTGGCAGCAGAAGAGGCCGCCAAGGCTGTCAGCGAGAGATTCAGGTTGGGCCTCTCCAGCTTTGTGGATATGTCTACTGCCAACCAGACCTTGGTACGAGCTCAGGCTGATCAGGCTCAAGCTGTATACACGCTTTATTTCCAGGAAGTTCTGATGAAGTTTGCCTTGGGAACTTTGGAAATCGAAGATTAAAGAGCTGATGATTTACAGCTGTCACAGGAAAAGGGGCTGCCTCATAATTAGTACCCAAAGTTAAAGACAGTCGATTTTACGTAATAGAGGCCGATTTTTGATTTTCGGCCTCTGTTTTTTGACTCCCGTTCTTCCCATCGGATATTTGATGATTTTTTATCGCTCGAGTGAGGGATATGTTTTTGTTTTTTAGTGGGTTAAAAAGCGATCCAAGACCGGTTTTACCCGGCCTACATATTGGCCAGGTTGTGGGCGAAGGCCAGCAGACCTGTTTCGATTTCGACTTTATTCTTGCCGCGTAGCATGAATCGGCCTCTTTCCTTGTTGTGCTTGAGGTATCCGAAGACCGGTTCACGTCCGTTGCCGACTGTTTCCTTTTTCGGATTCACAGCTCAGTGGTCGGCCTCTCCATGGCCTTTGCTTTCAGTTCATCCAACCGGATGTTGACCTTGAGGACTTTGTTTCCTATTCCGGGCTGACAGGCTGTGGCAAGCGGACAGCCGACGCACTTATTTGCACGGTAGTGCTGGACGAAGCCAGTCGAAGTTTTTCGAATGCTTTGCCCGCTCCGTTCCACCGGTTGTCCCACCGAGCAGATATAGCGGTCTTTTACGAGGTGTTTTCGTACACCTCAAAATTTCAATTTTGAGTTAAAAAAGAAAGGCTAGCCGATCAATCGGCCAGCCTTTTACTTTCTGAGATTTTTGAGAAAGCCTCTTTTTATTCGTTGATAGTGGTAGTTGGTTTCTTTATAGCATCGCAAAGAACATGTCCAAATCAGGTATCAATACAATGCGGGTTCGGCGGTTTAGAGCCATATTTTCTTTTGAATCATTTTCCACGAGTGGCATGTAAGAAGCTCTTCCTGCAGCAATCATTTTTTCAGGAGCGACTTGGTATTGCAGTTGCAGCTTTCTCACGATGGATGTGGCTCTCTTTACAGACAGATCCCAATTGTCCTCCAATACTCCGTTGGAAATTGTTCGCGGATCAGTATGTCCTTCGATCATCACCTGCAGACTTGGTTCTGAATTGATCACCTCTGCTAGTTTTTCAAGTAGGGGATCTGCCTTGGAATTGATTCGGTAGCTACCGGTATTAAACAGCAGTTTGTCGGACACGGAAATCATCACGACGGTTTTGTCGATGTCGATCGTCACGTCGTCTTCGCTCTCGGTCTGCTCGGTGATGTTTTTCTTCAGGTTGTATTCTACAGCAAGATTTACGGAGTCCTCCAATGTCTGTGCAGTTGCCAGCTTTGCGGGATCTACGTTGGCGAGAGTCTCTCTCATCTTGGCCTTGGAGTTTTTGGACATCACTGCAGCGCCTTCGATGCTCAGCATTTCGCTGTTGGTCTCGTTCAGCTGATCATTCATGTCTCTTAACGAGTTGATCCGCGCGTTGTATTCAGCCACACGAGCTTCGATAGCAGTCATTTTCTCCTCGAGCTCAGCCTTTTCTTGGTTGGTGGTAGCGAGTTCTGATTGGGTTTTAAAAAGGTTGCTTTCAAGTTCAGTGTACTTCTTTTTCGACACACAGGAAACAGTAAGGGAAAGTCCTAGGACACCTGCGACAATAAGTGAGTTTTTCATGGTTTTGTTTTCTTGATTTCCTGATCTTATCCAAAATGACCGCCAGAAGCGCCAACTTGGTCGAGGAAGGAAAAACAGAATGTCTCGAAAAGTGGCTTCCGTGGGCAATTATTCATGTTTTGAATCCCACGCAGCGCGATTGGACAAAAAAAAATGCCCCGAAAAAACCGGGACATTGCAAGGAAAAATGTAGAAAAACTCCCCGAATTGAGGATTTGAATTGGCTATTCCATGAGCCTATTGACGATTTTGAATTCGTTCATCACCCGGTAGGCCGCCCGCGTGATGTCAGAGTGGAAGTTAGGGGACTGGAGGTCAAAGTTTGCGGCGGTGTATCCCTGCCAGATGGTGTTTCCTTTCTTGGAGTCGATCACATAGATGACCAACATGCCGTTGTTTTGAGAATATCTTACTTGGTTATAGGTTTCGTCTTTCTCCTGCTCCCGCTCTATTTCACCTTCGTCATTACGGTAAGTCTGTCCGGTACGGTTTAGCCAATAGTCAAACTCTGGTTGCACATAGCCCCTGTACCTGATGGAGTCAGAAAAGATCTTGTAGCTGACCAGCATGTCTGGTTTGGAGACTTGCTCTCTAAAGCCTTGGGAACCAAGCCTGGCTCCAATAGTAGCATTGAGTACGCTGACCAAAGTTGAGGAATCCTGGCTGGTGGCTTCCACGAAAGCGAAGGTCTTGTATTTCTTAAAAGAGCCCGTGTAATTATAATCGTAGTCTGTAACGTAGTCCTTTGAGGAGAAACAAGAAGCAGTAAGCACCGCCAGTAAAATCAGCGAGACTGAGGAAACTTTCATAGCAGTAATATTTAGGTTGACCGATGATTTGCAAACGAGTAAAGAACCTAACCAGCAGCTCGAAATTTTGTTTGGTCAAGCTCTTCAGTTTGAGGGTAATAGACAACCTAATTTATCAATATCTTATTTAATATGCGCGTGCTTCGCAAAATTTGATTGATATTAATTTTCAAAAAAATAAACCTGGAGATGATTTTTTTGCTCCAAATGCCGTGTCCAAGCCAAATGCTTTAATGCTGGAAAGATAGATTTACAGGCGTACTGCCGTTTTTTACTCCATGTAGTAACATCGCGCAGACTTTTGGAGTTTGACAATCCATCAGCATTTTTTCGGCGGAATTTGAAAAATCAGACTGCGGAATTTTCTATTGACAAGCCAGTCCATATCTTTGAACTAATTGTGTAAATTGATTTAAGCCTTCTGCCATGGATCAGGAAAAAAGAATTTGCCTCAATTGTGGCAAAGCGATACAGGGACGCTTGGACAAGAAGTTCTGTGATGATAGCTGCAGAAATACCTATAACAACAAGCAAAACGCCGAAACGGTAAACCTGGTCAGAAACATTAACTATTCCTTGAGAAAGAACCGAAATATTCTAGAAACGCTAGTCAGGGAACATGGCGAACTTGTAAAAACCAACAGAGATAAATTGACCAGAGCTGGATTTAATTTCCGATATTTTACACATACCTATCAGAACAAGAAAGGAAGTTGCTATCGTTATTGCTACGATTTTGGATACTTGGAGCTGGAAGGGGACTGGTTTTTGATCGTCAGAGAAAAAGACTTTTAATTTTTGTGCCAGCGAGACTCAAGTGCGCGAAATTGAAGAATATGCAGACAAGTGTGTCTCAAATTACAAAAAATCAAAATTTTGAAGGAAAATTTCTAAGTTTGCGACGCGTTGGCGAAATGTGAATTAATTTAAGTTTATGAGAAAACTCTTCAGAGTATCCCTTTTTGGACTCGTTTTTTGGGCAGCTATGGCCTGTGTTTCAAATGAAAAGATTATCTACCTACAAAATCTCGAGGACAATGAACCGATCCCGGAAGGGGAGTTGATTTCCTACGAAATTCCAGAATACAAATTGCAGTATAATGACATCATCGATGTCAACGTTCAAACAATCGAAGAGCTGATACAAACTGGATTTAACAGTAGGCCAGTAATGGCTAACAATCAACAGATGCAAGTAGCGGGTCAAAATGGAGGGGATGTCTATTATATGACCGGATATACCGTAGACAGAAATGGAAATGTCAGGCTTCCAATTATCGGAGAAGTAAACGTGCAAAACAAGACGCTGGAGGAAGCCAGATTGCAGATAGAAGAGCAATTGAGGGCCTATGTTACCTCGGAACTGTATGTGAAAGTGAAACTGGGCGGTATCAGGTACTCAGCTTTGGGAGAATTTAGGAGGCCTGGAAAATTTGTGGTCTTGCAGGATAGGATGACGATTTTTGAAGCCATAGCAAACGCTGGAGATTTGACCACCATCGCCAAAAGAAATGAGATACTTTTGATCAGACAGTATCCTGAAGGGACTAAACTCCATAGGCTTAACCTAATCGACAGACATTTGGTTGGGTCCCCCTTTTACTTCATTCAGCCCAATGATCAGATCTATGCTGAGCCGATGAAGGTTCGTGAAGTAGGAGCTGGCGAAAATGCAGCCCAATCATTGACTCTTTTGATTTCTGCCATCACTGCGGCGGTCCTGATTATTAATGTTGCTACTCAATAAAGATGTATCCCAATTCTCCCCAAGTAAATTCCAGTGCCCAATCCCCTTTCATGGTCAACCAGGAGGACGAGATTGATTTGAAGGTGATCATCTTCAATTATCTTCAATATTGGCCAATAATCCTGATTTTCATGGCGGTAGGCGTTATTGCGGCTTTCCTTTTTAATCGTTATACCACGCCGGTCTACAAAGTCGAGTCAAGTATCCTAGTCGCCGACGATAAACCAAGTTTGGGCACGGACCTCTTTGAATCCAGCGGATTGGGCATGTTACAGGGCAAAAACAACATTGAAAATGAAATCGGGATTCTAAAGTCATATTCTTTGGCTGAGCAGACTATTAATGCACTCGGCCTCAATGTTCAATATTTTCAGGAAGATTTATTCACCAGCACCCAGCTGTATGGTCGCGTTCCGGTCCTGGTGACCGTGGATTGGACTCAGCCACAGCTGGTAGGGGGGATGTTTAAGATCGAGGTTATTGATGATAGGTCATTTAGTTTGACAGTAATCGATGAGGGGTTTGCCGTCTTTTCCCCCTCTGATAAATTTTTCAAATCTAGCTTTGAAGGGAAACTCGAACTTCAGGAAGTCTATTCTTTTGGAGAGGTGGTTTCCGGTGAGAATTATTCGTTTAAGATTGACTTGATCAATGCCTTACCTGGAGACGAGATTCTGTTTAAAGTCTCCGATACTCCATCCTTGGCACTAAAATTCCGCGAGGAGCTGGCCGTAACTCCCATCAATAAGCAAGCTTCCATTCTTACGCTAAGTTTGGAGACTCCTGTACGCCGACTTGGCCAGGATTATGTAAACAAGCTGATGGATATGTACCTTCAGCGCGAGCTTGACGAAAAGAACAGAGCGTCCGAGAACACAGTCCTGTTTATAGATCAACAACTTAGTGGAATTACTGACTCGCTGAGATATTCCGAAAATAGGCTGCAGCAATATAGGACGGAGAATAGAGTATTTAATCTTTCCGAAGAGGGCGCCGTCATATTTGAGCGACTTCAGGAATTGGAGAAGGAGAAAGCGCAGACAGAGGTTACCCTGAAATATTACAAGACTCTTCAGACCTATTTGGCGAACAATCAGGAGGCGGATTTGGTAGCACCTTCGGTGATTGGGATCACGGATCCACTTTTGAACTCTTTAGTGCAGTCCCTCAGCGAATTGCAAGCGGAGCAATCTCGATTGAAGGCAAATTTCACTGACCAAACCCCCGTCGTGCGAGAGAACGCCAGCCGAGTACAGAATGCGAAAAGAGCGTTGGAGGAAAACGTCAATCTTGCCGCGCAGAATACCCAGGATGTGCTAGCTGATTTGAACAATCGCATCAGCATGATAGAGCGGGACGTGAACTCACTGCCTCAGACGGAGAGAAACCTCCTCTCGATTCAGCGCCAGTTTTCCATCAACGAGAATATCTACGTCTATCTACTCCAGAAAAAGGCAGAGGCGGAGATCACCAAGGCCGCCAATATGCCAAAAAACAGTGTTTTGGATTATGCCAAGTCAGGACAGTTACCTGTAGCCCCTAAGCGTTCGCTCAATTTGTTGATTGGCCTTATTCTCGGTATGATGTTGCCGATTGGCTTCATCACTGTAAAGGACTTTTTAAACACTAAGATTGAAGATCCAAAAGAGTTGGAAAAGCAGATCAAAGTTCCCTTGATAGGGATGATTGGAAGAAGTACATCAGAAGATTCTCTCCCGGTATTTAATAGTCCAAGATCTTCAGTAACGGAATCCTTTCGCTCTCTTCGTGCTGATCTAACATATTTGAGCCCTCAAAAAAAGAATCTCTCCCTACTCTTTACCTCAAGTATTTCGGGAGAAGGAAAAACTTTTGTTTCGATGAATATGGCTTCTGTATTTGCTTTGATGGGAAAGAAAACCATTTTGGTGGGTCTTGATCTGAGGAAACCAAGAATTGCAGATGATTTTAACATGGTCAACGACAAAGGCATGAGTACATGTCTGAGCAGCAATGTTTCCTGGAAGGACGTGGTCAAACCATCAGGCTATGAAAATCTGGACGTGATCCTCTCTGGCCCGGTTCCACCAAACCCCGCTGAATTGCTATTGCAGGATAAATTTAGGATGATCGTTAATGGATTAAAGGAAGAGTATGATGTGGTTGTTTTTGACTGCCCTCCTGTAGGGTTGGTGTCCGAGACAAAGGAGCTATTTGGATTTGCAGACGTGAATTTCTATGTGTTCCGTCAGGGATATTCCATGAAGGGGAATAGCCAAATCCTAAATAACCTTGTTGAAAAAGGTGGCGTATCCAAAATTTACGGAGTGTTCAATGACCTTCATATTGACAAGGGCTATGGCTATGGCTATGGTTACGGATACGGTTACGGTTATGGGAATAACTCATATGGATACCATGAAGAAGTAGTTCTTCCCTGGTGGAAAAGAGCCCTAAGGCGTCATAATTAATGAAAACCTCGGGATCCTTCCCGAGTTTTTTTGATCTCAAGTTTCGATTGGTACTGATTTAGGTCAGTACTTTTTTTTATTAATTGAATCCCAATTCGGCCACTTTTTAAAATGTCTTTGGAAAATGCGAAGAGTTTTTGCCCCTAAAGAAAAATGCTTGTCATCTAGTTTGGATGCGTTCTGTGCGCTATAGAATAGTAAAACCACTGTTCGAAAAACTTTTCCTTTGCAGGTTCTGGACATAGCTCGTTGGTTTTTTGGTGCCCTCCTAAAACTTGAAAGCGCTTTGTATTGCTGATTCAAACCTTTGTGCCCGATGTGGCAGGTTAAGTATTTTTTTCACTCAATGATTTAAGAATAAAGCCCTTGAAAATGAGGGACTATCATCAATTAGATAAAGGCGAATCGTCTATTTATTTTGAAAATAGAATGCATTAGCTAATTTTATGGAATTATATTCTGTAAAAATAGATATTAAGAAATAAAATTCTATTATATGTATTTGAACTTCAAGAATGGCTATTCGAAAGAAAATGCGATAAAATGTATTGGCCTCGGCTTGGCACTTTCTGCTTTACTGCTGATTTCCTGCGAAGACTCGGGCTCAGATCCCCAGTCAATTTTGATACGGACCGACAGTGAAACGCTAAGTGAGCGTATCAAACTTGATGGTAGTGGAGTCGTGACGCTGATCGATCCGGAGGCAGCAGCGGGGAGGATTTTGGAAAGTTCGTCAGAGCTGCCTATTGTATTGATTTCACAGGTAGAAGCTCCTGAATATCAAGGGGTAAAACTAAGGGCGACTCATGTGGACATTGATGGGAACTATGCTTACGTTGGATACAATTTGGAAGGGGAAACGTATTTGGGCGCCGTGGAGATATTCGATATTTCCGATGCGTACAAACCAAAAATTGTTTCTCAGGCCCTTTTTACGGACGCGGAAGTAAGTTCCTTGCAATATTCGAATGGTACCCTACAGTTGGCAATGGCAGTTGACGTGGATGGGGACTTTGGCGTAAGTTCCCCGGCGAACCTCGCCAGGGTCTCTGTTTCTAACGGAAAGTTTACCTCTGATTTTTCATTTGTTTCACTTCCGGGTTTCGTTGCAAACGATGTAACGGGGCTTAGTAGCTCTACAGCGGTAACTACTGGAAATCCGGGCATATTGGGAGTAGTGGATATTGCCGGAAATGTAAGCCAAGAGGTTGAGGTAGAAGATTTGAGGAGTGTTGCCTACGGTAGTGATAAACTGGCTGTGCTCAGTGGAACCGAAGGAGCGATTGTTTATAATCCTTCGAATTTGGCCGAACTGTTGAAAATAAACTTAGACGATGCCACACCGGAGGCGAAGAGGACGATTGCTATAGCGGACAACAATCTCTATGTGTCTGAGGGCGCTAATGGCGCCGGTATCTACAGCCTGGGCAGTGGGCAATTGGTCAGCAAGCTTCCTATTCCTATCAACCCAGATGATACCGATCCGGGTGACGTTGTCACCAATGCGGTTTCTGTCGACAATTCCCTGCTGTTCATGGCCAATGGAGCTGCGGGAATCTCTGTCTCCAACGTCGAAAACACCTCCGATATTAAGAGTTTGGGGATCCTAGATCTTGATGGTTCGTCCAACTTCGTCAGAAATGAAGAGAACTTCGTTTTTGTCGCCACTGGAGCCGGAGGGTTACAGGTCCTTAAGATAAACGTTCCCATGGAAGATATCGCTGAGCAACTTTGTAAGGATCTTCCTGCATATAGCGGGAACAGTAACCTGAATGTCAACTCAAACGAGCGAATGGCTTTTGCAGGAGCGGCTTCCCTTAAAAATGTCAATGTAGGTGGAGAACTGCTCTACTGTGGATCTTTGGCAGTGGAGAGCAGTCTAAATGTCAACAGCAACGGTGTCATGCAGGTAGTCGGAAGCTTTGCTTTTGGCCAGTATAAAAAGAACACCGCCATCAACGTCAACAGCAAATCTTATCTAAAGCTCTCTGGCAGCACCGTGATCTACGGTGACTTGAGGCTGAATAGCGGCGCCACACTCGAGTTTGTCGGAGAGGGAAATACGATCACCATCTATGGCGATGTGACGATCAATAGCGGAGCCCAGATTATCGGTAACTATACCGATACGGAGGGGAAATTGAAATAATCAGGCTCACAAGACTAGTTAGGTTAAAGTTAAGTTTTAGATGTTGAAAAGGAGGATTGGTTTCGATCCTCTTTTTTTGATAGGTATGGGCTTAGATCTGTTCGAGTTCCTTAAGAAACTGCCTTTGGTAGCGGGAATCTTCTTGATCGTTGACAAAAAGTACTCTGGAAGCTCCCATGGGATTGATCCCTTGAGGTAGGGTAAGCATCCCAGTTTCGCTTTTTGTTTTTTTGACGAGTCGCGCGACAGATCTAAGTTTGTCGGACAGCCTAGGAAATTGGACTTTGGTGTTGATATCTAGCTGGTTTATCCGAAAATCGGTTCCCAGACGAGCTTTGATCCTGTTTTCAAGTGAAAGAAGATGAACAATAGGAGAAGAGGCGGTGATTCTGGGATTTACCTCGATGATCGTCTCGCCAACGAGATCAAATTCAATCAAGCCGGTATATGCAAAAGGCTCGTGTTCTGACAGTTTCGAAAACAGGGATTCTGCAAATGCCAGTTTTTCGTTTTGAAATGAAAGACTCCATCTGCCTCCGGTAAACCTTCCCTGTTCGTCTATACATTGGCTATGTACTTGTAGAATTTTCCATTTTTTGCCAGGCAAAAAAAGTCCCGTGACACCCCATACTGGCCCTGGGATAAATTCTTGGATCTGAAAGTGGGCGGGTAGGGTGCCTTGCTGTTCTAAATCACCCAAATGTTTCTTTAAAAGTGCAGTGTTAGCTCCCGTATTTCCTTTTGGAAATAATCCCAGTCCAGCTGCTCCGCCGGCGGGTTTGAACACGTATTCCTGCGTTTCAAGACCTTTGAGTTGGGATAATGAAAAGTTGGACCTGTTGAAAATGTAAGTTTTTGCCGTGTTTAATCCTGCTGCGTTTAAAAATTGCATTGCCGAATTTTTGTTCATCAAAAAGTCCGTCTGGGCTGCCAAAAGACCCAATCCTGCGGGAAGAGGGATTTTGTTTTGTAGTGACTGATGGAATCCTGAGGAAAAAATGAATCCAATTAGTGATTGCTGGCTCTCGGCTGATTTTTCAATGCATGCCTCGAGGAGACTTCCTTTACTTAGTTCAATATTCGAGGCTTTTAATACAGGGTTTTTTTCACACGAATCAAAAGCGAGCAATGCCTTTTTCGGATGGATGTTGATTCCAGTCAAATCATTCCATATTGAGGAGTTAACTTTTAGGTTTTGCGAAAGACTGGCCGCGAGTTTTTCGTCGACATGGGGATAAAATACCACAAGCGTATCTTCCGGGCCTGCATAAATTTGGGCCTGAATTCCGTTGTCCAAATGGTGTTTTGAAACTCCGAGTAGCTGCTGGATCAACTGCGAATCAGCGTATACCTCGGAAGTGGGCATGCCAATCACCTTTCCGGGTTTCTCACCAGAAATCAAAATCCCGAGATGGGTGAAAAAGTACGAAGTGGCACTTTCGATTATCATTGAAATTCACCTCCGCGACACGCCGAGACAAGAAATAGGTTTGTACTATTTTAAATGACCAATTTAAAACTACGAAATAGAAATAGTAGACGACTAAAAACCATCCGGATCTTCAGATTTCGGCTTGAGATAGGCACTCTCAACCCAGTCCTCTGCTTTTAGCGCTTCGAGTAAAGTTTTAGGGTCTGCAGAATAGAAAATTTGATAATATTCGGATGTAGGAGCGGACTCTTTTGGGACTGGGATTTCTATTCTGCGAACCTCACCGCCATATTCTTTCAACAAGCGATTGATGTTATCCACTCGATTACTTTCTCTCGAGCTGAAGCTTCCCATCTTTACGCTCACTCCACTGCTTGGCTTGAGCACAACTATGATTTCATGTCTGTTTTGTTGAATAGCTTCTGCACTCATCGTTTTGGTATTTTGGGAATAAATTAATGCGATAGCACCGCAGATAAGACCTGCGATGACAATGCTAAGCGCAAGAATTTTATGATACATAGTGATAATAGCAATCAAACGAGGATAGGCTTAAACGGTGTTTTCAGCTCAAGCCTATCCATTCGCCAGATTCGATTCAGGATCTGATTTCTCTAGGATATCCCTTTTCCATAGTCCAATTGTTATTTGGTAAGATCTTCAAGTACTGTGAGCCTTTGAAGAAATAGATGTTGGAGGATTTACCGTTCCACAGGGCAGCGTTGATGCCGCTGTTGAACGTAGATGGCATTCCCTTCCACGCTGAATTAATGTTTTTGGGGTATCCACTATCCATGTTCCAGCCATTCAGCGGGTCTATTCTCACATATTGGTTGCCTTTGAAGAAATAGATCTTATTGTTTGTGCCAGACCATAGCGCGGCTTCGATTCCTGAAGAGAATGAAGCAGGGAGTCCAGGCCAATTTCCTGCTATTTGTTTCGGATACCCCGGTTCCACTGCCCAGCCGCTTGCCGGATTAACCTTAATGTACTGGCTACCCTTGAAGAAGTAGATCCTATCGTTGGTTTTGGTCCAAATGGCAGCATCAACCCCAGATGCAAAGGTGCTGGGGAATCCTGGCCAGCCTGAAGAGATGGATTTTGGATATCCGGATTCCATTTCCCAATCGTTGAAAGGATCGACTTTGATGTATTGGCTTCCCTTGAAGAAATAAACTTTTTTGTTTGGGTCGCTCCAAAGAGATGCGTCGAGATCTTGACCGAAACTTTGGGGGAAACCCGGCCAATTGGAATCCAGGTTTAGGTTTTGGAATACTTGTTTCAAATTTGGCCGATTGCCGATCCGCTGTCTGGCAATGATCTGAGGATACCCGGACTCTACGTCCCAGCTCGTTTGGGGGGAAATCCGCACATACTTCTCACCTTTGAAAAAGTAGATCTTGTTGTTGGTTCCACTCCAAGTAGCCGCATCCAGGCCTGAAGCAAAATCTGCAGGCATTCCTGGCCAGTTTCCAGCGATCGGCTTAGGATAACCCGCCTCGACATTCCAGCTCACTGATGGGTTGATTCGAATGTATTCACTTCCTTTGAAGAAATAGATTTTGCCGTTGGTTTTGCTGTAAAGAGCGGCGTTCACCCCGGACGTGAAAGAAGCAGGAAAACCCGGCCAACTTCCAGCGATTGGTTTTGGATATCCGGGTTCGACATTCCAGCCATTGAAAGGGTCTATGCGGATAAACTCATTGCCCTTGAACATGTATACTTTTTTGTTTGTCTCACTCCAAAGCGCTGCGTTGATCCCCGAAAGGAAGCTGGATGGCATGCCGGGCCAGTTATCTTCGATCGGCTTGGGATAGCCGGGTTCTATGTTCCAGTTATTGGCTGGATCAACTTTCGCGTATTGGTTTCCTTTAAAGAAATAGATGTTGTTTGACTTTCCGTTCCAAAGGGATGCATCGAAGCCGCTGCCAAAGGAGGCATTAATGCCCCTCCAGTTGGAGTCGGCGTTGGATTCATTGCTACCGCTGAGTCGCTGCTGGGGGGATCCGGTGTTTCGAAGGAGGTTTCTCATCCCATCCGAGGTCAAAAGCGATTTTCCGCGGGCTTTTAGTCTGCCCTGTATACAGGCCACGGATCCCGTGACGACAGGGGATGCACTCGAGGTACCGCTGAAAGAGGACGTGTACCAGAGATCTTCTGTTTTAAGGAAGAATACTTTGTCTGTCGTTTTGTCCCAAAGTGCCGAATCGACTCCTCTGTTAAATTCTGACGGCATGTTGCGCCAACTGGAGCTAATCGTCTTTGGATAGCCAGCCTCCATATTCCATGACACGGAGGGGTTGATTCTCAGATATTTGTTTCCTTTGAAAAAGTAGATTTTGTTGTTGACGTAGCTGTAGATAGCCGCATCGACGCCGCTGGCAAAAGAGGCGGGGAATCCCGGCCAGTTCCCAGAAATTGGCTTTGGATATCCAGCTTCCACATTCCAGCTTACCGACGGATTTATCTTGACATATTGGTTTCCTTTGAAAAAGTAAATTCTTTTGTTGGTGTCGCTCCATAAAGCCGCGTCTATCCCGTTAGCAAAGTCGGCCGGCATGCCTGGCCAGTTGCCAGCAATGGGCTTTGGATAATCGGGCTCGACCGTCCATCCATTGTTTGGGTCTACGCGATAGTACTCGTCTTTTTTAAAGAAATAGACCTTTTGGTTGTGGTCACACCAAAAGGAAGCGCTGATTCCATTGCCCATCGCGCTTAGAAAGCCTGGACCAGCACCTATTGGAGATTTCGGATAGCCAGCTTCTACGGTCCAGTTATTCGCTGGATTAAGGCACACAAATTTGTCTCCCTGCATATTGCCATAGCCTGTCGTGGCTACATTGTGTCCCCAGCCTTGGACATCCACGCGTTTTCCCCAATTGGAGAAGCTCAAAATGCTTCGGTCCATGGAGGAGGAAGGGGAGGCGCCTGCCCCGACTATGATAGCTCCGGACTGGGGATTTGAAGGATTGAAAGGGTTTTTCCAGCTATTTGGCCAGCCCGAAGGCCTTTTGTTATAGATCTCCAGATCAAAATTTTCCATTCCGTTGCCTGCCGCTTCCACTACAATGATTCCCTTGGCTGTCGCGTAAGTAACCGCTGCAAAATCGTCTGGCCACCACTCGATGGCGATGTAGCCGCGCTGATCATCCCGTCCCTGAAAATTGAACGCAGGCCCGGCTCGATGCACTTCCAGCAATATGATATCTCCAGCTTTACTGGCATTTGCTGCGTTGATGATTGCTTGGGCGGTTCCTTGCCCGTTGTGTGAAATGGCCCGGAGTTGGACATCGGAGCTTATTCCAGTCACCCCGATGGAACTTTCAGCGCCTGCGATGACACCCAAGACGGCCGTTCCATGGTTGCGGGAGGAAGTCACATTGTTTCCTCCCAAGATACTGGAGATCTTGGCTCGAAGGTCCTCATGGGTCAGGTTAAAGCCTTGCTCGACATCGACAACACCGATTCCATTGCCTCGACCTCCGACCAGTTTCCATGAAAATTTTGCATCGACACCACCGGGAGCGGCATCGAGATAGCCTTGATTTCCAGTGAAATCCGGACTTTTCCAAGCGCTGTTTGGATCTTCTGCCGGAGGTTTGATATAGGCTCCCTCGACCAAAGGATCTTTCAGGAATTCATCCAGCAAGCCTTCAAGGTTGGATTCGCTCTGCACAGTGAAAAAAGAAGCGGGATTCAGGCGTGTCGATCGGGCAAAAGACTTGAATTCCGTCGGCATATCATTCAGCGCAATCTTGGGATTGAAGATCGGCTGAACCTTGCTTTTTAGCCTTTTTATCGAGGTGTTCAGCGTGCCAATGGCGGTACTTTTTGCCGTTCTAAATGTGTTTTTACTGGTTTCGATTTGAGCGTCATCTTTAAATATGACTACCAATTCATGAAGATCTGGTTGATTTTGGGATTTGTTTTTTGTTGCCATGATAACAAATGGTTAAAAGTGAAAAATTAAAAGTTTAGCAGTTCGATTTGCTGTGAGCAGAGTGTCAAAAAATACTCTGATGAAGATCTATACAAGATCTTGTTGGATTAATTGCTGAATTTATTGAAATTATATTGTTTATCCAAGTGATTGATTGTTAAGTTATTGTATTTGCTTATTCTGAGTGGTATTAGCTTGTTTTATGGAGTTTTGACTTGGTACTTTGTCTTTAACTATAAATATGTAATGTGTCTTATTTTTGTATGTAAGCTTTTTTTAATAAGTTTTTTGGTTGATAAATTACTTAGGTGATTTAGGTTTGCTATTGCCTCATTAATTAGTGGATTGTTGAGTTTTATGGTACAACAAGGATTAGAAGAAGAATGATTAAGTAAGTTCCAGGTATGAAAATGCGAAAGACCTGCGACACCAAGATATGGCTCAGCAGGTCTTTCTTTGTTGAATCAATGATATTCTTTGCTAGGTTCGACGCGATGTTCTTATCACCAAGTTGGGTGTTTCTTCATCCAGTTGTCAATCGAGAATTTTCCAGATCCGTAAATCAAAAAAACAATAAGCAGGATAAGCACTATCACAGAAATAGGGAATTCCAAATTGTTGGAAACGATAAGGAAACCCTGCTGGGAGTTTACCAGGAAAACTGCCACTAGCAATATGGGAAGCTGGAAAAGGATAGCGAATCGAGTGACCAAGCCTAGTGCAATCAGCAGTCCCCCGACTAAGTGCGCGAAAGCCACGTAGTGCGCAAGCCCGAGGTTCACAAATTGTAAGTCCGCCGACTTCATAATCGAGAGAAGTGCATTCGTATCAGAAATAAATAGTATTCCCTTGTAAAGAATAAACAGTCCAAGAATGATCCGGACAAAGTCTATCCATTGTGGATGGTGGGTGTCGGCCCAATGTTCGATTTTAGTGAGGCTATTCATGGTTTTTTGGGTTTTGTCTTCGAATAATTTACGAATAAAATTCTTAAAAGCATTGATATTCAGGGGTGTGAAATTTTCGGTTTGGCCGAGTCGTTAGCCCAGTTGGATGCAATTCTCCAATCTTGTCCAATGCCCATGAAAGGAAGCAGCAGCTTGCCTCGGCCGTTTGTTTTTAAATTTTGCCGGAGATTCAGATGTTGCAGAATCAACTTTAATTGTTTGCTTTGGAGTAGGTTCTGAAAAATTATGGCAGCCGAATTCGGTACACATCCGCATCAACAATTGGTCATGGAGCTGTCCAAAGGCGATGAAAAGGCTTTTGAGAAGCTCTACATGCTATTTTCCGAGAAGATTTACCACGTGTCTAGGAGAATGAACCTCGGGCACGAAGATGCGGAGGGTATCGTTCAGGAGGTTTTTCTTAAGATCTGGAAGAAAAGACACAAACTAGATCCACAGCTTTCCATCAACGCCTACATGATCTCGATCGTCAGGTCTTTAGTCATTAAAAAAGCTAAAAAGGAAGCCCGGTTTTTTGCTTTTCAGAACTACAAGATTCCCCTCTATGAGGCCGAAAGGAATAACAGTCCCGAGGAGGAATTTATCTTTTCGGAGTTTCACAACATTTCGAAGGAGATCATCGAACAGCTACCGGCAGCACAAAAACAGATTTTCGTTCTTCGGCATTTTGAAAACCTGTCAGTAGAAGAGATCGCTGAGCGGTTGAATATTTCTAGAAGAACCGTCGAAAACCAAATTTTCCGCTCGACCAAAGCCGTGAGGGAAAAGCTCGTCAAGCTGAAAATCATCTCGGCGGGTGTTTTCGTGATCACGCTCAATTCCGTATTGATGCAGGTATTGGACTGAATCTCCAGTAGGTTCTATCGTGTTTTTGAAAAAAGTGCAAATTATTTTCAAAAGCTCGTGAGTATTTTTTCCGACTTGGGGCTATATGTACTAGTAAATAGCTCCAAATGGATCACAAGAAACGTATAGATGATTTTTTTGCTGGAAAACTGAGCCGCGAACAGGCTCAGGAACTCCTCGATTGGCTAGACTCCTCGGAGGCGGAAGAATTTTTGTCCGCGGAAATTCTACAGGCTTGGTCTGAAAAGATCCGAAGCCATCAGGCTGAAGGTTGGGATCCTAAGCCACTTTGGAATAAGATCAAGCAAGCCAAGGACAGCCATCCCAAGCCTTATCTCGCGGTGGATTCGAAGCCGGTCAGGAGGCTTATTCCATCCTGGCTCAAGGCGGCCGTGGTGTTGGTACTTTTGGGAATCTCGGCTCTATTCTATTTTGAGATCGGCAGACAGGTGGAATCGCCAGCGAAGCTTTCGCAGGCTGCTCCCAAGATGATCGTCCGCGAAAATCCAGCGGGACAAAAAACAAGAATCAACCTCCCGGATGGATCCACTGTTTTTCTCAATTCGGAAAGCAAAATCACCTACCCCGAAGACTTCCTCGGGAATCGACAGATCCAACTCGAGGGAGAAGGCTTTTTTAAGGTTGCGAGGGATGAAGCCCATCCGTTTACTGTGGAGGCCAAAGGAGTCTTGACCACCGCTTTGGGCACGTCTTTCAATATTTCGACTTTCCAGGAAGAGGAAAAGGTCGCCGTCACTTTGGTGACAGGGAAAGTTAGGCTCGCACAAAAGGACGCAAAAAATTCCATAGAACTCAATCCCGGCGAAGAGTCCCTGCTATCAGCGCAACAATCCCAGCTGAGCAAGTATACCGTGGAGGTGTTTGACAAAGTGAGTTGGACGGAAGGGGTCTTAAGGTTTGCCGAGACGCCCTTTGACCGGATGATTCCTATGCTGGAACGCTGGTACGGGGTAAAAATACAAGTCAGGGGAGATCCCGGCGCGATCAAGGCTACAGGGACATTTGACAGCAATGAGAGTCTGCGAAACGTGCTGCATGTCCTGGGCGCCTCGATGGATTTCGAATACGAACTGAAAGAAAAAGAAGTAATAATCACATTCAACTAAGCTGCCTATGTGAGATCCAAAGGACATAAAAAAGTACAGGAACGTACTGCGAATACGCTCCTGTGAAAACCAAAACACGGCACCCAAGGACTAAAGCTTAGCGGTCTGTCATCCGAGGGTATTTCTATGTTTCAACTTACAACCCTAAAATATGAAAAAAACGATACCACTAATAGTCATGTCTATTAAGTTACTGGTCAGAGGAGTGGCAATCCTTTGTCTCACATTGAGTCCCCTGATGGCCAGCACGACCTCGGCCCAGGTGAAAAGCATAGACGAGGTACACCTCAAACTGGATAGGAAAAGTTATTCACTGAAGGAGCTCTTTCGAGAGATTGAAAGCAAGACCGATTTTAGTTTTTTCTACACAGATGCCGTCATCGGCGGACAGTCGGGATTGAGCTTTGCCAAGACGGCTGGGACGGTGGAACAGCATCTCTATCAGATCGCTACGCAGACCAATCTCAGGTTTAAGCAGGTCAACAATACCATCAGCGTGATCGCACACAAGGCTGGAGAATCCCTCGTGGAGGCGGAGTCTCGGCAGGCAAAGATATCGGGAACTGTCAAGGATGAATTAGGGGCGCCACTTCCCGGAGTTACAGTCTTGGTGGAGGGTACCACAAACGGGACGGTGACGGACATTGATGGGAATTTTGCCATCGAGGCTTCCGAGGGCGAGGCTTTGATTTTTTCCTTCATCGGCATGCAGCGCCAGAGAATCATCGTGGGTTCGGCTACGCTTTTGGAAGTCGTCATGAAGACCGAGGAAAACAACTTGGAAGAGTTTGTGGTCGTCGGCTACGGCACTTTGCAGAAAAAAGACATCACAGGTGCAGTGAGCGCTATTAGCAGCGAAGAGCTCAAAGATCAGCCTGTTGCGAGTATTGACCAAGCGATTGCGGGTCGACTGGCAGGCGTGGTAGTGACCCAAGCTACGGGGGCACCAGGTGGGGGAGCATCGGTCAGGATCCGAGGTGCTGGCTCGCTGAGTGCTGGCAATGAACCTCTGTATGTGGTTGACGGATTTCCAGTGACCAACGACTTTGACCAGCGGAACAATCCGCTCAACACGATCAACCCCAATGACATCGACAATATCCAAGTGCTGAAGGACGCCTCTGCCACGGCAATCTATGGCTCGAGGGGCTCGAACGGCGTGATCCTGATCACGACCAAATCCGGTAAGTCCGGTATGTCAAAAATAGACTTCAGTATCAGTACCGGAGTGCAGCAAGTCGAGAAGACCTTGGATGTACTCAATGCGACCGACTTTGCTTACTACATCAACGAATCCCGCAACAATGCTTGGGTAAACTCTGGACCGGGCAGATCGGCCTCGGATCCCAATTCGGTTCGACTGAACAATGTGATGTATCTCCTGCCGGAGGTCTTTAGCGATCCAGAATCGTTGGGTGAGGGAACCAATTGGCAAGATGAAATCTTCCGAACCGCAGCCATGAGCAATTACCAGCTGAATTTTTCCGGAGGAAATGATAAGACCAAGTACTTTGTCTCAGGCGGTTATCTCAGCCAGGATGGCGTGATCATCAATTCAGACTTGAAGCGATATTCGTTCCGGGTGAATGTGGAGTCTCAAATGAATAAGCGGGTGAAAGTAGGAGCCAACATTACGCCTTCCTATACTTTCTCCAACCAATCCCTTGCGGAAGGTAACTGGCAGGGAGGAGGGATTATCCAATCTGCTATTACCGCAGGACCGCACCTTACCCCATATGATGAATTCGGGAATTATACCAAGATCACCGGTCAAGGCATCGGAACATCAGAAGTGGACAACCCGGTAAAAATCGCTAAGGAGTACTTTCACCAGCAGCAAAACCTCAGACTTCTGGGTACGTCCTTCGCAGAGTTTTTATTGGTGGACAACCTGAAGTTTAAGGCCCTAGGGGGTGCGGATATCCGTAATTTCCGCGAGGACATCTTCAGCTCCTCCATCATCAACCCCAATAGCGTCAATCCAACCAAGCCTGCCGTTGGCACCAATGGCACTTCACAGATCAGAAACTGGCTTTCCGAGTTTACGCTCAGCTACAACAAGAGTATAGGCAAACACAACTTTGACGCAGTACTGGGATATACAGTACAGCAAGAATCGCTCGATATCAATCGAATGACCGGTACCAACTTTGCCAATGACAACATCAAGACCATCAATGCTGCGGGCTTGATCTCTAGCGCGACATCTACCAAAGAGGAATGGTCCTTGATTTCCTACCTCGCTCGGGTCAACTACAATTACGATGACAGATACCTCCTCACGGCAACTTTCCGTCGGGACGGCTCTTCCAGATTTGGAGAGGATAACCGATGGGGATCATTCCCTTCGATTTCTTTGGGCTGGAGGATTTCTGAGGAGGAATTCATGGGCGACGTGTCCTGGCTGTCGGAGTTGAGACTGCGCGCCAGCTATGGCTTGACGGGCAACAACTTTATCACCAATTACGGTTCAATAGGACTGACGAGCATTGAAAACTATCCTTTGGGACTCAATGGCGGCACTGTCAGCAACGGCATCCGTCTGTCCAATATTCCAAACAGCAAGTTGGGCTGGGAGAAAAACAGCCAAACGGACTTGGGAATAGAGATAGGCTTGCTGCAAAACAGGATCTACGCTTCAGCTGACTATTACAATAAACGGACTTCCGACCTCCTGCTCAACGTACCTGTTCCGACTTTGACGGGATATTCTACTGCCTTGCAAAATATAGGCGAGATTCAAAACAAGGGCTTCGAATTTACCTTGACCAGCCGAAACACGGTTGGCAAGCTGAAATGGACCACGGACTTGAATTTCTCAACCAACAACATCGAGGTAGTAGCCTTGGGTCCCGACGGGTCACCGATCATCTCCAGACAGGCGACCTCTGCCAGTGCGCCTACCCATATCACGGAGATCGGATCGGCTCCAGGCAGCTTCTATGGATACAATGTGATCGGGATCTATCAAAATCAGGAGGAGATTGACAGCAGCCCCGTTATCCTGAACGGCAACGGCACAGTGCAGTCCAAACCCGGACAGCTGAGATTCGAGGATGTCAATGGAGATGGTGTGATCAATGCAGACGACAGGACCATTCTGGGCAGTCCATTTCCTGATTTCACGTGGGGCATGACCAATACTTTCACTTACAAAAACATTGATTTTGCCTTTACGCTTCAGGGCGTTCAGGGATTTGAAGTCCTGAATGCGGCTAGACGCTACTATGGCAACTACGCCGGATCGTACAATGTGCTCTCCAGCGCCTCCAATGGCTGGATGTCCGAGACGGATCGGGGTGACGGTGTTTCGCCGATGATCGACCGCAACTTCAACGGCTATGCCGGAAGCAACGTCGTCAACAATATCACCTCCCTATTTGTCGAGGATGGATCTTTCCTGAGAATCAGGAATATTACCCTGGGCTACAATCTGCCGACTTCCCTTTTGGAAAAAGCCAAGCTGTCCAGTGCAAGGCTCAGCTTCACCGTTCAAAATGCCTACACCTTTACCGACTACGAAGGCTACAATCCTGAGGTGAGCGCCCAGGGTGGCAGCCCGCTGGTGCCCGGTGTTGATGCCGGCGGCTATCCGCTCGCGCGTACGTTTATGTTTGGTTTAAATGTTGGCTTCTAATCTGAACTAGTTATGAAATCGAGCATGAAGAAAACTTCACCAAGAGAGTTGATTTTCGACATGCGAGATTCCATGTGGCCTTTAAAAAATAAAATCTAAACACATGAAAAACACGAAAATATGGATTGCCGCAGGAGCATTTGTCATGCTGACCGCCGGATCTTGCAATAGCGATTTTCTGGATTTGGCTCCGATTTCCCAGCAAAACAGCAATAACTTTTACAAAACCGCGGAAGACATGGGCAACGCCCTTACCGCTGTGTACGGTTCTCTACAATACAGTGGACAGTATTATTCCTCCATTCATGTGATGGGGGATCTGCGCTCCGACAACACGGAGATCACCAATCCCAATGCAGGCGCTGACCTGCAGGCGATCGACAACTTTACCAACACGCCGGTGACCTCCATCAGCAACACGACTTGGACGGGGCATTATCAGGGTATCCAAGCTGCCAATATTGTCATAGAAAAGATCGAAGGCGTGGCGATGGATGCGACGCTGAAGGCCCGCTATGTCGGTGAAGCGAAATTTCTGAGAGCGCTGATGTATTTCAATCTGGTGCGGATCTATGGAGATGTGCCCTTGGTGACTAAGGTGATCAACAATCCACAGGAAGGGTATGAGTATGGCCGGACTGGAACAGAGGACGTTTACCAACAGATCATTGCCGACTTGGTGGATGCCGAGGCTTCACTTCCCTACACTTACCCGTCTGCGGAGGCTGGTCGAGCGACCAAAGGTGCCGCGATGTCGCTTTTGGGCAAGGTCTATTTGACCCGCAAAGAGTGGACTTTGGCTGCACAGAAACTGAAGCAGGTAATCGATGAAGCCGCGCAAACCAAATACACGCTGATGCCCACATATGCAAACATCTTTGGGGTGACAGCAGAAAACAATGCCGAATCCATCTTTGAAGTGCAGTTCAAAAGCGGCTCAAGTGGAGAAGGCAGCCCCTTTACCAATCAGTTTGCTCCAATAGGATCAGGCACCGCTGTGGTTGCCGTTGGCAATCCTTTGGGACAGAATATCCCGACTGCCGAGATGAATCTGGCCTACGAAGAAGGAGACCTGAGAAAAGCATCCTCGATGAAGACAAGCTACGTGCTTAGTGGCAAAACGACCGAGCACAATTATGTAGTGAAGTACTCCGGTACTCCGGCCGCCAACTTGGACAGCGACAACAACTGGATTGTCCTGCGATATGCCGATGTTCTGTTGATGTATGCGGAGGCTTTGAATGAATTGGGTTTTGAGGCTGACGGGCCAGCATTTGACTATTTGAATCAGATCCGAACTAGAGCTGGTTTGCCGGCAAAATCTTTCTCCAATGAAGATCCAACCCTACAAATCGCGACTCAGTCTGAGTTTCGACTGACAGTGGAGCAGGAAAGAAGGGTTGAGCTCGCGTTTGAAGGACATCGTTGGTTTGATCTCGTGCGTACCGATCGTGCTTTGGAGGTTTTGGCTGACAAAGGAATCCAGCCTCATCATCTCCTCTTGGCGATTCCCCAAAGCCAAGTGGACATCAATCCTGCCATGATTTCCCAAAATCCAGGCTATTAAATAGGTTTTGAAGGGCTAAAAGCTAAGCGGCCTGTCTGTTTTTGGAACAGGCCGTGTTTTAGCTTTTGGCCCCTTCTTCCTAGATTAAGAAAACATCCGATTTGTCAATGAAAAACTTTCTTTTTACCCTGCTTTTGGGGTATATGCTACCGCTTTGCCTTTTTGCACAGCAGCCAAAGATCATCAATGAAAAAGATACCGGATATCGGGGGATCTGGTACAGCAACCAGCCTTCGAGCGACGAGTACGTTTACAAATACAGCGGGGGACTGGCGACCTATCCTGCCAACCATTATCCATTTTCCATCTATTCACCAGAGGTAGACAAGACGTTTTTTTGCTATGGGGGCGCGGATCCTGCTGGGGAAACGCTTTGGCACATGATCTCTTATTTTGACCACAAAACAGGAAAAGTACCCAAGCCCACTATTGTTTTGGACAAGGAAACCGATGATGCCCATGACAATCCCGTCATGAATATCGACTCAGATGGTTACCTCTGGATATTTTCCACAGCCCACGGAACGGAAGGGCCATCCTTTGTACACAAAAGCAAAAGACCCTATGACATCACCGAATTTGAGCAGGTCCATGTCACCAAGATCGTAGATGGCAAAAGTGTGGTCATGGACAATTTTTCCTACCTGCAATCATGGTATCAGCCGGGAAACGGCTTTATCAACCTGTTTACACACTATGACCAAAAGGTAATTCCTGGCCAGCCCTCCAAGCCCCGACGAACGATCGGGTATATGAGCAGTGGTGACGGAGTTTCTTATTCCGAATGGAAAGATTTGGCAGCAATAGAGGAAGGGCACTATCAGACCAGCGGTCAGTCAGGGAATGCGCTGGGCACCTCTTTTAATTTTCACCCGATCAAAGAAGGTGGTAATGGCCTGAATTTCAGAACAAACCTATATTACATTGAAACTCGAGATTTCGGGAAAACTTGGCATAACGTCCAAGGACAGGAACTCCAAATCCCCCTGACCGATGTTCAAAACCCCGCTTTGGTCAAGGACTATGCTTCTTTGGGTTTGCTGGTATATATCAACGATCTGGCCTTTGATGAGGATGGACGCCCCGTGATACTCTTTGTTACCAGCAAGGGATACGAGGCCGGGCCGGCAAATGGCCCTCGAACTTGGCACACTGCGAGGTTTACGGGTTCGGACTGGGAAATACTTCCGGTCACCGAATCGGACAACAACTACGACATGGGCTCGCTCTACATCGATGAGGCCGGTGTCTGGAGAATCGTCGGACCGACGGCTACTGGACCGCAGGCCTATAACACCGGGGGAGAAATGGTACTCTGGACCAGCCAAGACCAGGGCAAGTCTTGGAAAAGCAAAGCGATGACTACCAATAGCGAGTTTAACCACTCCTATGCCCGTAGGCCGGTCAATGTCCAGCGAGAGTTTTTCTCCTTTTGGGCTGATGGCCATGGGCGGCAAAAATCCTTTTCCAAGCTTTATTTCTCGGATCGAAAGGGAAATGTTTACCTATTGCCGACCGAAATGAAATCGGACTTTGCAAAGCCCACTCGAGTGAAAAGAACAAAGGGGGACGGAAATGAGTAGACTGGCCCTTCTGTTTTACCTCATTATTTGGATGGTCTCATGCCAAGAGAAAAGACCAGATCTTCAGTTGCTTGATACAGTAAGGTTGACAGAGATGGGGCTAAAGGTGGAAGTTCTGGCTGATTCCCTCATCGTGCCTTGGGATTTGGAGGTGGATTCGCAGGGCTTTCTTTGGGTCGCGGAGCAGGAGGGAAAAGTGTCCAGGATCAACCTTCAAACCGCTGAAAAGATGACCATGCTTGTCATACCGGACGTCTGGCAACAGCGAACATCAGGACTGCTGGGGATGGCACTGCATCCGGATTTTGAGAATAATCCCTTCGTATATCTGAATTATACCGCCAAGCGGGACTCAGTCATCACGAGCAAGCTTCTCAGATATGAGTTGAAAAAGGAGGGCTTGACCAATGGTCAGCTTTTGCTCGAGATCGAAGGGGGTACCTCACACAATGGTTCCAGGCTTGCATTTGGGCCGGATGGTATGCTGTATTGGGCGACGGGCGATACCCATGATTTTGCCTATGCCCAAGACCCGAAGAAACTCAACGGGAAGATTTTGCGCATGGGGGCGGATGGGAGCATCCCTGCCGACAACCCCGATTCAAGCAGCTATGTATGGGCGTTGGGATTTCGCAACATGCAAGGATTGGCTTTTTCAGATCTTGGATTGCTCTACACTTCTGAGCATGGAGATGCGATAGAGGATGAGGTGAATTTGATCCGAGCAGGTGCTAACCATGGTTGGCCAGCAATCGAAGGAAAGCACAATCTGTCAGAGGAAATTTCATTTGCAGAATCCAATCGGACAATCGAGCCCATACGTTCATGGACGCCTGTAATAGCTCCCGCGGGGATGGCTTTTTATGGGAAAGATGAAATCTCTGATTGGGGCAATTCCCTTCTTCTGACTACACTGAAAGGAAAAAGCTTGAGGATTCTACACCTAGCCGCCAATGGGCTATCCATTGACAAGGAGGAGGTGCTTTTTGAAAATCACTACGGGAGGCTGCGTGATGTATGTGTGGGCTTGGAGGGAGAAATTTACATTTCTACGAGTAATAGAGACTGGAATCCCCAGCCTGGATTTCCGCTAGTTGGAGATGATAAAATACTTAAGATAAGTGTTACAAATGAATTGAATTCCAGTTCACTAAACCCGTCAATTCCTTCCAAAACAGCCTCCTTAGATGGAAAGCAATTGTACATCAATTACTGCGCATCCTGTCACAAAGAAGACGGGAAAGGTGTAGCCGGAACCTTTCCAGCCCTTGCAGGAAGCCAAGTGGTAAATGGAGAAATCGATGCATTGGTGAAAATCGTGGTTCGTGGCAAAGGCCAAATGCCGGCCTTCGCATTCCTGTCCAACCTAGAGTCAAGTCAAATCCTTAGCTATATCCGCGAGAGCTGGGGAAATCAGGCGCCTGCGGTGAGCTCGGGTGAAGTAGAAGAAAACAGATAGCTATGTCAGAAAGCAAATTATTCAAACTCTTGAAAGGCTTGGGGCCAGGGATCATCACTGCTGCCTTGGTTTTTGGGCCGAGCAAGATGACCATCACCTCCCGACTGGGCACGGAATATGGTTACGATACCCTCTGGGTCGTCGTGGTGGCGATTTTCTTCATGCTGGTTTTTACCGACATGGGGGCTAGAATAGGCTTAAGTAGTCCGGAAAGCCTTTTGACTCAAATCAGGAAGAAATGGGGGCAGGCAGTCGGAGTACTGGTTGGATTTGGCGTTTTTCTGGTGGCGACTTCCTTTCAGGCAGGAAACTCCATCGGAGTGGGTATAGCCGTGGCTGAGGCCACAGGCACACCGACTTGGATTTGGGTCTTGGTATTCAACCTCCTGGGAATCAGTTTGCTGTTTTTCAGGAGTTTTTACAAGACTTTGGAAAAGCTCATGATCGCTTTAGTCGCACTGATGCTGTTTTCCTTTTTGACCACCCTGTTTCTCAGCAAGCCATCGATTGACGGAATCGTGGGCGGTTTTGTACCGACCATCCCTGTTGGTTCTCCTGGGCTTCTGATCGCTTTTGTGGCTTCCTGCTTTTCCATTGTTGGGGCATTCTATCAGGCTTACCTCGTGCAGGAAAGCCGAAAACCCGGAACGGAAGGCCAGTCCAAAAACCGGAGCGCTACCGGAATCTTAATCTTGGGCCTGATGAGCATGGTTGTTATCATCTGCGCCGCAGCTGTTCTCAATCCCCAAGGCATCAAAGTCAATAGCGCCTCGGAGATGTCCAAGGCCTTGGAACCGCTATTTGGTTCCTATGCAGCCCACTTGTTTTTGGCCGGGCTATTTGGTGCTTCCTTTTCATCCTTGGTCGGCAATGCCACCGTTGGCGGAAGCCTTTTGGGCGATGCATTGGGTTTTGGTAGTAGACTAAGTTCAAAAGCCGTGCGCAGCCTGATTGCCTTGGTCATGGGCTGCGGGATGAGCATCTCTTTGATCTTTGGAAAGCTCCCTCTGGAGCTGATCATCTTCGCTCAAAGTGTAACGGTTTTTCTGGTTCCGTTTATCGGTATCGCCATGTACGCCATCGCGAACGACAGCCAAATCATGGGGCAGCGGGTCAACTCCAAATTGGTGAAAGTCGCGGGAGCTGTTGGCTTGCTGCTGTTAACGGGTCTGGCCGTATGGAATTTTAATGAGTTATTTATCAAATAGATATAGTGATCTGACTCAAGTCAGCATTTAATAGAAAACAGATGTTCAATTGTGATTGAAAACCAATGAAAGATTTAATTCAGTTAGAGAAAGAATTGTCGATACCTTCTTTAGACTTGGTAGCAGACATGGCGAAAATCGAGGGAGATATTCTGCTTTTGGGTATCGGGGGCAAAATGGGCCCTAGTATGGGAAGGCTTGCCGTTGCTGCTGCAAAGGCTGCCGGAGTGAAAAAGAACATCATCGGTGTTTCCAGATTTTCCGATGGGAAAGCAAAGGCTGAGCAGGAGGCGAGCGGAATCCAGACCATCTCCTGTGACTTGCTCAACGACTCCGAGTTGCAGGCCTTGCCGAAAGCGGAAAATGTCATTTACCTCGCAGGCAACAAGTTTGGAACTACAGGCAATGAGTCCTTCACTTGGGCGATGAATGCCTATCTGCCGGGTCGAGTGGCGGAGAAATACCGGGACTCCAATATCGTGGCCTTTTCATCAGGCAATGTGCTGCCTTTTGTACCGGTCACCTCTGGGGGACCTTCGGAAGAGACCGCCCCGGAGCCTTTGGGCGAATACGCCCAATCTTGCCTGGGACGGGAGCGGATTTTCGAATATTTCTCCAAAAAGAACCAAACCCCCACACTGATCTACCGACTGAACTATGCAGTGGATTTTCGCTACGGGGTGATGATGGAGATTGCCAAGTCTGTTTTGGCCGGAAAGGAAATTGATCTGCGGACAGAAAATGTCAACGTGATTTGGCAAGGCGACGCCAATGAAATTGCCATCCGATCTTTGCTGCACTGCGAGTCGCCTGCGAAGATCCTAAACGTGACCGGTCCGGAAATTCTTTCTGTGAGATGGATTGCCCAGCAGTTTGGAAGGATTTTCGGAATCGAGCCCAAGTTTGTCAGCGAACCTACAGGCACAGCCTTGCTCAACAATGCTTCCGAATGCCATCGCATTTTTGGCTACCCCAAGGTCACCGTCCGAGAGATCATAGATATCACGGCGACTTGGCTGAAACATGGCGGTGAGGAATTTGGAAAAGCCACACATTTTCAAGAGAGGGGAGGAAAGTTCTAATGAAAAGATTAAGCGAAGACTTGAGACGGCATCTGCATGCCGGTACGGTGATTCCGGCCCATCCTTTGGCCCTGACAGCGGAGCGTAAGATAGATGAACTGCGTCAAAGACAACTCAGCCGCTACTATATGGCCAGCGGAGCTGGGGGAATTGCGGTAGGCGTTCACTCTACGCAATTTGAGATCCGTGATCCAGGAGTAGACTTATTTGAGACGGTATTGAAGTGGGCAGCAGAAGAGGTGGAGTCGGCCAGACTGGATCGTCCCTTCCTGAAGGTTGCAGGCATCTGCGGCCCAACTGACCAAGCGAAAAAAGAGGCAAATCTAGCCTTGGGCTACGGCTACGATATGGGTTTGCTGAGCATGGGAGGATTGCAGGGCTGGGCAGAGGAGGCGATTCTTGACCGGGTAAGGGAGGTTGCGGCGATCATTCCGGTTTTTGGCTTTTACCTACAGCCCTCCGTGGGAGGCCGGATTTTTTCCTACGAATTCTGGAGGGAGTTTGCCGAGATAGACAACTTGGAGGCGATCAAATGTGCCTCTTTCAATCGCTATCAGACCCTCGATGTGATGCGGGCCGTGGCCGAAAGCAGTCGTAGGGACTCCATTGCCATGTACACTGGCAATGATGACAATATCGTCGCTGACCTCTTGACTACCTATAGGTTTGAGGTGGAGGGAAAGGTGGTGGAAAAAGAGTTTGTAGGCGGGCTACTCGGCCACTGGGCGGTGTACACCCAAAAAGCCGTCGAGCTTTTGGCCGAGGTCAAAGCCTGCAAAAAAAGCGGTTCGGGTGCAGATTGGGCCAGACTCCTCAGCAAGGGGATCGAGGTGACGGATGTGAACGCAGCCATGTTTGATCCCGCGCATCACTTTCATGGATGTATTCCGGGTATGCATGAAATGCTCAGCAGACAGGGACTGCTGGATGGAATCTGGTGTCTAAATCCAGATGAAGTTCTTTCTTCGGGACAAGCTGGGGAAATCAGTCGAGTACACTCAGCCTATCCCCATCTCAACGACGACGCCTTCGTCGGTGAATTTTTAAAACAGAATAAAGTATAGAATAATGAAGATTGTTAAACTATTTATAGTCAATATTTTATTAGTAGGTGTCTCATTTTTGAGTTTAGGACAGGTTGATACCACCCGCTTTACCAATCACGGTCCGCAGCTTTTCGCTTCTATGATTCAGGGATCGGTCTTTGCCAAGGACAAAAACGGCAATGATCTGGTGTATACCGTAGTCAGGGGAGAGCCTGCCCATCTCTTGGGCTATGATGTCAAAACCAAGAAACTGGTGTTGGATCAGCCTCTTCCAAAGGCAGATGGAGCTTGGGACTTGGCGCAGTCCTCGGACGGAACGCTCTATGCACCCGGTGCTAACGGAAGTCTTTTTGCCCATATGCCTGGGACTCAGGAGGTCAAAGATCTGGGCGTAGCCTTGGAAGGTGAAACTTACCTTTGGAGCCTAACCCCCGGCGAGGATGGGGAGGTTTTTGGAGCTACATACCCCGGTTGCCGCGTCTTCAGGTATCATCCGGAAGATGGGTTTTCTGATGTGGGCAAGGGAGCTTTGGTAGAAAAGGAAAACTACGTGCGAAGCCTGGCTTTTTATCCCAAAACAGGGATGCTCTATGCGGGAGTGGGGTCACAGGCGCACTTGATAGAAATCAATCCAAAGACCGGGGAGAAAAAGGAATTGCTTCCGGAGAAATTTAGGAGCTATGAGTTTGTCTATGGTTTGGAAATTGTGCCTGGAAAAGACGGCAATGATCGGCTTTTTGCCCTGATTACCAACGGAAGCATCACTTTGGTTTACAATCTCAAGACTCGGACTTTTGAGCAGGAAATCGAAGGAATGGACATGAGGGCAATAGCTGGATCGGCTTCGGGAGATGCTGTTTACTATACTGCGAAGTCGGAGTTACGGCGCTTTGATCCTTCTATGAGCGAATCCTCGGCAACTGTCTTGGGTGAAAGTGTTGGTACGGCTAATGCGTTTCAAATTGCAGATAGTGGGAATATTATGTTTTTGACCTCAGGGGCAAATCTTTATTCCTATGATCCCTCTGACGATTCCCTGGACAAAACCAAGCTGCAGATTCCGCCCCAGCCCATTCCGATTCACTCTTTGCTCACCGCTTCGGATGGGAAGATCTGGTCGGGGGGATACCTCGCTGGCGGTAATGCTACTTTTGATCCAAGGACTGGAAGCCATACGTTTTTGCCAGGTCTAGACCAGACGGAGGCAATGACGGTGCAGGGGGATCAGCTATTTTTTGGCGTTTACCCCAAAGGCAAGTTTTATGTCTTTGATACCAAAGGCGAATGGAAGCCTAAGGAGGGAAATCCCAAATTTCTCGGGCAACTCGAGGGACAAAGCCGTTCCTTCGCGCAGGTGAGCATTCCCGAGCGTCAATTGGTGGTCTTTGGGATGATCCCCGAATACGGCAAGTTGGGCGGGGCCATGGCGACCTACGACTTGGCTAGGGAAGAGCTGAAATTTTTCGATAGTCCGATTGAAAAGCAGTCCATCGCAGCTTTGGCATTTGTCGGCGACTATGTCCTAGGTGGGACGACCATTTCTGGAGGGCTGGGCAAAGCCCCCGAAACCAAAGAAGCCAAATTGTTTGGATGGGATCCTTCTTCAGGGGAAACCCTGTTCGAAGCCGTTCCGGTCGAGGGAGCTTCTGCTTTGACGGGCTTTATCAAAGGTCCAGACGGCAATATTTGGGGGATGGGAGACGGCACCCTTTTTATTTTTGACCCCAAGGAAAGAAAAGTGCTGTCAACGAGGAAGCTGTACGATTTTCCACCCTTCAAAAGCCATATCTGGAGGAGCGCATTTCTGGTGCTTCATCCGGATGGGAATATCTACGGGACAGATTGGGAAAAACTGTTCAAGCTAAATCCCAATACAATGGAACTCACCCAACTCGCCAAGGACGCGGCACTGCTGGTAATGGGCAAAGACGGGACGCTGTATTTCAAACGGGGTACAGACTTGTGGTCTTACAGGCCCTGATCAGAAACTTTAAGGGAGTTTTTAGTGCAAAATACCCGGATTCAGCATACACTGATTTCGGGTATTTCTTTTTTGCATCCAGCGAAGGGCAAACAATTCGCGCCAGGACTGGTTCTTCATTTCAAGAAAATCCGGAGAGCTTTTCCTATAAAATGGAAGCTACTGATAGAATCCCTTGAATACTGGCAAAATGACTCGGGCGCGAAAAGGTTCAGTTTTCCAAATCCTGATTTTCTATATATTTGGTTCATCGAGCTAAAGAGACCTTTGAAGCAAATCGATAAATCAAGGCAATTCCGTTGAGGTGCTTGAAATTAAAAAACGATAGTTTAAACTACAGTGACGTTTTCTATAAAGGAGCCAATTTGTGAAGTAGCCTTTTGCAGGCATGTTCCAATTTGGCTTTTTTCTTTATTTTCCATCTATATTGAGCAAAATGAAAACAGCAGCACTTATCCCGGCACGATATGCGTCAACTCGGCTTCCCGCTAAGTTGGTTCAGGATCTTGGTGGAATCTCAGTGATACAAAGGACCTATGTGAGCTCTGTTGCTACCGGGGTATTCGATGAAGTATGGGTGGTGACCGACCACAAGGAAATCGAGAGACAGATTCTTGACTTGGGTGGAAATGTCTTTATGAGCAAAAAGACCCACCAGAGCGGTTCCGACCGGATTGCCGAAGCTTTGGAAACAGTGGATGCAGACCTGATTGTCAACGTGCAGGGAGATGAGCCCTTTCAAGATCCCAAGTCCCTAAAGGACCTGGTGTCGGTCTTTGAACGCCCAAAGGTGAAGATGGCCTCTCTGATGTGCAAGATTTCCGAGGATGAGGCTTACAATCCCAACACGGTAAAAGTCGTGCTGGATGAAAAGAAAAACGCGATCTATTTCTCCAGATCGCCGATTCCCTTCAATCGTGAGCGCACGGAGGATATTTTCTATTGGAAGCACGTGGGGGTGTACGCCTACATGCGGGAACTTCTGTTGGATTTTACGTCCTGGCCCAAGGGAAGATTGGAGCAAATCGAGATGTTGGAACAGCTTAGACTGATCGAGCGGGGCATCAAGATCAAAATGGTTGAGACCGAGCATCAGGCAATTGCGATCGATACCAAGGAAGACTTGGAAAGGGCTAGAAATTTCCTGAAGAGCATTTTATAAACCTACAGCTATGAAAAAGCGGGCGACTGGAATTGGAGGTATCTTCTTTAAGGTAAAAGACCCCGAGGCAACAAAGTCTTGGTATCATAAACACCTGGGACTGAATACAGACAAGTATGGAACCGCCTTTGAATGGAGAAGCAGCGAAGATCCTGCGAAAAAGGGCTTTTCCCAATGGTCACCCATGAAGGACGATACTACCTACTTCAAACCCTCCGAAAAGGACTTCATGATCAACTATCGGGTGGAGAATCTGGTTGAATTGGTGGAGGAGCTAAAAGCTGAAGGGGTGACTATTCTGGATGAGATAGAAACCTACGAATATGGGAAATTTGTCCATATCCTAGATCCAGATGGGCATAGTATCGAGCTTTGGGAGCCTGTCGACGAAGTCTACGACAAACTGGTGGACGGGAGGACTGAGACTTGAACATGGGCAGGCCCGAAAATACACCCAGAAACCCGACTCAGCGGATATTTGGCTGGGACACTAGATTTTAAACACTGGAAATAAAAAAGATTTTTACATGAATATCCAACATCAGTCCGACGGACGAAGAGGCTCCTTTTTTGTTGAACAAGATTCAGCACGCATAGCCGAAATGGTCTATGTGATGGCAGGACCCAAGAGAATGATCATCGAGCACACCGAAGTCGATGAAAGCCTAAAAGGAAAAGGTGCCGGGGTAAAAATGCTGGAAGCCTTGGTGGACTTTGTCCGCAAAGAAGGTGTCAAAGTGATCCCGCTCTGTCCCTTTGCAAAGGCGACCTTTGAAAAAAGGCCAGACCTTCAGGATGTCTTAAATTGAATCAAACCCAAGTTGCTTGAGCTATGGTGACTATTCAAGTGGACACGGGACTTTCTCTGGAAGAATATATTTTTATCCTAGAGGACTCAGGCTTGGGTTTGAGAAGGCCGATGGACAATCCCGAACATCTCAAAAGGATGCTCGAAGGATCCAATCTTCTGATCAGCGCCAGACTTGATGGTCGCTTGGTTGGGTTATTCAGGGGCCTTTCCGATTTCTGCTACCGCTGTTTTGTTGCTGATTTGGCGGTTGCCAAGGCGCATCAGGGTCAAGGCATAGGCAGAAGCATGCTCCAGTTTGCGCGTAATATGTCGCCCGAAGTCCGCTTAATCCTGTTTGCCGCAGAGGACGCCGAGCCATTTTACCAAAAGCTCGGCTTCAAGCCCCATGAGCGCTGCTACCAGTTGAAGCCTGGAGAAGCCTTGCTGTAAGGTTCAACACATTCGGGCCATGCCTAAGTAGCGGATACCGTACAGTTTGTAGCCTCCAAAGTATCTCGAAAAGCGAGGCCATTTTTTTCTGCCGGTTTTTCAAAGCTCGATTTATCGGCTATCTTGACTAGCATCAACCATCAATCCTTAGACCTTATGAAGAAAACTTTACTGTCGGGGGCAGCACTTTTGCTTTGCCTTACGGCCTACGGCCAAAAGACATACCTCCATGCCGGACGTCTTATCGATGTCAAAACCAAAAAAGTCCTCACCGAACAAACCATAGTGGTCGAAGGGGACAAAATCCTTTCCGTATCGGCTGGATACCAAAATGGAGGGGAGGGGGATAAGACGATAGATCTGAAGGGATCGACCGTTATGCCAGGGCTGATGGACATGCACGTCCACATCGAGAGCCAGACCAGTCCTACCCGCTACGTGGACGGCTTCAGGGACAATGAAGCCGATGTCGCATACAAGGCATTGCCCTATGCCAAAATCACCCTGATGTCTGGTTTTACCACCGTTCGTGATCTCGGCGGTTCGGGAGTGAATATTGCCCTTCGAAATGCCATCAACAGCGGCTTGGTCGTAGGCCCGAGAATTTACACCGCAGGCAAATCTATCGCCCCTACGGGAGGCCATGCCGATCCGACCAACGGAGTGAGGCGTGACCTGATGCGTGACCCGGGTCCGGACGAGGGGGTGATCAATGGAGATGCCGATGCCCGAAAAGCCGTGCGCCAAGCCGTAAAGTATGGGTCCGATGTGATCAAAGTCACGGCTACTGGTGGCGTACTTTCTGTTGCTCGCGACGGATCCGCGCCCCAGTTTCAGCAAGATGAATTGGATGCGGTGGTCCGTACGGCCAAGGACTTCGGTATCCATGTGGCGGCCCATGCCCATGGGGATGAAGGAATGAAACGGGCCGTGAAAGCTGGAATACACTCGATCGAGCACGGCACGATGATGTCGGAGGAAACGATGGAAATGATGATTGAAGCTGGGACGTGGTATGTGCCAACTGTGACGGCAGGCATGTCAGCCGCTGAATACGCCAAAATCCCCGGCTATTATCCGCCCGTGGTGAGGGACAAAGCCATGCAGATCGGAGCCCAGATCCAAGAGACTTTTGGAAGGGCCTACAAAAAAGGCGTGAAGATCGCCTTCGGGACGGATGCGGGGGTATTTCCTCATGGGGAAAATTACCGGGAGTTCCTTTATATGACCGAAGTCGGGATGCCAAATCTGGAAGCCATTCAGGCGGCCACTTTGAACGCCGCGCAGCTTTTGGGGATTGAAGCGAAACTAGGGACGATCGAAGCAGGAAAGGTCGCCGACATTATTGCTGTCTCCGGAAATCCCGACCAGGATATCAAAGTGATGAAGGATGTCAATTTTGTCATGAAGGAAGGAAAAGTATATAAGCAGTGATCAATTTTCAATTTCCAATTATCAATGACCCATGTTAATGGGGACCAAAATCCTTAAAAATTGAAAATTGAGTTTGAGTATTGAAAATTTAACTTCCAACCC
>CAZTJM010000001.1:74014-88014 GCA_964613865.1 uncultured Limnohabitans sp. | reverse complement strand
ACTCTGCCAGGTACTCAGACGACAGTGTATACATCGGGAATATATATGGTGACGACTGCCCCTGCGCCGATGATGGCGCGGCTTCCAATATTCACTTTGGGTAGGATAGTGGCATTGGACCCTATGATACAAAAGGAACCTATCTTAGCTTTACCGAGTATCACGGCGGCAGGACTGATTTCGGTAAAATCACCAATCTCCACCTCGTGGTGGATTTGCGCTCCAGTATTGACCAAACAGCCTTTACCGATATGGGTGTTGGGTCCGACAAAACAGAGGCTGAAAATGTCGGCTTCTAGACAATCGGAGCTCGAGCTGAGAACAAGTCCCATTCCCCTAAGGCTAAAATGCTCTCCTCCCAGGCGGGTCAGTTTGTCATAAAATGCTTTTCGAGTCTCGGGCTTGCCGGTACCCAGGACAAAGCGGGGATCTTCTTGAAGGGCTGCCAGAATTTCCTCTTCATTTTGAATGATCGAATAGTTTTGGCAAAAGAACCTTTCACTCTTGTTCTCATCCAAAAAAGACATAGTGATGCCAGGACTTGTCGAGACCAAGATATCCAAGACTTCCTTGGCATGTCCGCCTGCCCCAGCTATGATCATCGGTAGAAGAGTGCTTTGGAGTGTGAAAAAATTGTGATTATAGTAGCGATTATTGAAAACTCTGACAACCTATTGGCAACAGATATAGGCATATCCTAAAAACTCAATTCCTCCAATAATGGTAAATATACTCCTTTTGAGAAAGGGTGTATCCAGTGGATTGGTAAAGATGGCAGGCTGGAAGATTGTCTAGTTGGGTGGGAATGTAGAGGCCTTGGGCACCTTCCCTTTTAGCCTGCATTTCGGCTGCTTTGACAAGCTTTTTACCCCAGCCTTTGCCTCGACTATCGGGATGTACAGCTAGCAACCCAATTTTTCCCGAATCCACGTCAATCGACACGGTCACCATACCTTCCTTGTCTGGAAGAGACAGAATTTCACGATTTTCCCAAGCTTTTTGTATCCAAAGCCGGTAGAGCTTTTCGAACTCTCCATTGTCCAAGCGCTCATCTACTTTGAACCTTGAATAAGCCCCACTCTCCAGTGCTAGTTCCACAAGTCTTTGGTCCAATTCACCACTGGGTTTTTCCAGAGCAGAATATCCATCCGCCAACTGGTCTAGCCGCTTGAAAAAGGTTGCCTTAATATCAACCAGACGGATAGTGTCGGAACTGAATTTCAGCTCGGTTTGAGAAGAGATATAAACCAACTGAAAGGCCTTGGCCTTCTCTAAAAAATCATGTTCATCCCAAGATTGGTCGACAATGATCTTTCCCACAGGGTAACCGAAAAGCAAAGAATCAAATGCAAGTGGATGGATCAAGGCAGATTAAAAACAGTTTTCAGAGTAAATACATGACCTCCTGCGACTTATGAGGTTTATATTTATCAAGTTAAACGCAAGACGGAGTACCATCTATGCCAAGGAATTTAAAATATCCTATCACGCTGAATTTTATTTACTGTACACCAAAGCGCGACCTAAGCTTCTCCGCCCACTCTTTTCTCCACGATATAGATCGGTCGTTTTTTTACTCCTTCGAAGGTCTTGCCGACATAGAGTCCGACCATCCCCAAGGTACCCAGCAAAAAGCCGGTGAGAACCCAGAGTGAAATAATTAGGGAAGCGTAGCCGGCCACGATGATATCACCCTGGAAGTATCGAAATAGAGTGTATGCGGCAAAGAGAAATCCAAAAAGGGCTACACCCAAACCCAGTTTGATGGTGAGGCGGATTGGCTTATCGCTGTAGGCTAACATAATGTCCAATGCCAGATTGAACAATCTCTTGAAGTTGTAGCTGCTTTGTCTCCCGTCATTTGCAGCATGAACCACGTCAATGGCGGTTTGCCGAAATCCCACCCAACGGACCATGGTTGGGAAGTATCGAATGCTCTCGCGCATGCCGGATATTTCCTTGATCACGGTTTTGCTATATACCCCAAAATTGGCAATGCTCTCGTCCTGGCGGGAGCCAGTGAGCCACGCCAAGGTACGATAGAACAGTTTGGAAGAGAGCCTTTTAACGAAACCGTCTTGCCTATCAGCCCTTCTGGCAAGCACTACATCAAAACCCTCATGCGCTTTGGCAAGCAAGGCTGGAATCTCCTCAGGCCTGTCCTGCAGATCACAGTCCATCACCACCACCCAATCGCCTATCGCTGCATCCAGCCCCGCGGTGATTGCATAGTGTTGACCAAAGTTGCGGGAAAGCTTAATTCCTTTTATCTCAGGATGCTGTGCTGACAGCTTTTCTATTTTCTCCCAAGATTTATCCGGACTATAGTCATCGACCAAGATAATCTCGTAGTCAACGGCGGGGATGGCCGCCTTAATTCGGCCTACCAATTCGTCGAGGATATTTTCGGCCCGATATACTGGAGATACGATGGAAAGTGTCATTTACAAATAATCGGTAGGTTGTTTGGATTTTGCGCTATCGGCTGATAGTTAAGAAGCGCGTTGAAGTTTGCTTGACAATTACTTCAGATTGCTGGTATGTTATCCCTGGCTAAGCGACATCTGCGAAAATCCGCTCCATTCTGCGAAAGTAGAACATACCGAAGACAAAGAAGATCGTTGCCGCGATGCTTCCCGGCCAAATCCAGTCCCATGGCATCGGACGATCAAGAAAGGCCGCCCGAAAACCTTCAATCACTCCTACCATAGGATTAATTATGTAGAATTTCTGATACTGTTCGGGAACCGCACTTGTACTGTAAACCACGGGAGCGGCATAAAGCAATAACTGCACGACAAAGGTTAGGGCGTGTTTGACATCCCTGTATTTCACTGCCAGTGCAGATAAAAACATCCCTATCCCAAGACTGCATAGCAAAAGCTGGATAATCAAAAGAGGCAAAAAGACTACTCCCCAGCCGGGAATTTGCTTGAAGTACAACAGCATTCCCAGTACAACCACAAAGGCGATCGTGAAATCCAGCAGCTTCGATAGGATGGCCGAGAGCGGAAGTACCATCCTGGGAAAGTACACTTTGGTAATCATGTTGGCATTCTGGATAAGGGAGTTGGCGGACTCGGTGAGAGTACCGGAAAAGTAGTTCCAAGGCCACAGCGCCAAATAGGAAAACAGAATATATGGCATTCCATCAGAATCCACCTTGGCCAAACCCCCAAAAACTAGCGTAAAAACCAATGTCGTGAAAAGCGGCTGTATGATCGCCCAGGCTACTCCCAGCACAGATTGGGCATACCTCGCTTTGATCCCCCTGAGAGTCAAGAAATAAAGTAGATCCTTGTATTTCCAAATCTCCTTGAAGTCCACCATCTTCCATCCAGAGCTGGCTTCAATGACTTTATAGTGGGTTGGCTGGTCGGAGTTCAATAATGTTTGGTTTTCAAATTTTCGGCAATTAGGCACCTGGGAGAGAAACAAAAATTACTTTCCATATACCAAGATCCCGGCTAAATTTTCAGGACTTTCTTCCAGCACCCGAACCCGGATTTTCCGGTTGATTTTTTCAAAAGTCTTGTTCACAATAAAGTCAAGGTACACCAAGTCGAGGTCCCGACCCACTAGAATGAGATCAATAGTTCCTGAGTCCACTCCCTGCGCATAGTCCCCCACAATAATCGCCTTCTCCACATTCCCCATTCGCTTGACGATTTTCTCCATCAATTCGTCCAAACCGAGGAATTTGGTCACCATCCCTTTGATTTCCGAAAAGAAGGGATGGGAATTATTCGCTCGGTAAACCTTGGTTTTCCCCTCATCTTCAGCCAACAACAAGCCGGCATCAGTCAAGCGATTAAGTTCTACCCTGACAGAATTGGTCGACTCGTCAAATTCTTTGGCGAGTGAGCGCAGATAGCCTGAATTGGCATGGGCGAAAAACTTTAAAAGCAGCTTAACGCGGGTCTTGGATGTGACGAGGGAGTCTAGCAGAATAGGAACAAATAGGGAATGGGCGGGCCTACATTTTACATCAAAAATTCTTGATCGATAATTCAGCCTAAAAACAGCTTCGCCCTTTCAGTTACAAATGGAACCTAGGCAAATGAGTAAAAAAATTACTCGGTAAATCAAAAATAAGGGAATTGGCATTTTCTCCAAAATATGGACGAATTATCGATAGTCCTGTCAGATGGAGGCATCGGTGCTTTTTTTTGACGATGTATATTAGAGTTGGCAAATTGGCTTGAGTCAATAGGGAGTCGTATTGACTTTAGGAATGCGTAATTTTATTCTTAATATTTATAGCAGTCTGAACACGCAAAGGCCAGCCAAACAATACGCAAAAAGTGGAAAAAAAGAATGGCGCAAAAGCACGAGGCTGGATAGTGGCCACAAGTCTGGTTATTGTTGGGATATATGTTTATTGTTTCTTACTGGCGGATCGTAGCTTTTCACCCTATTACGGAGACGAGTTTTTTTACTTTCAGAACTCAAAGAGTTTTGCAGAGAACAGCAGTCTAAAAGCGAGTTTCACCTATACAGGTGCGGGGGCAAAGTTACTCGGCGCCGATGCCCATGGCCCAGCATATCCCCTACTCTACGGACTGCCCGCCAAGTTGGTCGGATGGCATAGACCAATAATTCCATTGATCAACGGCCTGGTCTTTTCGCTTGCAATTCTGGTATTGTTCTTATCGGAAAAAAAAGCGAAATCAACGGTCAATTTTCAGTTGATATTTGTTTTGGGAAGCCCGGTGACCCTATTTTATTCATTCACTTTTATGCCGGAATTGATCCACCTAGCAGGGGGGATACTGCTCTATACTAGTACCAAAAAATACCTTGATACCCTTTCAAAGCGGGATTACTTACTTCTGCTGAGTTCCATTTTGATTTTGGGCATCCTGAGAAGTACTTGGTTTTTGGCCATGTTTGGCATGTTGGTTATACCCGGTCCATTGAAAGGATACCGAAAGTTGTTGTTTGTGGTCTTTGCGATACTCCTTGCCTTTTTCCACCAGCATTTCCTTCACGAACAGGTTAGCAATGCCTTTTCCGAAACTCTTCGCTTGGCAAAAGAAGGCGCTGTTGGGACAGCAATAGAGCACTTGTTTTTTAACCTAAAGCGTAATGTTTACTTTTCACTTTTCTACTCGGAAGGGTGGTATTATTCTATTCAAAAAGCGCTGTTTGCAATGCTGCTTTTTTTTGCACTGTCTTATTCCAGGGGAAATCCGCTGGTAAGATTTGGGGTCATCGTCTCCGTAATTTTGCTCGGCTTTAATCTTATCCTATATAAAAATTATGGCTGGGTGGAGTTAAGGATCCTTACCCCAATGGCTTTATTTCTCATGCTAAGTATGCTTCATGAGGAAAAATTTCGGAAGTTTTCCTATGGTCTCACGTGTCTGAATATTCTCGCATTTATCCTGATTTTTCCGGTCGTAAAAACCCATATCGGACTTAGAAACCATCCACATGTAGCCTCCGTCCCGGTTGATCTTACACAAGAATTGTTGAAAACCAACGCTGCGCTCATCTATGTTGACCACGAAATACTGGACAAGATGGCACTCTATGAACTACCGGTGCAAAATGAAAAAGGCGAGCCCATTCGGTATATCCTCCCATATTACGAGCTCAATATCGAATCCCCCAGCCACCGTTTAATCTCTCCGGGTCAATTAAGGGCATGCCCATCAAATATTCTAAACCAGTAGGCGATTCCCATGGCAACTTGTGTGAGGTAGACAAGCGAAAAAATCAAGAAGGGTCGGATGCCGACATTTTTTCCCTTCACAAATTGGTTAATGACCACAACCACCATGCTGAGGTAATGCAAAAACATCGCTATGGGGATTTGCCAGTAGAAATTCCCATGGAACTTCCTGAAGCCAGTTTCAGCAAGAAGCAGGTAGACCATCAGGGAAAAAATCAAAAGCAAGAATGAAAAGACGAAGGGCTTGTCCTTAAGTCCGACCCGCCCCCAAAAGAGCAGAAAGACCAAAGTACTCGGAAAGCTGCACAAAAAGTCAAAAATAGGTTCTTTGGAAAAATGCAGATGAACCACCAACGGATTCAAAACTACAGTGGACCTTTCCTCCGCTGTGTACATGATATTGATCATCGGATCCAAATCGTAAATCCATGCCTTCTCAATAAAAAGCATTGCCAAAAAGGATAAGGAGATGCCACAAGAAGTCCAAAATCGCCTGTCAAACCGTAGGCTTTGGCTCCATGAATACAGCGGAAGCGCTGGTATATAGCAAAACATAAAACTAGGCTTGATCAGAATAATCACCAGTCCGAGAAAAAAAATGTTATACAGTGCCCTTGTAAAGCCGTCAATTTGCCACTTGAGCGTTTCAAAAAACAGCAGAAGACAAAAAGGAAACACCGCAATCAAAGTGGAATTGTGCCAAATGGTCGGGGTAAATTTGCCCAAGTACCAAAATGATCCATCTATGGCGGGGATAAAAATTGGACTGATGAACAGCAGACTGACCGCAAGAAGCCCGACCTGAAAAGCACTAATATGCAATTGCTTTGACAGCCATCGAAAGGTGATGCTGAATTTGAGCCAGAAGAAAAAGGTCAATACCAATAATGCGCTGAACACAAAAGGATACTTGTATCTGAATAGCAGATCCACGACATAAAGGATGGAATAGTACCCAGGAGGCGCCGGAAATGCCCCCTCCTTCAAATAGTCCTGAAGCAAAAAATTATGAACCTTGATATCAAAGGATTGGACATCAAAGTACTTGATCATGTAAGCCAATGTGAAAAAATACAAACAGGCGACTCCCAGATCGTAGGCTAGCGTCCATGATTGCAAAAACTTTTCTCTCATTGCTTCGACACCAAAAGGTAAAGCCCCGACTGATTCCCTAACAATTCTTCATTTTCAAAGTATGCTTGGTTGTAGATATAGGTAGCCGAGTCAACCAGGTAGGCCCTTTCTAAACTAGCTGGGACTCCCTTGCACTTTTCCAAAAGTGTCGGCCAACCCAGCACCTTAAAACCAGGGGTAGGCTCAAACAACAAGTCTGAATACAGATTGCTTGGACCGACCAAGAATACTTCTTCGTACCCATCCTGTCTGAGTCTGTCCAGCATAGATTTTAAATTGTCCACGGGAACCCAATTTACCGCGCTGTGAAAGAAAGCATAAAAGTGAAATGCGATTCCAACGACAAGAACCGAAATGAACAAAAGGTAGGCACCGCGGCGGTGAAATCGAATTGAAAAAAAACAAAACGACATCAACATAAAGATCAAAAACACCAAGGCATAAATCTGGACTTTAATCAGGAAAAAGGGGCTCAGCGCCAACATCCCAAAAGCCAGCACAGCAGCGATCACAAAAGCTTTCCTCCAATCGACTAGGAGAGAAAATGCAAAAAAAACTGCCATGAGAGCCAATAGAAAATGCTCGTGCTGGACGTAGGTCCAAAAGCTTTTTACCACGGCGTCGGGGCCTATCCAATCCCATCTCATCTTGTCCAGCTCCATTTTCCAAATGGGTAGCTTTTCGACAAGCTTCGCATCACTCCGAAAATCAATCATGCCATTTGAGAAGAAATAGAGCTCGGGATTCTTGCCCCTAAAAACTTCCTTGTTCAGTTGTAAGGTAGGATGATCAAATACTCCGGATCTCTGTCGGTTAAGTTGCTCGAAGTGCGACAGATTCGCGTTAGCAATCCAAAGAATGGATATGCCGTATCCTATGCAGCCAAGCAGTAGCGGCACAACGCTTCTTTTGTACAAATAGACGCGTTTGAAAACCAGCACATTGATACATGTCACACCCGCTAGAAAAAGGAAAAGAACCTCTGGGCGGACGAGAAAACCGAACAGGATTAGCAGGTCGGTTCGGTAGAGCCTTGAATACCGATCATTTTGTTCCGCTGGATTTCCAAATCGGGCAATCAAACCTGAGAAAACCGCAAAGCCAGCCACTATCGAAAATTGGAGAAAAAAAAGGAAGTGCGCGTAAAACGCAAATAGAAAGAGTACCCAAATTTGCGCAGACAGGGTCGCTCCCAGTTTTTTATTAACCTGAGCCACAGAAACCAAAAAACTTAAATAGGTGAGAGTAAACCAAACTAGTGGATACCAAAGGACTCCCGGAGCAAACTTGTACAACAACGAAATGCCCCAGCTTAGTAGCGGGTGAAGGAACACGGCATAGGATTCAGGTGAGCCAGTATATGCGCCTGAAACCAACCACATCATCACCTCATCGTCATTGACCTGAAATCTCCAGGGCAAATACCAGATCAGCAAAGCTGCCAATCCTCCCAACAGTCCCCAAAATTTTACAAAATACTTTTCTTGGATCAATCCCATAGTAAGCTAAGGCTGTCTCCTTGAAAAACTCCCAGATCCATTCTGTATCGAAATTTCCAGGCAGCTGGCAGGGCTTGAACATCGTTAAAGATTATCTTTTCAGGCTTGTCCATGACTCCATCTTCCAACTGCCGCTTATCCCAAATTCCGGGAGATTGCGGAACTTGCCTCCCAATCAGCCATACGATTCCCGGATTCCGATAGATTGCCAAAATGGATTTGGAAGTGTCCATCTCTAGGGCTTGCTCCAGCTTGCTGAGTGATTCTACCAGCTCGCCATCAAGTTGTACAGTTCCCTCCCCCTTCAGGCTCCATGGATATTTTGCTGTCCACAAAGGCCTATCCTGTCCAAAAGGATGCCACCAAAGTCCATTGAAAAGCAATAATAGGGAGACCCCAGAGACAAGAAGCGAGGTTTCTATTTTCAAGTTTTCAAAGCAAAGCAAAAAGGCCATAAGCCAAAAAACCCAATAATGGATGCCTATTCTGAGCCAATACACATTGCTTCCAAAATGAATAATGAAGGGCAAAATAAGCAAGAGCACAATCCAACTCATGTTGTTTTCTACGGGACGTTTGAATGCCCCAAAACAAAAACCAAGAATCCCGGCCGTGAAAACCATCAATGTATGATTCCACTCCTCTGTGATATGGGTAATATAAACTATCCCAGAAACTGTCAAAATTGCCAGAACCGAGAGCATCTTATAGTGATTGCTTTCAGCCTTCTTCAAATATCCTACAAAGTAAAATAGGACTGCCGGAATCAGCGTCCACAAGGCACCGACTGCGATACTTTTCAGCATTTGGCCAAATTGATAACCCGGTCTCAAACTAATTTGGGGGATTCCCTCAGTGAGGCGCAAAGAGGCATTTTCTCCCAAAACGGCAAGAAAAACCAACTCCGTCAGAAGCAATGGCATAAACGCTATAAGCACACCTCGAAAGCCCCCTTTTTTCCACACAAACAGAAACGTCATTGGACCTATCAGCAGCGCAAAGGAAATTTTAACATAAATGAACAGCGCAACAATCAACCCCAAATAGAAATAGGAATCGTAACCCTGCACACGCTGGGAGACCGACCTAAGCCAGAAGCAGACAAGGACTACCGTTAGGGAATTGTAGGAAAGTGTAGGAGGCAGAAACGCATATCCGGCCAGCAAGCCCAGTATAGCCAAAAAGAAAATCTCAGGGCGGAGCCGCGACTCAGCCCTGAGATTCTTCCAAAATTCCGCCAATGCCCAAGCACCCGCGAAATAGCTGAGCAAACGTAATAGCCTGAGTTCGATAAGGGAAAATGCATGACCAAATATTTTATAAAAGAGCTTAAAAAACAGGTCGTAATTAAAAATACCGGCAACATTGTCCTGGACAGGGTCTGCTAGCAGCACGTACAAGCCCTCGTCTGAGAGGTCAAAGCCTCTATTTACTCCCAACAAAACCAGTAGAATACCCACCAAAGAAGAGCCTACAAGGAGTTTGACCATGCCCGAAAATAAGGAGATTCTGCTCTAAAAGTTTGTCTCGCAAACGAAAATTGCCCAGATAGGTCCCTCCGATTAATCATGGAAGTAATACCATCAAGAATGATGAGAAAGTTATTAAACTCATAGGTATCACTGGTGAAAGTCAAATTAGATAAATCAAAGATCGTATTGAAAATGTACTAATTTGTGGAAAACTTAAGGGGCTAAAAATAAAAAATACCCAGTACAGGGTATTTATAAAAAAAGCAGAGGATGTAATTTTGATCAGGGTGATTAAGCAACTTTTCTCATCATTTTTTATGGAAAATAGTAAAGGGATTTTTTTCAGCACTTTTCCCCCCCTTTTATTTTGTCAGGCCACAAATGGTAGTGGTGATTTTTTGAAGGCGTGCAGGTGGTTTCCTGTTTTTTGATAAAGCCGAGCCGCATGTACCGGATAAGATCCGGTTAGTACGAAAAGTGTTATCCAGCCTAGCCGGGTAACACTTTTTTTCATTAGCGAGCCATATGGTTTAGACACTTACTCCCAGTTTGCAAATAAGTGTTTTCTTGATTTTGCGAACTGACAAGCGCCAACACTCTCAATAGTACCGCACCTCACAATCAGGATGCGAAGACTTGAAGGAATCCACTGCCCTTGAACTGAGGTTGGTATTGAAACAGGAAAGCTTTCTAAGACTGGTAATGCCATCCAGAGGCTTTAGAGACCTTAGGTTTGTGCTGGCTACATCCAGCTCTTCTAGTGCTGTAAGCGGCTCAAGTCCTTTTAATGTTTTCAGGTTTGTACCGGAGATATTCAGCTTTTTCAGTTCACGAAGGTTGCTAATTGGCGACAAATCTTCTATCCCTGTATTGGAAAGGTCCAGCTCCTGAAGCAAAGACAGTCCTGATATAGGCAGAAAATCGGTTACGGCGACTTGGGAAAGTCTAAGCTTGGTCAATAAATTCAATCCGCTCAGCGGTGCCACGGAAGAGATTGGCGTATCAAAGACCTCTAAGCTCCTCAAATTGTCAAACACACTAAGCGCTTTCAAATCAGGAATACTCAATCGCTCAAACTTCAGTTCCGGTTGGCTGGCCAAGCGATGAAGTTGCTCAGTCTCTGGGCTTTCACCCAAGGAAAACTTTTCGCGGAACACATCTTTCCAAATCGGATCCAGTGCTTCCCACCAAGCGCTGAGCTCATCGGTACGATACACAAGGTTGAGGTCTGGCATCTGGGCCAATATCCCAGGTACTTCTTCCGCGGAAACGTCGCCTCCGTTGACATTTAGATAGACTAGCTTCGGTAATGCAACGATATCCGAGATGCTGGCTACAGGGCTATTTTCAAGATCGATGTATTCGAGAACTTTGTTCTCCCGGAGTGCCGAGAGGTCCGTCACTTGGGTGTTTTTTCCAGTAAGCTTAGTAAGGGTTCTGACCTCACTCAAAGGAAAGAGATCTGCCACTGGATTGTTTGAGAAATCGAGACTGGCAAGATTTACAAATCTCGTTATGGGAACTAAATCTGAAATACTGTCACCGTCCAGATTCAGCTTTGGCATAGTCACCGTCTGCGTCAAAGTCTCGATGCCAGGGTCATCACTTGTGATTCTGGGATTGTTCTTTTTCAACGCCGCTTTCCACTCTGGGGAAAGCGCCGCCCACCAGCTTTCCAAATCCTTGACATGGTGAATAAGCAGCACGCTGGGCTTTTTCCTAACAAAACTATCCGCAGCCTCAGCTGTGAGCTGGGTTTCATCGGCTGAAATTTTCTTCAGGTTTGGAAGGGATTCGAGTGGGGAAATATCGGCCACCTGACTGCCTGAGATATCCAGCGATTCCAAATTGCTAAGTCCCTCCAACGAGCTTACATCCTGAACATTTGTATTGGAAAGATCTAAACTCTTCAGGGAAGCAAGACCGGAAAGCGCCGAAAAGTTGATCATGTAGTTGTCACTCAAGTCTAGACTTTCCAGCTTGTTGAGATCTTTGATATTTTCCAAATTATTGAAACCCGAGCTTCCCAGATCAAGCACGATCAAATTTTTGAACTCGTTGAGAACGGCAAAGCTCATGATAGGGGTATTCTCAGCCTTCAACGAGACTAGACTTTTGAGATTGAGAAGCTGGGAAATGTCCTCAATTCCGGTATTTGAGATATCCAGGTGCTTCAACCGGTCGGAGTATTTGATAAACTGGATGTCCGAAGTAGGGGTATTGGTCAGATTAAGGCTTTCGAGGAAAGTCACGTTGGAAATCGGCCCCAAATCTGTGATCGCAGTATTGGAGATGTCTACCACCTTTAGGTCACGGAGTTCGGAGAGGGCCTGGAGGCCGAATATTTCCCGTCGCCCCGATATGTTCAAAGAATCGACGCTCACAAAGCGATATAGCCAGTCCAAGGAAACAGAATCCTCCGGTGCCAGTTCAAACCTGCCTCGGAAATAATTCTTCCATGGGGAATCAAGTCCTTCCCACCAAGCCGTCAGTTCCTCATCCCTACTCACTTTGGTGGTATAGACACTGACTATTTTCAGTTCTTGGGACTTGTCCTGTAGATTGACTTCTACGAACCTCGGCTTTGTATTGGTGATTTTCTCGCCTGAGACCGAAGTTGCTGTGATGGTTCTATCCAATGATGCCAAAAAGTAAACTTCACCATTTTCCTTCTGAGAAGCTTTTACGTCCCGGATCTTAAACTTGAACTCGACGTTTTTATAGAAGAACTCGATGTCCTTGATGTAGGCGGTGACGTCTTTGTTGGTCACCACTTTGCGGTCAAGCAAAAGGTCATCCTCCACCTGCACCTTTTCATCACGGAAGATTTTGAGGTAGCTCTCGCGAATGATGATGTCTTTGTCCCTTGCGGAGGTTTCAGCACTGCCGACCGTATTGAGCAGGTATTCCAAAAACCTCACTTGGTCTTCCACCTTAGCTGAAAATTCCTCCACCTGCTCCTTACTATAGCCCTTGATGGTCTGGGCGCTGAGAGAAAGGTGAAGCAGAATGAAAAGTGCTGAAAACAGTAAATGTCTACTCCTGATCATAAATGTACTTGAGAATGGTCTCCTTGTCGCCCGGGCCGAGTCTCACCAAATTGGAGATAAGCCAACCGGTATTGAAGCCGGGACGGTTAAATTGATTGACCTCGAAATACCAGCCTTGAATCTGGAAGAAGTGAAACTTCAATCCCGAGACGGTTTCAAATCGAAGGTTATTTTGCTTCATCTCATACAAGAAGATTGCCAGATAATCCGGCTTGTAGGAATTGGCGGTAAAAGATTCGGGCAAATTGGAATCTTGAAACGCACGCCTGAGGTTCATGAACCCGAGTTCATGACTAAGTGGATGGAGAAAATCCTTTTGTTCCCCCACGTGTTTGTTAAAGAGATTTTTGAAGGGCTCAAAGATGACCTGGTCAATTACCCACTCGTATCCCAATCCCTCGGATTGGATCTTCATGATCAAAGTGGCCTTTTCCCTTTTCCCCTTGAAAGTAAAAATGGTCTCCACCTCTGCGTACCAGCCCTCTCTGTGGAAATTCAGGTAGTGGGGATATACTTCTGAGAGCGTGGTCTGGACAAACTGATTCTTCAGATCAGGGGATACAGAAGAAGTCTGGTTGTCAAACAGGATGTTCAGAAAACCCTTGCGCAGGGGGATATTTCTGTAGAGGGAATCTCCGGGATAATAGCGGACCGTTCCGTCCACAGATTCCTCGCCGTTGAATCGTCTAAAAAATTGGTTGAGTTGCTTCGTAGAAGCTGTAAATCTGCCATCGTCTTTAATAGTTCCGGGGCTGCCTATGCCTTGCCCCGGAACATTGGATATGATTGCAGTAATAAATGCAATAATCAGAAAGATTTTTCTCATGCGGAGGTTTCAGTCACTCTCACGTCACCAAGCATGACGTCCCAAAATTCGATGGTACGACCAGCTATCTGAGTTTGTTTTTTCTCTACGTAGATCGTGATATCTTTTTTGGTTGTGTCTTTATAGTTCATGCCGGTTTCGATGGAAGTACCTTCAAATCTCTGATAGACGGTGATCACCCCAACATAGCGGCCATCAGGCTGTCTTTCCAGATCGGAGATGTATTGGATATCGTACCAAGTGATATTAACCCGGTCATAGTTAAGGGCCATCAATCGCTCAAAGTATCTTCTCACTTTGTAGTAAGCGATTTCCTGGGTGTTGATGGAAGAAACGCCCATC
>CAZTJM010000001.1:0-74004 GCA_964613865.1 uncultured Limnohabitans sp. | reverse complement strand
TGCTTCGGAGAATTGTGTCTCTTTGCTGCCGATGATGGAGATGTATTTGGACAAGTCCTTCACTTTTTCCAAAGCTAGGGAGTCAATTGCCTGCTTTCTAGCTGGGCTGATATTGTCCTGAGCCATGACCGCTACTGAAGCGGAAAGGAACAAGCCCAAGAAGAGGATAAATTTATTTTTCATGTTAAATCAGATTTTCGGGTGGTTTTTTACTTTCTTCTCAATTCTAATTCAGATACTTTGCCACTGGCGTCCATTCTGATGTCAGAGATATAGTTGAGGTTTTTCTTGGTATCCTTCAAGTAATCAAGATATTTCTTGATGGTAGTCGGCTCATCGTAGTCTTTGATACCGTTCTCCTCGTGGATTACGATAAGGACCGGAGTCTCTTGGTTGGAGAACATCGCCAGCGTTTCCTGAATAGACTGGTTTGCTGAATTGGTGTTTCCCGCAGCAGCTACTGCATTGAAGTAATTTTCTAGCTTTTCGGCAGCCACTTCTTCGGCAGATCTTGCAGGGGCTGGTGTAGGGGCAGGCTGTACTACTTCCTCTACCGGAGCTGGCGTTGGAGCGGGCTGTACAGCTTTCTTTTTGCTTTTACATGCGCCCATTGCCAACATGGCGAACATTGCCAGGAACAGGGTTTTTCTGAGTGAAAAAGCGAACAAGGATTGTTTCATCTTTTTAATAAATTAGATTTTTAAGAATTGGACTAAAGATTGCCGAATTGGGGCGATTTGATTTGCGTGCAAAGTAAATAAAAACTGTGCACTTTAAAGCAAACGCTATTCCTAAACGGAAGCGTTATTTTTCGAGTAGGTTAATAATCCCAAAAAGAAGTCGAATTTGCCGTCCAGATTGAACAAAAAAGCCGCAAAAATGGCGAATGGCAAAATTTCCCACAATTATGCGGCTCGAGACCATTTGACTAGTGCGGATACATTTTGTGGAAGTCTGTTTACACTTTTGACTTTGCAACGAATTTAGGATGGCCGGCAACTGCGGACACTCACAGTATTCAAAATTGATTTTTTTTGCAGAAGTTCTGCTCCAAAACGGATTTTTTTCACTAAAATTTCAAAATAACCGTCACTTATTCAGGGAAAACACTAAAAAATACCCTGTACAGGGTATTTTTTTGCCACTTTTTTTCACCCAACTTTGACTAGTGTTAAGTTTTAAATCAGGCGAAAGCCAAAACTAAAAGGCCTCCGGATTCCGGAGGCCTTTTCTATCACACGCAGTCAATTAAATACGGAGAAACAAAAAGAATCTTGTCCCTATTTCGCCTTTTGAAAAAGATCACTTTGGATTTATCCCGTAGTTTCTCTCGAGCGGGATCTTAATAGCGAGGTAAATCACTGCCGTGGCAAGCAAAACACCAAGACCGAAAAGTCCGCTCGGAATTGTCCTTGGATAAATGAATAGGAAAAAATTAACGCCAAATTGAATCATGGAATAAACTAGGGCAATGATTGAATGATCCTTTTGGAGTTGATTGGCTAAAATCTGATAGAGGTGCGTTCTATGGGGAAGGGCGACATTTTCGCGGCGAAAAAGCCTTTGGGTAAAAGTAATCAAACTATCAGCTCCATATACAAGGAGAAATAAAACTATCGTCCAGCTTGGCGAACTCAAATACCACTGGACCAAAAAATAGATGATCATGTAAGCCAAGGAAATACTGCCAATATCCCCCGCAAACATCTTGGCGTCCTTCCGAAAATTGAAAATCAGAAAAACGAGCCCTGCGAGGATCATATATCTGATGAGACTTTCGGAAAATATCGGTGTATAAATATTCACCGCTAAAAGAGACCCAAAGAACACAATTCCGTAGAGGCCGGTCAACCCATTAATCCCATCCATAAAGTTGATGGCATTTATAATTCCCAATGCCACGAAGTAGAGAATTGGCAACGCCCACCAAGTCTGCTGCTCAAACACCCCTAGATCGTAGAAAGCAAAGGTTAATCCCAAAAACTGAATTCCAATACGGAGTTTTCTGGACATGGAATAAATATCATCCAAAAAGCTAACTGCAGAAACCCAAATCATTCCCAAAACCATCCAAGTATTCAGAAAATCGTGGGACATCCACCAAAAGACAACCGCAAGAGGAAACAAAATACCTCCCCCTCTTACCGTAGTTTTTGAATGGGAGGACCGATGATTTGGTCGATCAACAATCCCAAACTGCTTCGCCAATCGATAATAGATCAACCCTGCGAGTAACAGAGAAAGGAAGACAATGGTATAGCTAAGGATCATTGATCAGAATAAGTTAAATTTAAAATTAGTATTATAAATGGATAGAGGTCCACATTCAAACCAAGAAAACTCACCTCATACAGGTAGGGCAGCTGAAAAAACGTGACCAATGCCTCGAAGACGCGATGGAAGTTTCAATGTAGCAAGCATCAGTCATTTACCGTCGTCCTTCCCGTCCCTAAAAGAGGAAGGCTGGATGGTGGGTCAATAGCGATTAATCAGATTTTTTTCAATTCTCACAGGTGATCTGCTCACCATTTCTCATCGAGAATCATCTGTGCTTTTTTTGATTTCACCCAAAACTGCAAATCTATTCCTATATCCCGAATTCGATGGCTAACTTGGCTTCTGGCTCCCGAGACTGTCGCCCTGTAAACAAAAGCCGCCGAATCAACCTCAAAACTAAATGAAAAAAATAGTCATACTGACCGGAAATGAATTAAGGCATAAATTTTTTAGCATCCATTTGGCTTGCTGTCAAGAAATCCAGGTCCTGAAAACCTACCGAGAAACCGGGGTGACACTGCAAGAGAAGGTCGATGGCGAAGCGCAAAGCGAAGCTAGATCCTCACACCTCAACCAAAGGATGGAGACTGAAATTGACTTTTTCCAGACTTTTGTGCAGCGAGCACCAGATCGATCAAACCCAACGATTATCCAAAAGGGCGCGATCAATGAAGAAATCCACGTGGAAGAAATCATCCAGCTAGATCCGGACTTCATCGTATCCTACGGATGTTCGATCATCAAATCGGAATTGCTGAAGCATTTTGAAAACAGATTCATCAATGTGCATTTGGGACTATCTCCTTATTACAGGGGTTCTGGCACTAACTTTTGGCCATTTGTGAACGGAGAGCCCGAATTCATTGGAGTCACCTTTATGCACATCGACAGAGGAATAGATACTGGACAGATTATCCATCAAATACGTGCTAAAATCCATCCATGGGACAACATGCATACTATTGGGAACCGGCTTATCGCAGATGCGGCAAAAACTTGCGAAAAGCTCTTGCTCAATTCTGGAAGACTCCAAACCCCTCCGGAGGGATTTTTCCCGGCAGTCCCAGAAAAATACTACAAAAACAAGGACTTTGATGAGCAGTCCGTCACCAGAGCTTATGAAAACTTCGGAAAGGGGATGCTGTCCTCTTACCTGAAAACAATAGCGGGAAGGTCGGAAAATTTTCCCATATACAGCAACCCCGGGCTGGAGGAATAAGGCTTCAACCAACATCCATAAGTTTCCTTCTTTTGCTCTCGCTTCAGGGGTCGGCAGACCTACCAGCAGATCTTGAAGTCCTGCTCAACCCACTTTGCTTATAGGTAGCCAAGGATTCGCTTAATCTGTACCTCTGGAAGGCAGTGCTCCATAAAATACTTTTTGCCCCCTTTCGACAATCTGTTTAAGTAGTCGTGGTTGTCCACTGCGAAGTCCAGAAACTCCGGTATTTCTTCTACTTCAGCAATCATGTGGATCTGCTCACCATGAACTGGATAGGTCGGAAGGTCTATTTTGAAGGGCAAGGAAACGATAGGGATGCCGATATTGAGATACTCCGCCACTCTCCAGCTGATCGCTCCCAATACTGCGGCATTGTTAAAACCGAAAAGAGACTTGCGCGATAAATCCATAAACTCCTTTGGAGAATAGCGGCGGGGTGCCAAAGCATCATCAAATCCAAGGTTGTCGCCATCATCCCTGCGCAAAAAACCTCCCTCAAAGTCCACCCTCGGATGGGATTGACATGACTTGATGAATGAATACCTGAGCCGGTTGGCTTGACTCTCTTTTTTCCAAATAGAACCTGCAAAAAAAAGGCTATTGCCCTCTATCCGGTTTTCCTCTTCTATCTGAAACCGTGGTCGTTTTTTCAGCGTATAAATCTCCTTTACCGTGTTTTTACTTTCTTTTGAAAACAACTTTTTCCAAAATAACTTCAAAAAAATCGACGAACTATCCACTGGGTAGTGCGGTGCTAGCGGGACTATTTTGTCGGAGCGATAGGCCGAATTTTCCTTCAGTTTGTTTGTTGCAAAATAAAGGTCAGCAAAGGCCAAGAGTTCTGGATTTACCCCTATCGGGTCACTGTTGTCAATCACCACGGTCTTCCCGCCTATTTCCATGATCGCCAAGGGTCGGAAATCATACTGCGCAAATTCGCCATTGGCTTGGTAACGCAGGTGGAAATGTCTATCGAGACCCAACAAGTAATATGAAACACAAAAATTGGGAATATTCAAAAAGGTACAATCCATTCAGAAATACTAGTTAAATGATGTTGTCATCAACGGATCAAGAGGAATGCGCCTGCTCGGCTAATTTTTTCTCCACCTAGGCTCTCAAATTCGGCTCGATACACATAGTTTCCATTTGGAGCGTCTGATCCATTGTATCTTCCATCCCAGCCCGGGCTCTCCAGGTCGGAGGTCGCAAACAACAGATTTCCCCAGGTATCAAACACAAAAAACTCCATTTTCACAATCCCCCTATGATAGGGTTTGAAGAAATTGTTTTTGCCGTCCGCTCGAGCCGGAGTGAAAGCAGTTGGTATTTGGACATAGAAATTATCTGAAACCTCAACGGTTCTTGAAAACTCCGACTGGCAGCCCATTTGGTCAATAGTACTCAATGTAACTTGATAAATTCCTTCTTCGGAATAGGAATGGGTAGGATTTTGGCCCGTGCTAGAGTTACCATCACCGAAATCCCAATTCCAGATAACAGCATTGCCCTGTGTGCCATCCGCAAAGGAGACATCCTCAAAAATATTGGCACCTTGGTTGACAACGAACTGACCTTGGGAAACTTCTATTGAATAGTCGAAAGAAGCAACAAGCTCGGTTTCGGCGATAGACACCAAAATCCGTTCCTCCCTCGTATAGCAGCTTCCATCCTTATATTTAATCTTGACTCGATATGAACCGGAGGCAGACACCTCTCTCAACTCCTCCAGCCTCATGTTTCTGCCTGAAGGACTGACCACAGCATACTCATAGATGTCCGGATTAAATCCTTCAATGAATTGAGTCAAATCAACTTTTTGAGTTGGATCACAGACGATTGACGGATTCGAGGTTTTCAGGTTCGGCATAGGGTTCACTTTCACCAAGACCTCTTCCAACCCGTCCCTGCACACCCCATTTCCGGTCGCAGTCACATAGTAGACGTTAGGGGTGTCACTGGCCGGCAATCCTTCTATCACCAATTGCCCGTTGGCTGGATTAAGCACATAGGTCACTGCTCCTATTTGTGAAGTTCCTGTTGGAACAGGCTGCTTGCCTTCACTGTCAAAAAACCATTGGTAGCTGAGAGACAGTGCTGGGTTTGGTGTTTTCGGAGCCAAATTTGCATCCTCCCCGGCACATAGATCAAGATCATCGATGAGTATCTGGGTGGTACTGTTGTCGATACTTAGAGGCTCAGTCTTGCCACTTCCACAGCCAAACAAGTCAAAAATCTCAACCGTGTAATCTCCAACCGCAAGCCCAGTGACTTGCGCTTGCCCACCGTTCCACTGTATGCTGGCGGCCACCTCAGTACCGTTTTGGTCTCTCACTATCGCAGCATAAGGCAGAGTACCTCCAAAGGCAGAAATATTGATGCCGCCGTTGGACTCCCCACAGCTTGCATCGAAGAAGGAGGTCTGATCAATTTGGATAGGTCCAGGCGGTCCATCGATCACGAGCTCTGTTGGCAAGCTGTAGCTACAGCCCGAGCCATGCTTGGCCACCAAAGTGTAAATTCCCGGAGCTAGTCCCTCGATTCTATTATCTGGGTAAGACTCGAATGGTCCATTGTTTATGCTGTAGGTGATATTGGAAGCTGCGATAATGGGTAAAATGATCAAGGCTCCGCCTTCACCAAAGCACTGCTCGGCCTCCGCTACGGCAGTAAACTGAGGCTCAGGGAATACACGCACGTCAACCTTTTTTTGATCTCCGGCACATATCTCCGGCCCATCGACTGTCACCCAATAGCTATAGTCTCCCGCGGAAAGACCATTAACCGTAAGGGTGCCATTATTTTGAATGGCAAAGGTGGCCCCGGCAACCGTCTGACCGTTGACGATCACGTTCGATGCCGCAACGGCATCGAGATACCAAGTAAAGGTCTTTTGACTTGCCTCCGGATTGATCTCGGGAACCAAAATCACCTGCTCTCCCTCACAAACTTCCAAAAGACTATCGATTAGAATCTCCGTGGGGCCGTCTTCTACAACAACTGATTTGGGCAAATTTGTAATGCAAGATGCCGAATCCGTTACCTCCACTTCGTAATCACCCACACTTAGTCCTTCAAAGGTGTATTCCAAATTAGGCGTGACCACGGTGGTGGAAGTATTCGTCACAGTGTTTCGGAGAGTAAGGTGATAGGGGGCCCATCCACCTAGCATACTTACTGTTATGAAACCATCCGCCTGAGCACAAGCTGCGTTTTTGAAATCGACTAGATTAAGTTGGAGAGGTTCTGGACCATCCACCACCAAAGGAGTTGCTTCCGGGCTACACCCCTGCGCACTTTTCACCTCCACTGAATAGGTACCAGGAGCAAAGTTTTGTGCCTCCAACTGCGCTTGATCCATCCAACCACCGCCGTTCACCGAATAGGTAAAGCCAGGGAAATTCCCTGAAACGATTCGAATCTTTCCGTCGCCGCTTCCAGAGCAGGACTCTCTATCAGTCACAAACTCTGGAGCTGGGATAGGATGTACGATTACCTCTATCGGGATTTCGACTCCGGTACATTCCACAAAAAAGTAGTAGGCATAGGTTCCTGGCCTGAGGCCTGATATTGTCAATTTTGGATTTATCCAATCTATTTCGTCGATCTGATAGTTGACTCCTGAATCGATGGGGTCTGTCCCCTCCTCTATCAGGCCGACTTTGCCTGATTCCTTGTACCAGAATACATCAGTGTAGGCAGCAGGCGGCATAGATGGATTCGGTGCTAGATGAACTGGGGCGATCTCAACTGGAGTTCCTTCGCAACCATTGACAGGGGGGATGATTGTGTATTCTGGATCGGAGGACTCCTCTACTACGAATTCAAAGGTATTTGTACATCCTCCCACGTCTGTGACATTCAAGTAGTAGCTTCCCGAATAAATCCCTGCCAGCCCGGTCAGGCTTCCCTGAGTCATCAGCTCACCGGTGGTAGGGTTGTCCTTTCTCCACTCAAACTCAAAATTGCCCCACCCGCCGGACACAGTCAGGTTTTCAATGCTGCCGTTTGGCAAATCACAGGAGGCCCTAAAAATGTCTGGCTCATTAGCCGATACCGCAGTCGTTGGAGCATTGATTGTGACATCTGGAACTACCAATTCGCACACAGTGCTATTCTCAACACTCCTCACTCTGATAGAATACTTGCCCGCCAAAAGCCCGGTAAACTCAGGATCGGCCTGCCAATCGTTTCCGTTTAGGCTAAATTCGTAGTCTCCATTTCCGCCACTAAGGTTAGAAATCGTAATCGTGCCATCCGAATTTCCCAGACAAGAAACGTCTGCTGTTGCTACTACCGCGGCAATACCGGCAAACACTTCCACCTCCGCTACCGTCACTTGGGTACATATTGCGGTTCCGGAAATCTTCAAATAGAATTGATAATCTCCCGCGGGCAGGCCTTCAATAGAAAGCTTTCCATTGGATGCGAGACTGTAAACCACAGATGCGTTTTCAGGATCCGCACCACTTTTGATTGGCTTGGTCATGCCCCCATCACTGAACCATTCAAAAAGTGGCGTTCCGGTTGGAGGCGTGGAAATGGAAGGCACCAATTCAGCCGTTTGCCCCTCGCAGATCTTGTCTCGGATCGGTTGGGAGTCAATGTCAAAACCGTCGTTGTTGACTAGGTCAAACAACTTAACCGGCGCAACTATGCAGCCATTTTGATCGGTAACGCCAACGTTGTAGGAGCCGGGCAACAAACCAGTGACTGTAAACTGTCCACCGTTCGCCTGATAGGCAAAGTCGTCAATCGACTGTCCATTGATCATCACCACATACGCCGCTGTACCCCCGGTGACTGCGAAGGCAATTAAGCCGTTTGCCTTATCACATGAAGGATTTTCGGAATTAAGCGCTGCAATTTTTAAAACCTCCGGTTGCCCAATCTCCAGCTCAACGAGCCTGAAGCATCCACTCGTCGCTTCCACCCTAACCGTATACTTGCCCGCACCTAGCTCGGTGAAAGTACCGGAGGTATTGCTGGCTCCTGTGCTAAGGCGATAGACAAAGCCCGCCTCGCCTCCGGAGGCAATCTGAATACTTCCGTCTTTATTTCCAAAGCATGAAGGCATGATCGTCTCAAACTCAACTTCAGGCTGCGGATTGACCACTACTTCGACCTCCAGCAATTCCTGATCACAGACCTTGTCGCCGGACACACCCATATAAAAGAGATACGGATCCGCAGCGCCTGCCAGTCCCTTCAAGGAAAGTACCCCCGAGGAGGAAACCGAAGCATCCGCTCCCATCACCTTATCTCCATTCCGAATCTCAACTGTTTCGCTCTGATCATCTTTGTAATACCAGGTAAACATGGGAGTTGAGCCCGCCAATTGTACCACTACCGGCTCCAAAACCGCCGTGTTTGGATTGTCTGTCGCGCCGTCTATCTCACAGATCACGTCACCATTTGCCTCAAAGGCAGACTGAGGTGTAAGGGCCAAGTTGATTTGCAATTCTGCCACACAGCCGTTGGCGTCCACCACGCTGAACAAATAGTCTCCTGAAGCGAGGTTTTCCAAAAGCAGCTCCACACCATCACTATCGAGGTCATAGCCTGACACTTCTCCACCATTCATGGTCAAGGTATAGCCAGGCGAACCTCCATTAATCGCCACCTTCGCTGCTCCGTTACCATCCCCACAAAATGCCGGCAGACTCTCTTCTAGGGTTAAAAGGAGCTCCCCAGGCTGTGTGAGAACCACGGCTACGCTCTCCTCACAGCCGGTGGACTTATGTCTTGCGCTGACTTGGTAGTTTCCTGGAGCCATGTCTGCAAAAAGCCCCTGGTTATCCAAATAGTTTGCGCCATCCGTGCTGAACTCAAAGTCACCAGGAATTCCATTCAATACATTCACCCTGAAAGCTCCGTCAGCTGCTCCAAAGCACGAAATTTGAGACAAGTCCAACACCTCCAAGTCTGGTATTTCAGCAACCTCAAACTCCACTTTTTCCCTTGGCAAGTCACAGGAGTTTGGCCCAGCCATTTCCAGATAAAGGGTATAGCTACCGCTGACCAAGTTGGTAAGCACCAAATTTCCGTTAGATGAGTTGATGGCGATGTCCATCCCCGCCAGCTTGCCTCCACTTGCGATAGGTGTACCTCCCAGTTCGTCAACATACCAGTTGAATTCAGGGACTGCGGTGCCCTGGAGCTCAAAAAAGTCGTAAGTCACATCAAACACAAGATCGGCTTGATTTTCACAGACTAAATCTGGCGATGAAATGGAAAACTCTGGAATCTGTATCTTGTTGACGACATGCTGAAGTTCGATGGTGCAACCATTTTCATCTTTGGCCTCAAAAACATAATCCCCAGAGTTCAGCTCGTCCAGCAATACCTCCACTCCATCGGTACTCAGGTCGTATCCAGTCACCGCGAGCCCATTTACTGTCAGGGTGTAGGTGGGATTGCCGCCAGTGATTTTCAGTTTGACAGTTCCGTTGCCATCCTCACAATAGGCATCGTTTCCCTCCAAAAGCGTCAAGCCAAACTCTGCGGGCTCGGTAAGTGTCACCGCTATAGCGCTGCTACATCTGGTCGCCTTGTTTCTAGCCCAGACATTGTAAACGCCAGGAGACATACCAGTGAACAAACCTTGGTTGTCCAAAAATGTCGATCCATCCAGGCTAAACTCAAAATCAGAAGGCGGCCCGTTCAATACATCGATCTGAAAAGAGCCATCACCTCCCCCTCCACAGGTAATATCGGACTGATCATTGACCTCTAAGGCGGGAACATCCAATATTTCGAATTCCACTTTTTGTCGCGGGATTCCACATGAATTTGCTCCGCCCATCTCCAGGTAAAGCACATGTACGCCTACAGTCAGGTTGGTCAGTCCAAGCTCCCCGTTAGCATGATTGACTGCGTAGTTCATCCCTTTTGGCCCAGAGCCGCTGGGAATAGGAGTTCCTCCGGTTTCGCTTAGGTACCAGTTAAAATCCGGCACTGCCACTCCCTGCAATTCATAAAAATTGTGAGAGACTCCAACCGTAATGCTTCCCTGGTCAATACAGACCTTGCCAACTGAGGGAACGTGGAATTCCGGCTTGCGGATTTCATCGACTGAGAAATTGAGCACTTTGCCGCACCCTAGTGCCTCGGTGTAGGAAATGGTATAGTTCCCATTAGCAGCCAATCCCGAAACCGTGATTTCCCCGCCTACGCCTTGGGTAAGACCGGAGTTGGGGCCGCCATTGATCTGGATTTGCGTCAAATCATGCGGCAAGTTTCCACCCTGGATCTTAAACATGTAGGTTCCATTATCCAATCCACAAGTCGCAGCGGTTTTATCCACTTCCGTTAAGACCAGTTCTTGTTCCGGGCCCTCCACCTTCACAGGAAGGGAATAGAAGCAACTCGGAGAGCTGGTCATTACTTCTACATAATAGTCGCCCGGAAGCAATCCCGGAAATTTGCCGGTACTGTTTGAACTTCCTATTTGGCTGTCATTGGAATCGAACAGGCTAAAGGATTTTGGCCCACTCCCACCTAGGGCGGTGATGGAAATCGAACCGGCCCCTGCTCTACACCAGTCGTCAACGATATCTTCGGAAACAGTAAGTGCCGGATGCACGGTAATCTTTCCGAATGCCTCTATCGGCCCCTCGTATGGGCAAAAGTTCGGCGCACCATTTGGAGTAAGGTTGTCTTTTGCCTCTACCTCAACAAAAAATTCATAAGTCTGCGGCGTGGTGGCATCTGCCGCTGGAAGACCTGAAAGAGTGAGTTCACCGTCTGAGGCAATTGACACGGAGACTGTTTTTCCATCTACTGAAAAAGTACCACCGTCAACCAATTCCCCGGATCCATCCGCATTTCTAAACCAACGGAAAATTGGAGTAACACCTCCACTTGGAATATATCGCGGATCCAAATAAGGACTTAGTGACGCTGGCTGGTTTTCACAGATCGAAATCTCTTCAGACTCAAGCTCCACGGGAGTACCCAGTTGCCTGTCCACCGGAATTTCGATGATAAGCGGACAACTATCTTTATCCGAAGGATTCCAGACATGAAGCGTATAGATCCCCAGATTCACCGCATCCAGGGAAAACAGACCCTGCCCGGTAGCTACATTGAAATCCACATCCGCTCCTGATTTGCCCAAATCGGATACCACTCCCGCATTGCTTTCCCAAGACCATTCGTAATCAAAACCGGGAACCAGATCATCAATAATCACTCTGCGAATCGCCCCGTCTGCCTGACCGTCGCAGGTAGGGTAGTCCACCATACGATCGCTATCATCCAGTTCTCGTGGATAGGGATTGAGGGTGGCTGTGATGATCCCTGGCTCGGACACCTGCCCATAGTTGTCAAGAATGGTATAGTAAACTTTTTGCTGACCGGAAACGCCGGGATTTGGAACAAACTGAACCTTTACTTTTCTGTTGTTGTCATTGTTGTTTTCATCGAAATCGGGAAGGTCAAGGGTAAATGTACCCAAAACGGTATTCTTCTCCTGGTTTAATTCACTGCAGAATGTGTTGCAGATAGGCGTCATTCCGCAATAGAAATTATTATCGTCATCTAGAAGATGATCATCTATCTTCAGCCTATTGGAGGGCCAAGTATCAGGATCGGAATAGTTGAACCCATCCTGGCCATCAACATAAAGATTGATACATTGGATGAAGGCATTTGGATCGGTGAGTTGGCTTTCTTCCAAAAGGATCTCAATGGTATAAGGGTCGTCTTCACAAATCTCGAACTCCATCTCCGGCGCACTTGCATCATTCAGACTCTCAATCCTCGCAACGTCAACGGCCAGATTTCTGATCTCATGGAAGTTGGTTCTACTCCCAGTGGAACCGGCAAAACCAATTTTTAAAGTTGCTGGAGCCGGCTCTGAATAGGGATAGTTTTCGATGATCTTCTCAATACGCTGACCTCCTAAGGCAGTATTTACCAAAATCGAAACGGATACCAGGTAATGTCCCGGATTGCTTGGATCCGGTGACAGGTCGAAGAATACTTTTCTATACCCCGGCAGGTTACAGTCCTCTACCCTGGCCAATCCAGAGGAAACACCAAATCTCTTCCCTATGTCGAGCACATTGGGGTATAAGTAAAAATTCGGATCGAGTCCCATTGAAGGATCATCCGTTTCCGGGCCATCGTTGACCCGCTTACCGGTAATAAAATTATACCCCTTAGACTCCGGCCCACGAATAGCGATGGAGTTATAATGCTGATACTTGGGAGCGGGAGTAGTTTCTACAGGCAGCGTCTCTGTAGGATCGTTGAATCCTCCTATCTTTCCCTGCCATGGACTACCCCAGTTCATATAGCTATCAAAGCCAATCCCGATGTAGCCGCCCTTCAAGCCTGGATAGGATTTTCCGGGAACGTTGATTTGGGCGTACCCCAATGAACCGCCAGGCCAACCAATCCGAAAGTCACTTTCTCCAATTTGCCCATCGAAAAGGAAGAAACTAAAACCGTCAGCTCCAGTCCCTCCATACATGAAATATTCGAATGAAGCCTTTACACCATATTCAGACGAGAATGGAACATCCAAAAATACATAACCAAACTTCCCCCCAAGCTGAACAGTTGCGTCCGTTAGCTGGAGAGATCCATTGACAAGCTGAGCCGAGTTACCAACGGCACCAATTCCTTTTATGATTTGGGAGTTGTAAGCCCCATCGGTAAAGTCCTCGCAAAAAGGGTAACCCTGTCTGGATATCTGGATCTGAGCGGTAGCCTCTCCCAGCATGGCCCAAATCACTGATAGGCCAACTATTACCCTGAAAGTCCACTTATATCTACTCAACTCGTTTTTCAGCATCCTGAACATGTCACCGAAGGGTAATATTGCTGGCAAATTAGGAAGAAGATTGGTTAAAATTAAAGCTTAAAAAGCAAACCTTCCAGATGAACTCAAAATAAGCCCAAACGAGATCGACTATCGATCACAAAAACCATACGGAATTGTTCTGAAATCCCCGTTGTACTAAAAAATGCCTAGAAGCAACTCAGGCAATTGGGGAAATTGACAGGATAAGCCTCAAAAATAAGCAATTAGCCTCTCCGACTGAGCACTAAAAGAATCAAAAAAGGCAGAATCAACTACTAAAGAATTTCGACGACACGCTAAGAGACAGAGTAAAGACCGCGTCCAAAAGGCCCCCATACGATCTGCCCAAGTCAAAAGACCTCAGACAATCACTCCGGCCAGTTTACACCTTTTGCATTAGTCTCAAATCCAAAATCGAAGCGAATCCTCTTTTGTCCGCTCAAAGCTTTTTAAAAAAACCTTTTCCAGGATCTTGGAATCGCCACTTAAGCAGCCCTCCCTCCTGATTCAGTAAAAAAACCATTGCTTCCTTTAAATCATTCAATGCACGATCGGCAAAGGATTCAGTGGAAAACAGGCCAAAACCAGGGGAATGGGACAAGCGACTTGTCATTGCTTGGCGGCCTGGCTGTTCATTTCGAGAAAATGGAAATCAAGAACCCGTCGCGGAGCCCACGACAGCTCCCTCACCGCGAGCGAGTCATCGAAAGTCAAGTCCAGGCTCATCTTGTCGATTAATCGGCTGTTGACCGGAAAAAACGGAAGGAAATCGCCGATTTTGGCAATCGACTTTGCCACAGCTATAGGCAACTTTACTTTGATCCGCGTGTTCAGTTGACAGGCAATGGCAGTCTCCAGTTCGTTAAATGAAGGATGGTATCCATCGGTAAGGTTGTAAGTGCCTCGCTGCCCATCAAGTCTGGCAATCAATTTGGCCACGTCCTCGGCGAGCACCATGCTCTTTCTAGCCTTTCCCCCGGCTATGGAAGCATATCGTCCTGTTTGGATCCCCTTAATCATCCGGCCAAGGTTGCCGGGTGGTCTATTTCCTACGATCAGTGGTAACCTCAAGATCAGCACGGGCACACCGTTCTTTTCTCCCCAGCTATCCAGCTCTTGCTCTGCCTGGATTTTGCTGAGCGCATAGGGACTTTCTCCTTTCAAGGGATGTTTTTCAGGAATCATTTTTCCCGACTCCTTGCCATATACCGACACCGTGCTGATGAATACTAGCTGCCGAGGCAAGGGCCGACATTCCTCCAGCGCCCGGAGCAAGTTTTTGGTCCCTTGGAGGTTAGCCTGAAAAAACTCCTCCCCGTCCTCCTGCGTCTTTGGCACCACATGGGCCTTTCCCGCGCTGTGGATCACCAAGTCCACCTGAGGAAGGTTTGGGACAGACTTGGCCAAATCGCATTCTATTTCGTTTTCCGTCCCTCTGCCTAAGGTAACGACAGTTCCTTTGGGCAGGGCTGCCAATATATGTCTGCCCAAAAAACCACTGGCTCCAGTCAATAAACATCTCATGTGGCAAATTTGCTTTTGAGGATGTTCTTAAATTGAACTGGCCAGTTTTTGTCCATACAGGGCTTTTCGACCAAAAGAAAAAAGGCCGCAGACAGTGCCAGAAGCAGGGGGAACGCCAGAATCCCCTGGGCAAAATAGTCCATCCAATAACCTTGGCCCAATGAAATCCCTCCTGTAAATCCGACAATCAAATAAAAGAAAGCATAGTGGATCAGATAGATCGTATAGCACATTCCTCCCACCAAATAGACGAAAGGGCGGGTAAACAGCCAATTGGCGACCTTCCCACGGAATGTCCCGACCAAAAAGGCCAGCACTGAGAGGTTAAAGAGCAGGTTGTTGTACACCAAGGCTTGAGGTTTGTAAAACATGAACATCCCCACGATCGCCGCTATCACCAATCCATCGTAACGCAGCGTTTTGGACTTCGCAAAAAAACCGGGCCGCTTGAGGTATATATAGGCAAAGAGAATCCCTGTCCCAAAATTGATAAAATAGGCAAAAACGGAGTTGGACAGATGCAGCAGACCGTAATCCAGGGAATAGCTCCGGAAATAGGCGGAAGCAGCCATGAGCGCAAGGAAAGAGACAAAAATTAGAAAAGGTTTTTTGAATTTGGACAGGAGAAAAAACAGCAAGGGAAGAACCAAATAAAACTGTGCTTCGGTCTCCAGACTCCAGGTTACGGGATTGATGGGGTTTGGCGCTCCGAAAAAAAACACATGGCAATATACCAATCCCGCCACGAAATTGGGAAACAGCTCCGTGGCCGATTCTCCCAATAGGAAGACATGGACGAAATAGAAGCCTATTAAGGTAATGATAAAAGGAGGCTCAAGACGGGTCAGTCGCCGATACAGGTAGTCTTTTACTGAGATGGGCTTTCCATCAGCAAAATAATATTTGAGAAAGGGAAGCCCGAGGATAAACCCACTGATCGCGAAGAATACCTTCACTCCCAAGTCCATGCGGATGAGCCACCAGCCAAACTGAGAGAGATAATCTACCCCTACCAGTTCGCCCCAGCCTTCCAAGCCTATCCCGATCTGCCTGGAATACGCCGTATTGAGATGGTAGAGTGCTACTGTAGCAATCGAGAAAAAACGCAGGCCATCAATCTCCGGAATAAAGCTCTTGGAGTTGGTCGAGCGTCGAAAAAGAGCGATCAGATTCATAGGAAACGGTAGGGTCTAGGCATGGTTGAGCTGTTCCAGCGCTTCCCTAAACCGTCTGGCCAGCACATCTTTGTCAAACTCGGCTCGGGCAATTGCTTGGGCTTTCTCACCCATTTGAGCATGGAGCATCGGCTGCTCCTGCAGCTCAATCAAACTGCGGACTAGAGCCTGTGCGTCATCGTGTCGGATCGTATAGCCCACCTGGTGCTCCTCAAGAAACTCCCTCATCCAGCCTTGGGTATTCTGGATGACCGGCACACCCGCAGCCAAAGATTCGAAAAACTTATTGGGAGAAGAGGTATCGAGAATGGGCGAATTTTGGAGCGGAACCAGCGACACAAGCGCGTGCTGAATCAGTCCTACCAGCTCCACTTTGGGGATCAATCCGTGAATAAGAAGGCTGTCCAGCTCTTCCTTGCCCTTTACCTGTACCAGTTCATCCCTCAGCTGCCCGTCTCCGATAATCAGGATTTTCAGACCTTTAATGTTCTGGGATTTGATATAGCGCGCGGCATTGAGCAGCAGATAGCTGTTGTTGACTAGGCCTATGTTTCCGGTATAGATCGCATACTGCCCAGCCTTCAGTTCGGGATGGATGGCCTTGAAGGCTACCGGTCGGGCAAAAAGCTCAATGTTTGCCGCATTCGTCACGGAGATGACGTTGCGGTGACCGGATTTTGCCTCGATGTATTGCTTCATTCCCGGAGAGAGGGCGACGATCAATTTGGAATTACCATAGCAGACTCGCTCAAACCAGTAGGCCAATTTGACCATCCATTTATTGCGGATGATGCCCAGCTCTATGGCTCCCTCCGGCCAGAGATCCCGGGTCTCAAAGACCAAGGTCCTCCGCCGAAAGATTTTCGCCAACAGCCCCGGCAATCCTACCGTGATCGGACCGGAAGATGCGATCACCACATCAGCAGGCAGTGTCAGCGCATACCAGGAAGACAGCAGGGAATAGAAGACAAAGGTCCAGATTCTTTTCAAAAAATTTTGTTTGTTGTCGATACGAACGTTGATCACCTTTAACTTGATGCCTTCGTGGACCTGATCCTCGAGGAGCTTTTTGGCCTTGAGATCCGACTTGGAATAAACGCTGGTGACGACGGTGACGTCATGCCCCTGTTCCACCCACTCCTTGGCAAATTCGTACACACGCGTGCCCCATGATCCCTTGGGCGTGGAAAAGTACTGGTAGAAGTAGACTATCTTCATGAATTGGGCTCCTTGTCCAAATGGGAAATGAAATGTTTCAACTTTCCTGATTTTTCCCTGTCAATCTGGGAGACTTGCCTTACAGCCACTTTGAGCCCCTTTTCCAGGTACAGTCCAAAGCTTTCCTCCACCGCTTTCACATCCTCTGCCGACAGCTTCCCTTCCAAGACCAAATCCACCTCGAAAGTATCCAAGGTGAGCTGCCGGACCTGATACTCATGGAGGCCGGAGAGGGAAGCCATCAGATGCTTGGAGATGTAGTACAGGGAAAAGCCCGCGGCCTTTTTGCCGGAAGGAAGGAATATCAGATTGTTGAGCCGGCCGCTGAGCTGTACAAGCTCTGCACAGTGGTGGGCGGTGTCCTGTCGGACTGCCCCCACATCGCCCACCTCATAGCGGACGAAAGGCATGGCCCGGTTAAAGATATTGGTAAAAACCAAGCTACCGGACTCTCCCTCCGGCATGGGCTGGTAGTTCTCGTCCAGCACCTCTGTGACCAGCGTCTCTGAGGACAAGCGCCTCACTCCTCGGGAGTCTGTCATCGCCAGAAACTCCAGTTCGGAAGCGCCATACTCGTTGTACACCGGTACGCCAAACTGCCGCTCCAGAAGCAACCTATCCTCTTCGCTGCATTGCTCGGAAGTGACGATGGTGGCCTGCAGCGAGGGACAGATATCCTTCAGCACCAGATTTTTGCCCCTGAGATATCTTGCGAAAAAAGTTTGGGCATTGGTATACCCGTATGTGTAGATAAACTTTTCTTTGGAAAACCTTTGGATATTTTCATCGAGCTGCCTGTCTGAAAGGTCAAACACCAAAAACCTCAGCCGGTTCATCAAGTAGTCTTTGAGTCTTTCCTTGTAATAGTGGGGAAAGCCCAAAGGGATGCCGTAAAACCTCGCCTGGTAGTGATGGGGACTGATGCCTACCTCCCGATATCGATCCAGGATCAGTGCCCAGGTCATGCTGTGGCAAAACTTGTCCTTGGCGAAACGCAAGGGCGTGCCAGCCGATCCGGAGGTGGCGCCAAAATGCGGATCCTTTTTGGATATAGAAGCGGTGAGCTTCTCTTCCATCCCACATTGCAGGTCTTTTTTTCGCACGACTGGCAGGTCTTCCCAGCGGCTGGGGAAATGCCGCCCTACCAAACTCCGATAGACGGCGTTGTTTTCGTAGTGAAATCTGGCGATTTCCCATGCCTTGGCCTGATGCCACTCGGCAAACTCGTTCCTTGAAAAAGATTGGATCTCCTCCAGCTTCTTTTGGGCGGCGGCTATGGGATAGCCCTGCCACTTCAGCAGGTCAACGATACTGATCACAGTGGGATTCTAGGTTTTTCAAATACAAGTGCATCTCGCCTCGGGTCAAGAACTGAAGTTCAGCTCGTACCAAAGTGAGCAGAAGAACAGCTGCTTCACAAAGCCATAGTGCTCTTTAGGGTTTTGCTTGAAGCGCTCCACGAGGCCTTGGACATCTACGTACTTCAGAAAGCTGAACTGGAAATAGTCCGACTCGTGCATTTTTTCCAGATGCTCCCGGAATACGGGATTGTTAAGAATGTATTCATCCCAGGGCATAGACATACCGATTTTGGGATGCTTGCGGATATAGTCCGGTAATTTCTTCCCTATGGAGTTCATCAGCAGGTATTTTCCCTTCCCATTGGAAGTGAAATACCGGTCCGGCAATGAGGCGACCCCATTGACAAGACGATAGTCCTGAAAAGGCTCCCGACACTCTAGGGAGGCGCCCATGGTGGTCCGGTCGTTTTTGTCGTTCAAAGTCTGAAGATGGGTATGCTGCTCCAGATAGAGGAGTTGGCGATAGACATTGCCCGGATAGAGCTTTTTGGCCTCCTCCAATACGCCAATCCGGTACTCGGGGAGCAGGTTTGCCGTACCTACTCCGATTTTTTCGAAGTCGTGGAGATAGATATCGTTGGCGTTCATTATCAGCTGAAAGTCCCGGTTGTTGGTATGGAAGTAATTTTTCAGCTTTAGGAGCCGGGGGTTGTTGAGATAGTTGTCGGGGATGAAGCGGATAGTCTTCAGGAGGTTATACCGCATCATTCCATCATGGGGCTTGTAGCGTACGTAACCACCCAGGATTTCGTCGGCACCCTCGCCGGAGAGCAGTACGGTAACTTTCTGCTTCGCAATCCGAGCCAAGCCCAGCACCACGTTGTCCGTGTAGTGCATGATTGGCTCATCATGATTGCGGATGGCGTCCATCAACAGCTCGACCTGCACATCGCCCAAAAACTCCTCGCCATTATACTGTACTCCGAGATCGTTGGAAAAACGCTGCGCCACGCTGGACTCGTCGTACTTGAAGCCTTTGAACATCACGTTCCAAGAGCTCAGATCCTGGTATCCTTGCGCATGCTGGGCATACAGCACACTACTGCTGTCCAGGCCCCCACTCAGTAGCGTTCCCACCTTGACATCGGAGATCATCCTCAGCCTCACGCTGTCCAAAAAGGTCTCCTCGAACCATTCCAGCGGATTTTTGATTGCGTCTTGCTGTTGCGCCTCATCGGAGAGCTTGTACCACCGACGTTTGACGACTTTTTCTGGGCTGCCCTTCAATTCTATCACGTATCCCGGCAACAGTCGCTTCACGCCGGAGAAAATGGTGTTTTCCCCTGACACATAGCGATAAAACATCAGCTCATCCACCTGGCTTTCGTCCACCTGCTTGACTATTCCGCCAGCGAAAAGTGCCTTGGGCTCGCTGGCAAAATACAACCCTTCCGCATTGGTACACATAAACAAAGGCTTGACGCCAAAACGGTCTCTTGCAAGGGTCAGTTTTCTTTCTCTTTCGTCCCAAAATGCAAAGGCGAAAAAACCATTCAGCCGACTTAGGACTTGGGTACCATATTCCATCAGAAGATACAGCAGTACCTCCGTGTCAGAGGTGGTGGTGAATGTGTAGCCCTTCTGCCGCAACTCCGGGTAAAAGTCCTGGTAGTTGAATACCTCCCCGTTGTAGACCATGTGGAAATTGCCACAGGGGCTGACAAAGGGCTGGTTGGCCCCTTCGGAAAGGTCCAGAATGGAAAGCCGCCGATGTCCCAAAGCCAATTTCCCGTCCAGATGGATCCCTTCTGCATCTGGGCCTCGGTGACTAATGGCCTGGCACATCGCCTTGATCTTGAACGGCGAAGCTTCTTTTTCAAACTCCCAAAAACCTACGATTCCGCACATAAGTTGATTATTTTTTGGACAGACTGGCCAAGTACCAGCTAAAAATGCTTTTCATGTTTTGATGGAAGTCTACGTTTTGCTCGATGTACTTCCTGTTTTGTTCAACGCCGGAGTCGAATATCCGAGGAGAGGTCAGATAGCGAGTCATCGCTTCTGCCAACGCCTGGCTGTCGCCCACCTGCACTAAAATACCGTTCTGACCGTCCTTGATAAAGGCTTTATAGGCCGGCAGCTCCGAGACGATCGGAAAACAGCCACTGGCCATCGCTTCAAAGAGTGAAGCGGATACGCCTTCGGAGATGGGTACCGAAAGGTAAAAGTCACTTTGGGCCAATAGGCCTGGCAGGTCGTCGTTGGGAATTCTTCCCAAAAACCTGACCTTTTCCTCCAGACCCAAGTCCTTGGACTTCCTTTCCAGTCCCGCTTTCAACACGCCGTCCCCCACGATCCAAACCTCCAAATTGGGGAAAATCCCCTTCACCTTGGCTACCGCTAGGAGAATGTCTTCGTGGCAGTATTCTGGATACAGGGATCGGGTCACGATACCGACAACTTTGTGCTTTTGACCGTCAAATTTGCGCTTCTGGCCATCGTAGCGCTGTAGGTCTATCCCCTTGGGTAATACCTTAATCTTCGACGGATCTGCACCGGAGTTGAGCATAGCGGGCACCATGACATGCCCCCAAGCGTGAATCAAATCCACATTTCTGTAAACTCTCCTCTGTAACCACTCCTTGATAAACAATACTCTGCTTGTGGTTGGAAAAATATCGGTGATTCCTTGTTGGGCAACCACTCTAAGCCGAGCGTCGATGAACAATGAGAAAAACCCATAGCTGGTTGATCGCTCAGCCAGCACAAGATCCCACTTCTGTCTATTCGCTTTGAAAACCCTGAAGAAAAAGAGGGATAGATTCAAGACCCGCTTCCATCGTATTGGCGAGGGGGCTACTTCCAGCGTCTCAAGTTTTACGTTGGCATTCTGCTCCACACCCCTTATCCAAGTAATCGCATCTGCGCGATAGGTCTCTCCTAAAAACAAAATCTTCATTCCAATACTTATAAGTCTGGGCGTTGACTCCAGGATTCTCTCGCTTATCCTATCTCCTCGGTTTTATCAGGGCTATGTTGTCCTTCTCCCCATCAGGATTTGCCCCTGGTCTTTTGTTCAAGGATCTGACCGAAATCATCGCCAATCCGAAAACCAAGGGAGTGATAAAAGTTCTCGTTGCGGCATGGAAGGTGGTGTAGATCGCCACTAGTGCAAAGGCTATCAAGACACTTTTCACTTTAATGTTATCCTTCCGCCTGAGAATACTGAAAAATACCGTAGCAAAGACTATCATATACCCGATCCCAAAGATTCCATGCTCAGCGAACAAACGGCTGACCTCGATATGCGGTGCTGTGCCAAAATGCTCTTCTCTCAAGTATCGTGATGAAGCGGCCCCAGTCCCCAGAATGGGATTCTCAATAAACAAGCCCAAATCCTCCATCGCAATTCCAGCTCTGTAGGACGTAAAAGTATCGATCGAGCGTTCTTTTGCACCGGCCATGGTCCCCTCTGTTTCACCACTATACCTCAGCATCAAAAGTCCGCCGGTGAGGTTGTTAACTACAACAAAAGTGACCATAAGCGTCAAGATGGCAGGCACCAGATACCTTCCAACTTTCGGGATATTTGCCAAGTCCTTGATTTTTCCCGAATTCCGCTTTAGTACATACAGCAGCCCTAGAATCCCTATGGCTCCACCGATGATCCCTCCTCGGGAAAAACTCAATAAGCCCTGAAAGGCAAACCCCAGCAGAAAAAAAGAGTCGATCCAGAAATTGCCGGAAAAGCGCCATTTGAAAATAATGAAGATAAACATCAGGAAGATTCCCAAACCAAACAACACGGATACTTGGTTGGAACCGAAACCTCCGGTAGTTTCAAAGTTGGCCCCCAGCTCGAATTCAATCGAATCGAAGTCCGGAGTTTTGATGAAAGTGAAAAACAATGCCGAAATAATGGGGAACACCATGAGCCGAATGAGCACCAAGAAACCCGAGGGTGTAAAACGCTGGTTGGAAAAGAACCAAATGCAAAGTCCCAGATTGATCGGCCCCAAAACGTCGAAGACGATAAAAGGAAAAGTCACCAAACCAGAAAAATCATAAAACAGGGCTGGAATCAACAAAAGAACCATCAACAGGCCTTCTCTGCCCAAGCGGTTGGCCCCTTGCAAGAGGCCAAATGAGGTCAGAAAAAGCGTCAAGTATTTGCTCTGTTCATAGCTGATAAACGGGGTGGTCCGGACCATTCTGGAGAAGACCTCAAACGAAACCAAATACACGATCAGGTAGCTGAGCGAAGAGTTGTACTTGGCTCTATCCAGCAAAAGGGGAAGGGAAAAGACAAAGACGAGGTAGTACCAGCCGATGAGGATCCAGGGACTGACCGTGGCGGCCAAACCAAGCAGGATATGGAATACAATCCAGAATTTAAGATACTTGGTCGAAACTAAATACTTGATCATCTAATCCCGCTTAGCAAATTAAAATAACTATCCAAGAACCTCGCTGCCCCGTAGTTTTTCGAGACATGGGACTTAAGCCGCTCGCCCATTGCCACCGCTGCATCCCAATTCCCAACCAAACTATCCAGAGTCTCGGCAAGCTGTTTTGGACTTCCGGCTTCAACGATTCTTCCATACTCACCAAACTCCAATACCTTGGGACACTCTCCTACCTCAGTGACGACTACCGGCAGTGATGCTAATCCATACTCCAGCAAGCTCACAGGTAGCCCTTCAAAGTCTGAAGCTATGACACCGATATGCATATCGGAAAGCAGCTGACCGACGTTCTCTACATTTCCCAAAATCGAGACCTTTTCTTGCAACCCTGCAAGCTGAATATGCTCTTCCACCTTGCGAAAATACGAGTCCTGGTGATAATTCCCCGCCAAGATCAGCCGGGCGTTGGGGTTACCGAAGGACAAGTATTGCTGGAAAGCCATGAGGAGGTTGAGATGGTTTTTTGGCACCCTAAAACTTGCCAAATAAACGATATTGGGATTTTCCATCTTCGCCAACTCCGTCTTTCGCCGAATGGTAAGCGCCGGAAAATTATTGATCTGTGCGATATGGGTTTTCGGGATTTTCAGATGGGCCAGAGACCAGTTTTTCAACTCTTCGTTGACACAGATCGCATAGTCGAGCAGATAGGAACAAAGCACCATAAATACGTTGGCCTTTTCGCGAACACGATTTCCGAAGTGATCGTGCCAAAGAACCTTGACTCGGCCGAACAGCGCCAGCTTCACAAACAAAGCCCAAAAAACTGAACTCGAATGCGCATGGATAAGCTCGATGTTTTCCTTTTTCACCAAGTTGACTAGCCGGAACAATGCCCTGAAATCGAGGGAATTTGTTTTGTTTAGACATACATAGGCGACTCCGTCATTTTTCCGACGCAATAGTGCCCCTCCCCTGCGCGAAGCACAGAGAATCACCGGAGTTCCTGTTTCGTGGAGTGCATTGGAAATATTCACTGCCATCATTTCAGATCCGCCCGTATCCAGCGAATCGATCAGCTGCAATATCCTCATACGAGTTTTTCGATTTCGGATGCAAAGCGCTCCAAGGTGAATTGTCTCGCCCAGACCCGAGCCTCCTCCTGCATCTGCTGGAACTGCAGCGGCTGTTCTTTGAGGCCAATAATGGACTTTACGATCTGCTCCGGGTCCTTGTCCACCAGTACTCCCCTTCTGCCATGGCCGACCATCTCGGGTACGCAGCTGACCGCGGTCGTGATGGGGATACAGGACCAGCTCATCGCCTCGGCGACGACCTTGGGCCATCCCTCCGAATCGGAAAGGAATACCAAAAAATGGGCTTCGACCAGCTCCTGCTTCACCTCCTGGGCGCTCACATTGCCACGCAGCAGCACCCGCGAACCCAGTCCATGCAGGGCGACGAAGTCTTCGAGAGCCTTTCGCTCGGCTCCCTCCCCACAAAACACTAAACGGGCATTGTGCCCCCCATCCACCAGCAGCTTCAATGCCTGCAGGGACGTCATTGGGTTTTTCCCGCTCACTAATCCCCCGACATAGACGAGCTTGATACCCTCGGAAATCGGCGATTTGTGCATGGGGACAAAGTCTTTTTCAAAGTAACTGGCTGTGAAAAATGGACGGATGTTTCCGGAACTGTGAGCCCAATCACCATAGACCAGCACGGTCATGTTGCGGCTCAGCCAAGGCTGGTTGATGATCCATTGCTGCAGCTTGTAGGTCTTGGGTTGGGCGCTTTTCGCATCCCAGTTGCCCGCATATTTCACGGTTTTCTTTTTCCAGGGGAAAAAAACCTGCAGCAGACAGCCGACCAAGGCCAGATTGCCTGGGCATCTCAGGTGAATGTGATCAGCAGACCACATAGCCGCCCACATTCTATGGACAATCCAGGGAAGCTTAAAAGTGCTCCTGGCTGCCTCACCCAGACTGGTGAAATCCAAGGAAGGCGATTCGGTGACGAATGTGCGCTCCGACAGGTACGGCAGGTTGATCGCATCGGAATTGGCGGGGACTACGGGGGCAAAGACCTCCATTTGGTCTACGCACTTTTCCCAGAGCACCATTTCCTTGACTAATGGCCCGTAAGCAAACCATTTCCCTTCCCTTGCGAAATGCGGCGCATGCGAAATCACCAAAAACCTCATAATACGACCTTGGGTTTTCTAAACCAAAGCATAAACCAGGCCTTCATCCTACCCAAATAATCCCGAAAAGCGTCTCCCCGATGGGGACCTTTGACCACAATGAGCAGTCGGATATGGGTAAGGAGAAGACAGGTCAGGTGCCACTTCAGGGTATCCGCAAGGCGGGTCTTGGGAAACCGAAGTCTCCACACATACCATCCGTTGGTGACGACCATTTGGCCGTATTTGAAGAAGTTGGGTCGACCTTGAGGCACGTGGTAGTGCTCGAGGGTAGCTTTGGTGTTGATGTACAGCTTCCCAAAAGCAAGGGATCGCAGGGAGAAGTCGAAATCCTCGTAAAGCCCGTAGCCCTCGAAATAGGACGAAAAGCGGATGTGATGAAAGAGTGACTTCCGATAGGCCATGCTCAGTCCGATCAGATGCTCCACCTCATAGGTTTTTCCGCTGGGCGGATGCCCGCTTCGGCCATGGGAATAGGGAGGGATGATGTCTGGAGGCAAATCGGTAATCAACCCAAACAGCTTTCTAATCTTGAAGCGAAGCAATTCGGGAGTAGCATAGCCGTCAAAAACGTAGTGCGAAAACGTGGAAACCTCCTGACCGGGTTCGAGCTTAAAGTAGCCATTTCCCCTTACATCCAACCCTCCGACTCCGATCGCCTCAGGATGATCCGTGAAAGTCTTGGCAATCTCCTCGAAATACCGGGGATGAAGTACCACGTCGTCATCCAAGAATGCGACGATCTCCGACTCGGGAGACACACTGGCCGTGCCAAAATTTCGCTGTCTTGTCAGCCCCCTGTGCGCTGGATCCACCAAATGATAGTGAAGGGGAGCATCACAAGAAAATCCCGCTACGGCATGTTTGGTATCCTCATTGGTCGACCCGTCAACGACGATGATTTCTAAGGGCTGCAACCGCTGCGGCTTCACAGACTCCAGCAAATCCATGATCGCATCGGGACGCATATAGGTACAGATGACCAAAGAGATTTTCATTTTCTTTTTTTGATTTTCTGACTGAGCAAGTCCAAATGCCGGAAACCGGCTCTTTCGATTGAGAAATTCTCTTCCACACAGGCACTGGCCGACTTGCCCATATTCTCCCTCAGTTGATCATTTTCCAATAAGCCGACTACATGGTCAGCATAGGTTTCGTGGTCGGCGGGATTGGCTGTCAAGCCAACTTCATCGCTCAAAATCACCTCCGGAGACCAGCCAATATCACTGCACACCAAAGCCTTCCCTTGGGCCATAGCCTCCAGCCAAGAGACAGGAAAGGCCTCGGCGTAGGATGGAAAAATACAGACGTCCGCTTGCTGGATCAGTTGGTCGATCTGCTCATGCTTGACCAAGCCCAGATACTCCACCGAGGGCAAAGCTGCAGCACTAAAGTCCTTTTTCATCAGTTCCCAGGTCGAGCTTGATCCCGTGTGGATATCAAAGGCGTCATTGCCAGCCAGGACCAGGCGTATGTTTGGATGCTTTTGGTGGACAATATTGTAGATCGCGGGAATTTCCAACACGCCTTTCTTGCGGATAAGACTTCCAAAATAAAAAACCGTTTTGGCAGCAGCCCGAGGATTTTCTTTTTTTGGTTCCAACGACCTGAAATAGACTCCGTTGTGAATCACGTCGTAGCTGCGAAAGATGCCAAACAATTCACAGGTCTTTTTGCCGACGAAATCGCTTACCGCCACGACATGGTCTGCGTTTTTGAAAGCTGTCTTTTCAAACCAAAGATTTCTGGACTTTACCTGTCTGCCTTCCATGTGGCAAAAAAAAGTGTCCGATCCATGAAGTTTCAATACCGTCAGGCAGTCAAATCGGATAAACGCGGAAATCCCCGTCCAATCGGGAACTTCTATCATATCAATCCGGGCTTTGGAAACCCACTGATTGACTACTTTTTGTATCCTAAATCGGTTCACCAGCCAGCCCATACTCCCTGCATAGAGCTGCTTGATTAACACGAAGGTCTTACCCTTCTGCTCCACTAACCGATCTTCCCGCTGGCCATAAACAAAAATAAAAACCCGGAGCCCCTGATTTTCATAGAAATCGGCCAGGTTTTTAATGCTTGTTCCGATACCTCCGGTATAGCCCATACTCGGCAAGGGGTATTCAGGAGTGAGGAAACCGACGGTTTTCATGCTGGCGATGTGCTCCTGTCTCAAGCCAGCTCCTTGATTTTGGAACAGATATTTTTGGATGCCTGATCGATGGGTTGATTGATGACCACCTCATACCAAGCTTTGGTCGCCTGCTCATTCCAAGAACCAGGCTGGTCAAAATATTCCAATATCCGCGCTTTGATGTCTTTTTTGTCGTTGATCCAAAACACGGCATCCTCGCTGGGGCGTGATCGAAAATGAATGAAGTTGTTCAGTGTCTTGACGCTCCAGCGCCCGCCCCCAGCCTCTGCAGGATCATAGTTGAAGTAGCAACATGGCTTGCCCAAAGCGTAAAAATCAAAGACCATCGATGAGCCGACATTAAATACGATATCGGTATGGTAGACGGTATTGACCAGCATCTCCTGATCTCCAGGCATGGGCATGATTTGGTTCCAAACCTCCCCAGCGGCTTCCCACATGGGGTCTGCCGTACGGATCAAGTCGCTAAACTCGTCCAGAACGGGGTCGTATCGGCGGCTTTTGTCCACCGGGCATCGTCTAAACAATATTCCGAAGCGCTCCACTACCGCCTCTTCGTTGATCTCTCGGACGGACTCCGCTAAGTCCCTAAGGTAGTACTCGTCGTAGGGGCTCGTTGTGTGGTCATCCCCGGAAAAGCAAATGTACCTCACTCCAGGTTTGAGCTGGTGGCGCTCGGAGAATTGCTCCTTGTTGGCGAGCAGCGCATCATCCTTGTAGATTTCAAACTGGGGCGTGCCGGTCACCGTGACCCGATCTGGAGCGATTTCGGGATTGTATTTGGTCAGCTCCTTTTTCATAAAATCACTCCACACAAAATAATGGTCTGGATCGATCACCATGGTGGCCTTGGGCAGGTTGTCCCAAGAAAAAATGAAGGTTCCTGTAGGAATTCCGAGCGACTTGGCCGCCTCGATGGGCGCCACTGCCGTGATCGGCCGCTGGTTGGAGCAAAAGATATAGTCTGGCTTGATCTGCCGAAGCTGGGCCACGCAATCACGAAAATAAGCGGTTCTGCGCTCCAGGACATTGATCAGCACCTGGGATTGCTTCTTGCGGTCCCCCGCCAAGTACATCTTGAAGAAATTAAAAAACGCGGCTTTGACCCGACCTTTTGCACCGGATGGCTTGCCCGCGTTAAACTTATAGTTGTGGAAAGCCCGGTCCTCGAACTCCTCGGCGTACCAGTCGATATACTTCTCGATCTTGACGCGTTTGACGATATCGGTGAGGAAGTGAGGCCGGGGTTTGGGAGTTTTGACTTCCGCTAGTCCTATATCCGCCAGCCTAAAGCTGGAATTGTTCCAATAAACGATTTCCAATCCAGCTTCCTCAGCCCGCTTCACAAAATTGCTGAAGGCAAAATTCCTCAGACCCACGCCATCGGGGATCAGAATCAGAACTTTTTTTGTACTCATCTACTACGCGATACTAGTCATCACCTGCCTGAGATGGTCCACTCCCACGTAGTCCTTCAGGTCTGGGCGGTTTAATTTCAAATTCTTTTCTTTTACCCATTGGGAATAGAGCTCCGCGATGACTTGGCACAGGCCCTCGACATCATCGGACTCAGCCACATAGGGATAGTCCTTGCCCAGCAGCCTTCTGGTCTCCGAATACAGGGGAGACATCAGCAGAATGGGCTTGTCGGCCAACACGCAATGGGGAAACTTGCCCGGAAGGAAGGGACTGATTTCGGATTTGGACTCCACGATCACATTGACGGTGGCCTCCTTTTGGAGATATAGCGCATGCTCAAAGCGGATGAAATCGGTAATCACCGTCAGCTCCTCGATCTGGCTGCAATAGTTCCTGAGTTTTGCTTCATGGTGCTGGGCCGGACCTACGAAAAACAGCCTTGCGTGGGCTTTGGCCTCGGGATGCCGCTTCAGAAAGCTTTGGAAAGCCAAGATCAAACTATCCACCGGACGCTCCTTGAGCAAGTTGCCAGCATGCAGCAGGTTGAAGTTGTCGGATGACCATCCCGAAAGGTCAAGGCGCTCGTTGGGATCAAACTCGCTGATCTGGTGGGGAATGATGACGGATTTTCCTACCATCTCCGGGAAAAAGGACCCCATCCACTCTGACAGCAGCTTGCTGGGAAAGCCTACGTAACGGGCAGCTTTTGCCAGCTCCCTGAAAAACTCCTCCTTTTGCCTATAGCCAGGCAGCACTTGGGTAAAAGGCCTAGGATAAAAATGGAAAGGATAAGGATCATGGATATAAGCGAGCCACTTGGCGTGCAGCTCAGGGAACTTCAACACCGCATAGTGCGGTCTGAAACTCGAGCCTTTGCTCAGCGTGATGACTGAGTCGTAGTCTCCTCGGGCTATCTCAGGCAAAACCGCCAGAATACTCCGTGTATCGCTGAAAAAGGTAAAGGAGAAACCAAACAGGCTCTCTAAAGGGCGATGGAGTGAAATTCCGGTAAACTTGGTGAAGTAGCGCTGAAACCTACTTAAGAGGTAATTCAGGGACAGCTTTCTTTCCGGAATATTCGTGCAAGGGATGCCTTCGAGTTGAATGTCCCGCTGGGTATAGTGGTATACCATCACCTGATCGCAAATCTTTGCCAGGTTTTTGATCAGCTCTACGTTGACCTTGGAGCCACTGCTGTCGTTGACATTGATCGACTCGGCGATGACGGCAATTCTCATCCAACAAAGAGCTTATTGATTCGCTCCACAGCCTGGCCGTCTCCGTAGGGGTTGTACGCCGAGGACATTTGCCTGTAATTTTCCGGGTTTTGGATCAAAGCCGCAACTTCGCAATAGATCTTCTCGGGATCTGTTCCCACCAACTTCACCGTTCCCGCTTCCACGGCTTCGGGCCGCTCGGTGTTTTCACGCATGACCAGTACCGGCTTGCCCAGCGAGGGAGCTTCCTCCTGCACGCCTCCGGAATCGGTGAGGATGATATGGGAAGCCTGCATCAGGTACACAAAGGCTGGATAGGCCAAGGGGCTAATCAGGTGGATATTGGAAATCCCGGATAGCAAGTCATTGACCGGCTTCTGGACGTTGGGATTGAGATGAACTGGAAAGATCACCTGCACGTCTTCGATCGCCGAAAGCTTCTTGATCGCTTCGCAAATCCTTTCAAATCCTCCCCCAAAATTCTCCCGACGATGTCCAGTCACGGTGATTACTTTCTTGCCCGCTTTGACCACCGACTTAAGATGGGCTATTTCTTCGTCTTCATAGCCTAATTCGAGCTTTTCCACAGCCAAATGTAAGGCATCGATGACCGTATTCCCGGTCACAAGGATATCCTGCTCAGCCACACCTTCCCGCTGGAGGTTGTCCCGGGAAGAGGTAGTGGGCGCAAAGTGCAAGTCGGTGATCTTGCCGGTCATTTGGCGGTTAATCTCTTCGGGAAATGGGGAATCCTTGATATAGGTCCTGAGGCCAGCCTCGACGTGGGCAATCCTGACCCGCCGATGGAATGCCGCCAAGGCGCACATAGAACTGGTGGTGGTATCTCCGTGCACAAAGATCCAATCTGGCTGCTCCCCCTTCAACACCTCATCAAATGAAGAAAGTATCCTGGAAGCCAGCTGGTTCAGCGATTGATTGGCCTTCATCAAATCCAAATCATAATCTGCCCGAAGTCCAAAAAACTCCATCACCTGATCCAGCATGTGGCGGTGCTGGGCGGTAACGCAGATCTTCAAATCAATGGCTGGATTGTCCTTGAACTTCAACGCCAAGGGTGCCATCTTAATCGCTTCTGGTCGAGTACCAAAGACCAGAATCACCTTTTGCCTATGCATTGGTTATCTTGTTTATTGTTAAGCGCTTTTTTAAAACCAAAAATGTCAACTCGGATTGTCTCTTAGGGTTTTTGCCCATTTGACGCTGCTGTCCCACTTCACCGCAAAAGACTTAAGGTAAGTAACCAAATTCTTTCCGCTGGATTTATAGAAGCTTAAAAAAGCTATAACCTTATACCGCAAATATTGCTGAGGAGTCTCATGCAGCAGCTTGAACAACATGATAGTCGGCGAGGGCTTGGGCTGGATGGGCTCTTTGCTCCATAAATACTCCGGGGTGACTCTGAATCCCCCAAAAGGGGCCTTCAGATGGATGATCTTGACGTATGGAACCATGATCACATCCGCGCCTGCATTTCTGAGCTGCATGCCAAAGTCTGTATCTTCTCCGTATCCAAATTCATAGCGCATGTCAAACTTTACTTCGGCCAGCAACCTGGATTTCAAGAATGCGTTGCCCGAGCCGAAGATTGCGGATTGATGGATCGAGGTAAAGGGACTTGTTTCGTGGGGCTGGGGATAGGCCGTCACGACGCAGTCCACTTTCAGTGCCAAAGCATACTTCAGGGCATTCTCGATGGTACTCGGTGAGATCTGGTTGTCATCGTCGTTCAAAAACACCCAATCACCGGATACATGTGACAAGGCGAGGTTTCGGGCATTGCAAGCTCCCATCTGGTGGATAAACTCGTGAACAACCTCAAACTTCCATTTCTCCAAGACAATCTCCTCCAGTTCGGAACTACTCTCTGGAGCTGGATTCTGCTCCACGATGATTACCCGCTTAGGCAGGTGGGTTTGTCGGTTGAGATCTCTCAGGACATCGTACAGATACTGCTTTCTTCCGATGGTAGGCACGATGACGTCTATAGAGGGCAGCTCCATCTCCTCTTGTTTTATTTCTGCTCTGATCGTCCCGGGCTTAGGAAGTCTCCGGTGACGTATCGAACGCAATAGCGGAAACAGTGCAAGTTTTTTCTCGAAAAAAAGAAGACAGAAAAACAACAGCACTACACCCGCAGAACCTCTGTCTTGTTTTGAAAATTGAAACAGGGAGCCAAAGCGAAGCCCATAGTTTTTCAAGGGCAAGGACGGACGGGTTCCAGTTTTGAGCAGAAGCGGGTTGGAATAGCAAAAAAGGCCGGCTGGCATATAACGCCTTGCTAGCAAATTCAGAAAAATATCTAGATCACTTGACTCGGGCAGGATTCCTCTGCATTTTGCCAAGGTGTTGGAGCAAATGGCTCCGACGATGGAACTCATCTGCCAAGTCGGAAATTTTACGCCTGCCTTTACCTTGACAAAAGGAGAAGGATCGAGATAGCCTGCATATTTTCCCAAGGGAAAACCCTTTCCAGCCTCATAGGACCAAAGCATTCCCTCTTCCAAATGGCTTTCGATATAAGCCAAGTCGATGTATTCCTGGTATTCATGACGACACCAAACGACTTGGTCGTCCGGGTAGCTATCCGCCAAATGTAGTAGGCAGGACAATACGGAGCCTTTGGGAACATCCAATTGTTGTATTCCCCGAAGAATGCTGACCACTTGTCTCCCATCATGAACTAACAACAACATAATATCCAATCTTGCACCTCAGGTGCCAAAGTATTTGCTAAAGGATTTGCGTACTTCCAATAGGAATTTCTTCACCTTCTTCACTGGTCCGTCTTCGGGATGAAACAATTCCTTTACCTGGAAAGCCCAGGCCTCATCCAGCCATTGGTCAAAAAAACGCGGCGAAGCTCCGGCTCGGTACCAATCCGTGGCCTCCTGTGCCATTCCATCATGGAATATGTGATAGGCAGGCAATCTCGAGTCTACGTACACTCCATAGCCAAGAGCTTGAGCCCGGGTGCAAAAATGCCGATCCTCCCCTTGATAGTGCAGACTTAACAGCCTGTCAAAGTTCAATCCCCTGCGCAACAGCTCCAAAGAGAGAAGGGTACACGCTCCACCGCCTCCTACCAAATGCACTCCCGGCTCTTTGAGCCTATAGTAGGAATGCTCATCACGGTATCCCCATGAGTGAAAATCCCAGGCGTTTGCGGTATAGGGAGCGTCCTCCCGAAATTTAGTCCAGAAAATATTGAAGACGAAGTCTCTGTTGGAGTCCAGCAGACCGATCAATGTGTCTGGATGCAGCACCAAATCTGAGTCTACCAAAAACAGGTAGTCGTATTCCTTGAAGATGGCTTCTCTGATCGCGGCGTTTTTGATCGCTATGATTCGATCGATCTTTTTACTGTCCCAATCGTGGTTGTTGTATTCTGTTTTGGTTTCCACCCGGAAGTCCAAATAGGCCACATCTTCACGACTGGCCACCAGCTCTGCCAAATAATCCCTCGTACGCTGATCCTTATTGTCATCGACAAATAAATAGTCGATTTCAAAACCTTGCCTATTGAGTTTCAAGTAGCTTTCGGCCGCGATTTGGAAGATCTCCAGGCTTTTACAGACTGAGGAGAAAAAGAGGATCCTCATACCTCGTGGGTGATCACGTTGGGAAGGTAGACGTTCCCATACTCGCTTTTAAATTCCTTCTTGTACCCGGTGGTGGAGGAATTGATTACCTCGAAGTTCAATGCATTTTCGAAAAACACCTTGTTTGGGATAAAAAACTCCAAGTCCACCGAATAATTGCCCTCCCTAAAAGAGACACCATGGGTGAGGTCAATGGTTATTTTGTTTTTCTTTGCAGCTTTGAAGTCCTGGGAGTTGAGCCAGTTGGATATCGAGCTGATTCTGGACCCATAGGCATCTTTGAAAAAGACGCCTAAATAGAGATCCTGCATCTCTCCTTTTTCAATTTCAAACTCTATGCTCAGCTGGAAGCGCTCAAAGGCCTCGACCGTGTTGACGTCGCCAAATCGGGAATTGATGATCAGGGAAGTGATCTTGATTTCCTTGTGGTTCAGGTCTGCCCCTAGGCTGTTTTGGCTGTTGTTGAGATAGTAATGGACAGAGCTCTCCGCACTACCCTGATGCACGAGGGTACCGTTTGCCAACACGATTCCTTTTTTACAGAGGTTGTTTACCGCATTCATATTGTGGCTCACAAACAGGATGGTCCGACCCTCGTTTTTACTCACCTCCCCCATTTTGCCGAGACATTTCCGCTGAAATTCCGCATCACCAACCGCGAGCACTTCGTCCACTATCAAAATCTCGCTCTCCAAGTGCGCCGCAACGGCAAAGGCCAGCCGTACATACATGCCGCTGGAATACCTCTTGACTGGGGTATCCACGTATCGCTCCACTCCGCTGAAATCAATGATTTCATCCAGCTTACGGGTAATTTCTCTTTTGGTCATTCCAAGAATGGCTCCATTGAGGTAGATATTCTCCTTGCCCGTGAGTTCAGGATGAAAGCCGGTACCGACTTCCAGGAGGCTTGCCACCCGGCCCTTGACTTTTACGCTTCCTACGCTTGGAGCGGTCACCCGCGAAAGGATTTTCAGCAGGGTGCTCTTGCCCGCCCCATTCTTGCCTATAATACCAAAAGCATCCCCGGCCTCAATGTCAAAATTCAAGTCCTGAAGGCTATACACGACGTTCGAATCTCCTTTGGTCGCGCGGTCATTGGTCTGGCCGATCTGGAGAAAAGGGTCCTCTTGGTTTAGTACGTTCATCCTAAACCACCTCTCCAAATCACGGCTGACAGTACCCGTTCCAATTTCGCCGAGGCGATAGATTTTGGACAGGTTTTCTACTTTTATAGCTGTTTTGCTCATTGTCAAATCGTGTCGACGAAGGTTCGTTCGGTTTTGTTGAAGATCACCAGGCCAAGAACAAACGTTACCAATGTGAACAAGGCGGTATAGAGCAGATTGTTCCAGCTAAATTCCCCCGCTCCCAGAAAGGCGTACCGGAAAGACTCAATAATCGGTGTCATGGGATTCATTTCTATAAGTCCCCTGTATTGCTCAGGAGCAGAGCTCAATGGATAGATCACCGTGGTTGCATACATCAGGAGCTGGACTCCAAACGTAACCAGAAAAGAAAGATCTCGGTATTTGGTGGTCATCGCAGTGATGATCAAACCTATCCCAAGGCCCAGAAAGGCCATCAGCAATACCAATACAGGAAACAGCAATGCCACATAGGTGATGCGGATGTTGGCTCCATCCAGATAAAAATAGACCATCATCGAAAAGAACAGGATCAGCTGGACTCCAAAGCGTACCAAATTGCTGACCACGATGCTCAATGGCAAAATCAAACGGGGAAAGTACACCTTCCCGAAGATATTCGCATTGTCCTTAAAGACGGTACTGGTCTTGGTAATACAGTCCGCAAAATAGTTCCACGCCGTGATACCCGACAGATAAAACAGAAACTGCGGCAAACCGTCGGTGGAGATTCCCGCCAAATTCCCAAACACAAACACATAAACCAGTGTCGTGAAAATCGGCTGGATAAAAAACCACAGCGGACCCAAGATCGTCTGCTTGTAGAAGCTGACGAAATCCCTTTTCACAAACATCCGCAGCAAATCCCGGTATCGCCAAAGATCATAGATCTTTAGGTCAAACAGAGAGCTCTTGCTCTCAATCACCAAATCCCATTCCCGGGAAGTATCGCTTGATTCCATTTTATTTATTCGTATTCAAAATGATATTGAGATTGATCCACTGCCACACATAGAAACTGTTATCTGAGTTCCCTTTCTGGTAGGACTCCCATTCCTTAAACAACTCCCTGCTACAAACAAAATCTCGCTGTGCCAACTGCTGGATATGCGCATCTGCCCAGTCCTTCAATTCCCCTCTGAGCCATTCTCTCTGCGGAGTCTGCAGCGGGCGCTTTGGAGCTAGAGAAAGCTGTTTTGGAACGGTCTTCTCGGCAAATCGCCGAAGGAACCATTTCCCGGTGTGGTCGTGAATCTTCCATTTTTCCTCTTGGGCAAATGCAAACTCCACCAATCGGTAATCCAGAAAGGGCTCCCGCAACTCCACGGAATGCTGCATGCTAACCCGGTCATTGAAGCGGAGTGCACGCGGTATCTTGGTATAAAAAATATCCCGGTATTGCAGATTGAGCAGCTCCGATTCAAAAGGTTTGGGATAGGCCGCACTGTGGCTGGTACCAAGAAAATCGGCCTCAAACACAGCCGGGCGGGTGAGTGGGCTTTTCGTGCCCTGCACCAGACTTTGAGTCGAAAGAGATCGGTAATAGTCATATCCCGCCCAAGCTTCGTCCATCCCTTGACCATCCAGCAAGACTTTTATTCCCTTTTCTCTTGCGTGATGGAATATTTTGGAATAAGCGATTGTCGGAAATCCACCGAAAGGCTCATCTTGGAAGATCGCCACCTGCTCTGCGAGCATCGGAAGCTCGTCCACGGTAAGCTTCACCCGGTTTAGCGGGTTTTTTTCCTGCTCCAGAAGCAACTCTACCCAAGGGAGCTCGTCGTAGTTTGGGTCGCCAGTGTAAAAAGTAAACGCCTCGATTTGCTCACCCATCTCCGGATTAGTTGCATTCACAAAGGCCAGCAGCAAAGAGGAGTCCAGTCCCCCGCTGAGGTTAAATCCGACAGGCACATCCGCCACAAAGCGGAGTGATACGGCATCATATAGCAAAGGATAGTAGGTGTCTCTCAGTCGCTCTTCGGACTGGAGCGGTTCTATCTCTTGGACACGGTTGACAAAATCATAGTAGGGCTTGATTTCCACCCTGTTGGTAGACAAGGTGTAGGTCAGCGTAAATCCTCCTGGCAGTTGCTGCACGCCTTTCCAAAAACTCTCGTCCGGCATTCCGAAGGAACCGTTGGTTATATAATCCGAAAGTACTGATCGGTTAATTTGCTTTTCCACACCCGCTACATGGATGGACTTTACCTCACTGGCAAAGAAAAAACAGTCATCTTGAACCGCATAGTAAAAAGGCTTTACTCCAAAGCGATCCCTCGAGCAAAACAGCTGGCGCTCTTCCTTATCCCAAATGGCAAAAGCAAACATCCCATTCAGCCATTCAAGCATAGGAGGTCCATACTTAGCAAAAAGTGCAACCAAAACTTCGGTATCGGAACTCGTCCTGAAATTGTAACCAAACAGCCGAGCTTTTAGCTCTTGATAGTTATAGACTTCGCCGTTGAAAACCATGACATACCTTCCGCAAGCACTGTGGAAGGGTTGATTAGCCGATTCATTCAAGTCAATGATAGAGAGGCGATTATGCCCCAAGCTGATCTGGTTTTCGCTAAAAACCGCATGGGCATCGGGTCCCCGATGGCTTTGCGCCAGCACCATACGCCCTACTTGGGCAGCATAGTCATATTTTTGGCCAACTATTCCCGAGATACCACACATACTAAAATCTCTTCACCCTTTCCTCAGCCTGTTGCCAATCCTTCATGGTATCCAAATTGCAATAATAGGACTCGTCGGAAAGAACATAACCAAGCTTCCCCCCTACCAGTCTGCTTTCTTTTAAAATCAAATTTGATTTGGCCAAATAAACCGAACCATCCCGGTAGAAAGCCTTGGGTAGCTCCTGACGTCTCGGGATCAATTGTCCTTCCCCGGTTGCGATCTTGAGCGAGCCATCGGTGGACTCCTCAAACACCCAATGGGGATTAAATTCGTGAGGAACCTCCAATACGGATACCAACGAATCATAGCCCCCTTCGGTAAATTGACGTACACAAGAGTCTATGAAACCTTTCGGTTTAAATGGACTAGTAGGCTGAAGGAGGCAAATCGCATCATAGTGGTGCCCGCGCTCAGCCATCTTCAGGATGGCGTGCTTTACGAAATCTATAGAAGGCGATTTGTCCCCCGAGATTTCGCTGGGCCTCAAAAAAGGGAAAGCAATCCCGAATCCTTCAGCAATCTCCCCGATTTCCCTGCTGTCCGTGCTTATGATTACCGAGTCCAGGAGATGGGCATCTTTGGCATCGCGAGCCACGTACCCGATCAGCGGGAGGCCATTGAGCAACTTGATATTTTTACCAGGTATGCCTTTTGAGCCGCTGCGGGCAGGTATGATTCCGAGTATTTTCAAACTAAATCAAAACAACAAATGGGCCTAAGTCCCTTCTAATGGTACTAGGTATTACAGCCCGAGAACTCCCATGTGGCTGTCGGAATCTGATCAAACATCCGTCCGACCTCAAACAGATTGGACTTCCCGCCGATTACATCATTGCAATCGAACCGCGCCAAGTTCAAAGCGTTTTCACGGATATGGCTATTTCCGGCACGCTCCATGGTAAAGCCAAATTCAAAATTGAATTTCCTCGCAGTATCCAAAACAGGCTGTGCACAGCTGGCCCTGCTGCCGTAGGGATAGCTCACGGTGCGAGGCATCACCAAGCCTCTGGATTCAAAGAAGGCTTGAGACTTTGCAAACTCAGAGTCCAATTCCTCTGGAGACAAAAGGCCCAAAGGCTGATGGCTGTAGGTATGGGAGCCTAGGCAACCGTCCTGCCCCAAAACCCTGAGCATTTCCTCTGTCATGTAGAAGCTTTCGTGAAACCCCTTTGCCTCCTCTGCCGTGAAGGTCTCTTCAAATAGACGGTTGACCACTGCGTCTTTGGTATGGAAATCCATCTTGAAATTCAGGATGTATTTCAACACCGCGTCCTCATCGGAGTCGTAATTGTAGTGGGCTATTGCCAGCTTCTGTTCCTCATCCCTCAGTTGTAGTGGAAGATCGAGCTTGCCCAGTCCAGCCAGCATATCCGCCGTGGACACAAATGATCGAAGCAGGTGAACTTGGTGAACGTTAGAAATTTTTCCCTCTTGAATGTTAAGGGGATTGACATAAAAAACTGCAGGAACCCCAAGCTCCTGCAAGATGGGATAGGCCACCTCATATTGTTCCCTCAATCCATCATCAAAAGTGACTAGTATGCTACGCTCTGGAAGTTCTGTCTCATCGGCCAAAAACCGGCAGATGTCATTCTGCGACACAAAAACGCCTTCTTTGCCCAAGCGCTCGATCTGATTCTTAAACTGAGCGGCGCTCAGGCCGTGAATAGCCGAAAAAGGATAGTTAGATTTTTCCCGGATGTAATGAAAATTGACCGCTATCAGCATCAATAGGAAATAGTTTTTGAGAATTTCAACTCAATCCTACTGAGCAGATCGGCAATTTCTTCTCCTGCTTTTCCTCCCCCATAGACATGGGACTGCGCCGGGCGTGGATTGGACAGCCAAAAATCGATTGCCAGGGAAATCTCGGTGCGATCATAGCCCACGTCGATGATATTGTGGCCGCGTTCCCGCTTATTTTGTCTTGTCCCGATGTTGATGACAGGCACGCCCAAAAAGGAACATTCTCTGATTCCGACGCTGGAGTTTCCTATCAGGCATTTGGAAGCCAAGAGGATTTTCAGAAAATCCCTTCCCTCCATGTTTTTGAAAAAATGGATTTGCTCGGGTTTGTTTTTTTCCCTGAAGGCCCTAATTCCGGCCGAAGTCCCATCGGCACCAGCATCCACATTGGGCCAAAACCACAACACAGGTAAATCGATCCCATTGACTGCCTGTAAAGTCTCGTTGATGTGACTTCGGGACTGGGTATATTCTGTGGTGACCGGATGTTGCATTACCACCAAATATCCCTTACTCAAATCTGGGCTAAAACCAACACCCCCGTATTTTTGATAAGGGTCAAAATCCAGAATCGGATCATCCAATACCATCTGCGCAAGATCTATGGATGGACATCCTGTATTGAAAACACACTCCTCTGACTCTCCCAACTTGAGAACTCGGTCAAAGGCATCCTTGGAAGCCACGAAATGGTAGTCTGCCAGCTTGGTGATAGAATGCCTGACTTTTTCGTCGATATTGCCGGTGACTTCTCCGCCCTGGATATGTACCAAGGGAATATTCATATAGGTAGCCGAAATGGCAGTAGCCATAGTCTCGAAACGATCAGCAATAGTTACCACCACGTCTGGCTTCAAGTTGTCAAAAACAGTGCTCAATTCCAGAATACCAATTCCGGTGGTCTTGGCCGCAGCGGTAAGATTTTCTCCTTCCAGAACGTTAAACACCCTAGCTGCTATCTCAAAGCCATCCTGTTCAATGTAGTTGACCGCAGATCCATAGCGCTCCAACAGCGCTGAAGCAGCCACAATAATCTGGAGCTCCAGTTCAGGATGGCTTTTTATAGCGTAAAGAGCCGTCTTGATCCGGCTATAGCTTGGCCTGGCAGTGATTACTACCGCTATTTTCCTTTTCATATCTAATTGGTCAGGAAAGAACTCAAAAATCCGATTCTTCCAAAAAGTCCCATTTGGTTTTAGCCTTTCTTAGCTCTTTGCCGAGCACGGTTTGAAACAGCTTAGCGGAAATCCCCCGATCTCCAGGTTTCTTCGACTCCAAATCCTCCACTTGAACTTTATGTCCTACCGGTAGGTCTTTATTCACCGCCAAAGATTTTCCGAACATAGTCTTCATTGTGGCAAACCCGGAGACATCATCTTTGGAATGAGGGGAAGCAAATGCGACCTGGAGGTTTCGAATGGAAGTGACCAGCTCGGTCACTTGGTCTATCTCCAACGAAGCCTTGGCATCGGGTCCGAACATCCTTTTGTCAAACACTGCATGAAACTCCAAAATCGACGCCCCAAGCGTGTAAGCAGCCAAACTGGATTCTATTCTTCCTGAGTGATCCGAATAACCAATGGGAACCCGAAAGCGTTCTTTCAGTTTAGGGACCTCCAACAATCCCCATTGCGGAGGAAGAGTTGGATAGGCCGTAGTACACTGCAAGAGGGAAACTTCCGCACCAAATCCCTTCAAAAAATCCAACGCCTCTGTCAATTCAGCATAGTCGCTCATGCCAGAAGACAAAATCACGGGTTTACCGGTATTACCCAACTTTTCCAAAAGAAGATGGTTGGAGATCTCACCAGAGCCGACTTTGTAGCGTTTTACTCCAATCTCCTCTAGCAGGTCAATAGCTTCACAACTGAAAGGGGAAGAAATGAATTCAACACCGGCTTCATCGCAGTGCTTCTTTAACTCCAACCATTGCTGTGGAGAAAACTCCATACGCTTCCAGTAGTCAAAGCGAGTCTGGTCCTCATAGCTGAACTTAACCCGGAACTGCTCGAAGCCACTGCTCTCCGCCTCAGCTATGTGGGTCTGAAATTTCACCGCATCCACCCCAGTTTTTGCCAAAGCGTCTATGTAGGAGTGGGCAATCCCGAGGCTTCCCTCGTGAGCTTGCGCAACTTCAGCTATGATAAAAGGCATTTTCATCCCCTTTAATTGTTTACTTTTTGTCGTCTTCATAGTATCCATAGCCATACCCGTAGGTATACCCATAGCCATAGGTCACTTTTTTCCCGTCAACACCATTAAAGACGGAATAGATATTTTTAATACCCTTACTGGCTTTCAATCCGTTGATGCCATCTATAAATGATCTTTGCGAGTAATTCTGTCTGAACACAAAAACCGTCACATCCACTTTAGACAACAGATCCAGGGTTTCGCTGACCAGACCAACCGGCGGAGTGTCCAAAATGATCACGTCATAGTTTTGCTTCAGCTCGCTCATAAGGGTATTGAAGCGCTCGTTAAACAACAGCTCTGCAGGATTTGGCGGAATCGGACCTGAGACCAGGATGTCAAAATTTTCATAGCCGGATCCCGCCACCACCTTTCTCCAGTCCCTCTCCTGACCGCTGAGGTAGGTAGAAAGCCCTTGCTCATTGGGGATTGAAAAATCCGGAAAAATCTTCGGTTTACGCATATCGCAGCCTACCAGTATGGTTCTCTTTCCGGTAAGTGAATACACCGAGGCTAGATTGATCGCGCAAAACGTCTTGCCTTCCCCGGAAATGGTCGAAGTCACCATGATGGCTATTTGCTCTTCGTTTGGCACGGCAAACTTCAGGTTGGCCCTCATGGATCGAAAACCCTCCGAGAGTCCCGATTTTCCGTGTTTCAATACCACCAGATTATCATCGGTCCGATTATACAAAATGGTAGACAGGATAGGCATCTTCAGGCGGCTTTCCAGATATTTGACATCTTCTATTTTGGTCCTGAAAAACTCCTTTAAAAACAAAAACAAAACCGGGACCAACACGCCTAATACAAACGATGCCAAATAGTTTCTCAGAGGCTGGGGCCTGATCATCATCCCCCCCTCAGCGGGCTCGATGATTTTATTGCTCGCTGCATTGGAAGCTTTGGTAATCGCCGCCTCAGCCCGCTTTTCCATCAAGAATGTGTAAAGATCCTCGTTCAACTTAAACTGCCGCTCAATCCTGATCAAGCTCTGCTCGGTTTGCGGCAAGGCTCTGAAGGAAACGTCAATCTCCCTGATCTGTGTCTCCAGGTCTTGAATTACCCTAGCGGAATTTGCATCCACGTTTTTCAGGATCTCACGGATGCTTTTGTTTGCGTCTTCGATCTTACGATTGACTTCCTTTACAGCCGGAGACATCTCTGTTTGAGTTGCCAACGCCCTGGACTTGTCTACTTGCAATGCCAGCAGGTTTTCTATAAGCGCATTCAAGATCGGATCGTCTATTCCGATTCCGGAAGGGACCACCAGCTCTTTGTAGTTTCCCTGAAGAAGATAGTCTCTCAAACTCTGGTAGTAGGACCGCTTAAACTCCTCACTCCTCAGCTGTGTCTCCAGTCCCGACAATTTTTCAAAAACCGCTGAACCCTCAGTGCTGAGATCATATATTCGATTTTTAGACCTGAAATCTTCCAGCTCTCGTTCAAAATAGCTGAGTGAATCTTCCACTCCCGATACCTGATTGTCAATAAAGTTGATCGTATTGGTGTAGACTTCATTTTTGTCATCTAATTCCCTTTTCAGATAGGATCCCATCAACGAATTAAGGTAGTCCTCACCCTTCGCGACGTTTGGAGTATTGATGCCCAGCTCAACAATGGATGAATTTTTATCAACCGGCTCCACAAAGAGAAGACTGGAATAAATCCTCGCGAGCGACTTGTGATCCCGCAGCTTATACATGATTGATCCAGATGGGTCAGGATCTATCTTGTCTACCTTGATATGGAACTGCCCGTTGCCAATCCATTCCCCAAAATTGTAAACCTGCTTTTCCGGCATTTTCCTCATCGCAACGTAGGAGCCGTCAGAAAGGTATTGGGTGTATCCCTGGCCTTCAAACGCCAAGGTAAATTGTTCGTTGTCTTCCCAAGTCAGCGTAACCAGTCCATTGATAATCTGTGAATCAGTCCAATCAACCGAAATCAGCACAGGGGTATTCTTGTAGATTTCCTGATCGATAAAGGTTCCCTCCACGAAATACTCCACGTCAAAATCCAACTGGCTTATTGCCAAGGCAGCTACGGGTTTGGACTTGAGGATAATGGTTTCATTCTGAAGTCCCAGATTCCCCACGTCCGTGATGGCTGGGTTTTCAAAAAGTGCTAGGGCAGACTCTTTTTCTTTGATGAAAAACTTAGAACTGACTCTATAAAGTGGCTCGGTGGTTTTGGAAAGGTAGAAGCCGATCGCTAAAGAGACACCCACAGATACGATAAACCATGGCCAAACCCTAAGTAACTTTCCTACGAATGCTTTTAAGTCAAAGGAAGATTCCCCTGACTGGACGAACTCGTCGTCATTTTGGTCAAAATTCATATTAGTTGTCGTTGACTAGGGTGAGAACCAGTGCCACAGCTGTAATCATGGTGGAGAGGAGTGTCAGCGTCTGAACAAAGTTTGTAGTATTTCCAAATTCCCGGACTTTGTATGGCTCGGCATAGAGCACGTCGTTGGGTTTGATAAAATAGTAGTCTGAGGCCAACAGGTTTTTGTCGTTCAGGTTGATTCGGTGAATCTGTGATCCGTCAGGATACTGCCTCACCAGAACTATCTCGTCACGCTTAGCCATAATGCTCAAATCATTTGCCGCAGCAATTGCCTCAAAAATGGTCGCCCTACTTTGGAGAATGGTCAACTTGCCAGGGTTGTTGAATTCGCCCAGCGCACTGAAACGTATCCCTCCCAATCTCACTCTGACAAAAAAGTTGCCTTCGTTGACAAATTTGACCAGCTCATTTTCGATCTTCTCCTTGCCCGCTTCAGCCGTCAATCCGTGGAGTTCTACTTTGCCCATCAACGGTAGCTCTACATTGCCGTCTTCATCAATGGTATACCCGTTCATGAAAAAAACATCTCCGCCGCCTTCACTTCCCCCCACCATATTCATACTGCCTGAGCTGCTCTTCGAGACGTCAAACAGTGCGTTCAATTCTGGGATCGAGGTCTTAATTTCGATGTCCACGATGTCGAATTTCTGGAGCACATATTCTTCGTAGCGATAGGGAACCCTTTCATACACTTGGTGTCCGGGATCCGTCTGTGCTCCTTGATCTTGGAGATAGATCAATTTTTTGTTTGAAATGCAGGACGTTAGTGCCAACAGAAAAACAAATCCTATTTTCTTCATCGTTTTTTAATTTTTCTTATGGGATATTCGCCAATGTGGGTGTCTTTCCACCCCTTGCCTACAATCTGGCATCGACAACTGTTTTGTCCAAAAATCCCTTTACGTCATACACCACCTGGCTGGATGACTTCATGATCGACAACTTGTCGAATTGCTTGTGGGATACCGCCAAAATAACCGCGGAATAGTCACCCAAAACGGGAGCCTGGTCTCCGGAAATGATGTCAATTCCATACTCGTGCTTCACTTCGGCTGGATTTGCCCAAGGATCATACACCTCCACGTCCATGTCAAATGACTTCAATTCATTGTAAATATCAATGACTCTGGTATTTCTGACATCTGGGCAATCTTCTTTAAAGGTAAATCCAAGGATCAAAACTCTGGAGTCGATCACTTTGAGATCTTTGCGCATCATCAATTTAATCACCTCAGTTGCCACGTGCTTGCCCATGCTGTCGTTTAGACGGCGGCCAGCAAGGATGATTTCCGGATGATACCCTACTTCTTGGGCTTTTTGTGCCAGATAAAACGGGTCAACCCCGATGCAATGCCCTCCCACCAAGCCGGGCTTGAATTTAAGGAAGTTCCATTTGGTACCCGCAGCCTCCAGCACCTCATGGGTATCTATGCCCAATAGGTTGAAGATTTTCGAAAGTTCATTTACAAATGCAATATTGATATCACGCTGCGAGTTTTCGATCACTTTTGCCGCTTCAGCGACTTTGATTGACGAAGCCTTGTGAGTGCCGGCCGTGATCACCTGCCGGTAGAGTTGATCGACGTACTCTGCTACTTCGGGAGTACTTCCGGATGTTACTTTCAGAATTTTTGAAACAGTGTGTTCCTTGTCACCCGGATTGATCCGCTCTGGGGAATAGCCTGCAAAGAAATCCTCGTTGAACTTTAATCCCGATACACGCTCCAGCACCGGCACACACTCATCCTCCGTAACTCCGGGATAAACGGTCGATTCATAAATGACGACATCGCCCCTTTTGAGATACTTCCCGATGTTTTCCGAGGCTTTCAACATCGGAGTCAATACCGGACGGTTGTGTTTGTCCGTCGGAGTCGGAACAGTGACAATATATACTTGGCAATCAGAAAGTGAATCCGAATCGAAAGACGGAAAAAGACCCACTTCTCCTTTTCCCGGTGCTTTGGTCGAAACTACGGACTGGAGCAATTCATCCTCCACTTCCAGGGTGTGGTCCTTTCCTGCACACAAATCTGCGATGCGCTTTTGGTCAATATCAAATCCAATGACCGGAAATTTCTTGCCAAACTCAACCGCCAAGGGAAGTCCGACATATCCAAGTCCGATGATTGCAATCTTACTGTCGTGAACTGAAGTCAACATAACTGAATATCAAATTTTAGTTTCAAAATGAATAAAACTCCTAAAGCTTCGCCCGTTCGGTCACACAAATGACTTAGCTTCCTATTCAACCAGAGCTAAGAAAAATCTTTGGTCAGTTGACCAGGAACTCAGTTCCCTCCTCTATCAAGTTCAAAATCAGGCTACTTAAACCAAGAAGCAGATAAAGGTGAAATGAGTACTTTATTTGCTCACTTTATTTCAAGTGGCAAAAGTAATAGAATTGTGCTTAAAACAAATGTACTTTTAGGAGATTGGAGAATGAACGTCAATGAGCCTGAATATCCAATGGCTCAGATCAAAGGCGCGATACCGAGGGAAATCTGAAAAAATTGCGACCTCAAAGGCGGGGTGAATTTGGATTCATTCAAAAGTGGCTGACATCAAAGTATAGCAACAAGGAAATTTTAAAAATCGTCGACTCAGCCTAATTGCTGAATGCATTGTTTAAGAGAATCTCTCCAATAATTTACGTGCACACCAAAGTCAGCTTTGATCTTGGATTTGTCCAGCACCGAATAGAAAGGTCTTTTTACGGGAGTTGGGTATTCGCTTGATGGAATGGGAATTATTTTACATTCGAGTCGGCTCAATTCCATGATCGCCACGGCGAAGTCGTACCAGGAGCAAACCCCCTCATTGGAAAAATGGTATAGCTCGGTTTTGGAATTTTCAAGCTTGGGCAAGATCTCCAAGATACATGCCGCAAGGTCACGGGCATAGGTAGGCGTTCCTATTTGATCCATCACCACGTTGATACTAGGTCTATCCCCCGCGAGCCTACGCATGGTCTTTACAAAATTATTTCCAAAAGTACTGTACACCCATGAGGTCCTGATTATGATCGAATTGGGGAGAGTCAGTGAAAGTAGTTCCTCCTCTCCTGCCAACTTGGACACTCCATAGACACTTTTTGGGTTTGGGATTGAATCCTCTGCATACGGCCGGAACGAATCTCCATCGAACACATAGTCGGTCGATACATGGATAAACTTCACCCTGAATTCCTTAGCTGCTTCCGCCAAATACTTTGCAGCCAAGTGATTCACCTGATCCGCACGTTCGGTTTCCGTTTCCGCGCGATCGACGGCAGTATAGGCTGCACAATTGATTACTGCATCGATTTCGTTGGATTTAAAAAATCTCCATACCGCGGCTCTATCCGTGATATCCAAATCAGCAACACCGGTAAAAACAAATTCGAAAGAATAGTTGGACGAGAGCTGTCTGATTTCAGAACCAAGCTGTCCCCGCGACCCTGTGACCAAAACTTTAAGCATATTATTTGGTGGTTATTGTGAACGGTTTAATCTTTTAGAAGGGAGCGTTCTCTGCATCTATCAGACAGCTCCAGTCGATCAAAATTCATGATTCTTTTGATCCCCAGTACAGAATCGTCAAAGTGAAGCATTTCATGAAGCTGTATATAATAGTAAATAAACAGCCGACTTATCCCCGATCACAGAGGGGCCCCGTTCGATCCGTTGAATTTCATCGTCTCTTTTGCTCTACTTTTTTAATCAGATACTGCCCGTATTCGTTCTTTTTTAGTGGCTCAGCGAGAGCCAGCAACTGATCCCCGTTAATGTACCCAAGTTCGAATGCGATCTCTTCTAAACAGGCAACTTTCAAACCCTGCCGCTTTTCGATGGTATGGATGAAGTTGGAAGCTTCCAACATTGATTCGTGGGTTCCTGTGTCCAGCCAAGCGTAGCCTCTTCCCAGGAGCTCGACCATCAAATCTTTTGATTCCAGATAGACTTGATTCACCGTGGTGATTTCCAATTCTCCCCTTTGGCTTGGCTTGATGGTTTTGGCTATTTCTTTGACTGAATTGGGATAAAAATACAGTCCCACGACCGCGTAGTTGCTTTTCGGCTCCTTTGGCTTTTCCTCGATGGAAATCACTGTACCATCGTGGTCAAATTCCGCGACGCCATAGCGCTCGGGGTCGTTGACGTAATAGCCGAAAATGGTCGCTTTACCTTCCTCTTTCACATTTTTCAGAGATCTTTTGAGAAGTTCTGTGAAGCCATGCCCGTAAAAGATATTGTCGCCCAACACCAAACAAACCGAATCCTCGCCGATGAATTCTTCCCCGATGATGAACGCCTGAGCCAGTCCATCAGGACTCGGCTGCTCAGCATAGCTGAAACTCAAGCCCAATTCACTACCGTCTCCCAGAAGCTTCTTAAAGTTAGGCAAATCGTCTGGCGTTGATATAATCAGGATTTCCCTGATACCAGCCAGCATCAATACGGATATCGGATAATAGACCATCGGTTTGTCATAGACCGACAGCAGTTGTTTTGAAGTTCCTTTGGTGATCGGGTACAGTCTGGTGCCTGACCCTCCCGCTAACACGATTCCTTTCATCTTGAATAACTTAAGTAACTGAACACATGCATCTTGTAATATTTGTTTTTTTGTGATGGAAGCATTGGCCTAGCTTGTCAGATTGCATCCGTCAAAATCGATTCATCATTGCATTCATAGACGAACCGTTCTTACTTATTTAGTAAAAAAATCACTGATAGCTGCCCCTGAAACGAGAATTTATTTTCACCACTTGGGAAATCAATGCTCCCTGAACTATCTGACTTCCACTGATAGTTGCTGGCATGGATAAATTGGGCAGTACTATTCAAAATAAAACGTCTCCATTGCTGATCCCACAGTAGTCCAAAACTAAGATCAACCCATGGGCGCTTCTCCGGCATTTGACTAGACAGCAGGTGGTAAAAATCCTGGTGGTTTACGATACGTTGTAAAAGTACGCCATATTTCTGCCGGTTGGCCACCTTGGATACCTCGAAAATCTGGGCGTTGGTCCCTACACCAATTCCTGCTCCCATCGCCTCTCCATAGTTGGTAAAGCCTCTGACCTGATAATGGGTGTGCCAACTGGTGTTCAATACTCCCAGTTGTACATATCTCACATAGCGGTTGACCGATTCGGACTGTTGGATCACCTCACCCCTAAACTGCAGGTATTGTTTGGGTTTGGCTAGGGAAATCAATTTGGTAAAGCCGAGCAAATAGGCACGGGCATGTTCCGGGTTGAGGATGAATTCACGCCAGTTGTATGCGTGGTCATGCTTGCCAAATTCCCCATATATCTCTGCCTTTACCTTGGGTACCTTCAGTCTGAAAAACACTGACACTTGCTGGTCTTGGGCTTCTCCGTCATAGCTGACCGTATGACCGTCTTCAAAGAACTTTTTCTTTTGAAAAGCTTCGAATACAGGGAGTCTTCCGGTGAAGGTGTCTTCAACGTCTTCCTCATATTGTTGAAAAGTCCTGTTGAGTCCTACAAACAAATTTCTCAAAAATCTAGGCTGATAGGTGACCGAAAAACCAGTCACATACCTCCAGTCTCCCGAAAAATCCAGAAAATACCGCCCGTTAAGCTGCATATTTTGCGTGGGCTGCAGTCCGGAGTCCTCCGCCTTCCCAGCGACTATCTCCGCCTCCAGGTGACCGATTCCGATATTGATCGGAGCAGAGGTTCGCAGAAATGCGTGGGGCATACCCCTTGCATTGTTGGAAAAAATAAGACCGGTAAACTGGCCAGGCCCCCACCAGATGTTTTGAGTGCCAATGCCGGCTTCTATTTTCGCAAGATGAAGCGATACGTAAGACTGTCCCGGCGTCAGAAAGTTGTCATAGCGATCTCCAAAGTGTTCCGGATTGTCTCCAAAATTCCAGTAGCGAAACCTGCCAAAATTGATATTATCTGAAAAATTCCCGTCAAAACCCCGAAATGCTTTGTTTTGGCTCACGACCCACTCGGGACGCAACTGAATTTCCAAAAAGAACAATCGGGCAAATATTCCCGGGGAAAGGAGATTTTGCCACCCCGCACCGTTGAGCATGGCCGAGTTGCCCCAGCCAAAAGGTCGGTTGGAATTGATGACGGTCGTATTCAGCAGCGGCAGGACGGAGAATTCCGTGTGTTTTCGCCTGTCCGGCACCGAGTTTGTCGAATCCACCTTGGCACCCTCCGACACTCTCACCGGTCTGAGGGCAAAGGAGGAATTTTTGTAGCCCAAGTCCAGCAGGTTTTCCCTTCGGGCAGCCTCTTCCAACACTGGGAATCCTGTCGGTATTGTCTGGGCTAATCCCTGCACGCTCCAGTAAATGCCAATTAGCAAGAGCGCCACGCATTTCACCAAAGCCCTACCACTCATCTACGCGACTCCAGCATGGCAACATATTTCTTATTGATTGCTCTCCAGGAATAGTTCTTCTTTGCAAGCTTGAAAAGCGCTTCACTCATCTCTTCCCTGTCCAGAGATCGAATCTGAAACAACAATCGCTTTAAGTCCTTAAAGCCATCAAAGTAAAGCGCCTTGCCAAAGGTCGTCTCCCTATTATAGTTCACGCCATAGGCGATTACCGGAAGGCCCAGGTACATCGCCTCCACCAGGGAGGGATTAGTGCCTCCCGCACTGTGGCCATGGAGGTAAAAATAGCAATTGGAGCGCAGAACGTTAAGCTCCTCCATCTCATAGATCGGATTATAAAGGATGATATTCTTGACTTTGGAGTAGTCTTGATAAAGCTTCATCCCATAGTCATTTGCGTTCCAGTTGCCCACCACCACATAGGGCATTCCGATCTCACATTCCTTGAATGCCTTGAGTTGCATCTCCACGTTATTCTCGGGTTCGATCCTGCAAACGGTAAATACATAGGGGGAGCCTAGAAAGGAAAACTTTTTGAAATAATGGTCGGGCGCGACGGCCGCCACGTGGTTTGCTCCATAGGCAATCAGAAAGGAGCTCCTCCGATACTGGTCTTGGACATAATCCTGGATATGCTTGTTGTCCGCCACCACTCCGTGGGAAAAGCGAACTGCCAAGGCTTCCGAAAGCTTCAGAAACTTCTTCGCGAAGAATCCCCATTTCTCACGCTTCCACTCTAGCCCATCGATGTGGGTAATGACTTTGGCACTGGTAAATGGCCTGATCAAAGGAACCATAAAAGCCCCCGAGACGCCCAATAGCAAGATGTAATCTTGATTCTTGTAGGTTTTGAGAAGCGACACCGCATCATAGACAATGCTGCTGGCACCATTGGCCTTGTAATCCAGATAGATCAGTTTGGCTCCCTTGTAGGAACAAAGTTTCTCAGGGTAGGCCTTGCTTTCGCAATAAACCGTCACATCGTAAAACTTTGGCAAATAATCCAGCAGATTTTCGACCAGTGTCTCGAATCCACCATAGTTGGCTGGTACGCCGACAATTCCCAGAATTGCGAGTTTCTTCTTAATCATTCAAAAAGGCTTTCATAGTATCTACCATCTCAAATCTGTCTTTCTCGATATTGATTAAAAAATAGCGGTTCATGGCCTGTCTAAACGCAGTTGGATTTTTCACGCCTGAAATTACTTGGAGTTTTCCGACATCTTCAATTGCATCCTGAAGTACCAAATATCTTACTGAAAGTTCACCGTCTGGATAAATCCAATGGGAGTCACCCGATGGAACATCCGAATAGATTGCAGAGGTCTTGATCTGACTGGACCAGAGATTAAATGCCCAATGTAAAATACCCTGATATCCTTTGGAATCAGCCAAATGTGCCAAGAAATAGATATCCCTGAGGTCTGAAGTCAACAAAGTATTGGGTTGATTGATTTGCTCAAAACAGGAGGTGTATAGCAGCGTTCGATTATTGTTGAGAAGTCGCTTCGAAGCCTGTTCCTGACTCAAGAGAACATTGAGCGGGAGAGCATATTCATCCATTTTTTCGAGCAAAGTGGGACTCACCCGACCCGCAAAAGAAAACTGAGATCCAGGCGCAATTTCATCAATCCAATTTTTCAGCTCCATAGTTTGATTGGCGTCCCGTTCGTCAATCGCCCAGACAGTCTTGGCATTCCAGTTTTTCTTTTCAAGAAATTCGGAAACGGCCAGGATCAACGGGCGATAAAATTCCCGATACTTTTCAGATCCCGGAGCAGCGTTCACAGACTTCATTTCTCCACTGGCCTGGTCAAAATAAAAAAAGGTCTGATTCCACGGAAAAAGATTGTGAATCGAAATCTGCCTGTCAATTCCATTGTCCAGTGCTTTCTGGACATATTTTTCAAAAATTTCAAAGTCATAGCTATACTCCCCTCCAGACTCTTTGACTATCTGGACAAACATTTCCTCCTTTGGCCGGATACGAGTATTATAGAGATCCCAAAAAAGCGGAACCGTCACGGAATATTGATTGATTCCCCGCAGGGCGATGAACATCTGATCCATTTTTTCCCAATGAGATTCTGACCAGGGTTTGATCCTGTGATAGTCGGCTGTATTAATCGGAAATTGCCAAAATTCGGAACTGAAGTTTACCTCCTCAAGTGACGTAGCTACCCGATCTCTTATCTGAATGTTTCCTTTGAGGGAGACTGATTTGCCTCCCTGCCGCAGATTGAGTTCGAAATTGTGAGTCCCCGACTTTATTTTGCTGGGAATATGAACTCTTACCAAACCCCATTTGACTATGGAATCGGCTGAAAGCAAGGGCTCTTTCAGAGGTACCGCTCGATCCGGGATCAATGCGCGATCAAAAGTCCCCTGCATTTTAGCTTGTCCACAATGACCCGCTGAAAAATCTGCCCAGACCGAAAATATCTCGAACCATTCCACACGAAGATTCTGATTTTCGCTTGCAAACTGGATATCAACCTCACGGACATCTGTAGACTCAAACCTAAAAGGGATCACAACCGATTCATTTTTCCAAGCTTTGTAATCACCGGCAGATTTTTCGGGTGCAAAGAGCTTTTCCAATTTAATCAAAGCGGCCTGTTGGCCATAAACTGAAGGGGAAAGCACCAATAAGAGGCCAAAGAAAAACAATTTCATTCCTTCAAAAAATTTAGAATTCGAGACCGGAACAAATCACGAGAAAACCACTGGGATTTTCTGATGGCTTCCTCGCTCATCCGCTGCCAAAGGCCTTGATTCTTCGACAATTCATCAATACTTCGCACCAATTCATCTAAATCAGTATAATCGACCAGGTAGCCGTTGACTCCGTGCTCTATCAAGTCAACCACCCCACCCTGCGTTGGAACGATAGCCGGCAGGCCAAAACAGCACCCTTCCAGCACCGTCATTCCAAATGTCTCCAGCCATTGCTCCGGATGGGCCAGATTGAGGACCAAATGGGAAGATTGATAAAAAGGAACTACATCCTCCTGCACCGGGTAGATTTTTAGATTTTCCCGAAAAGCAATACTCTTCATCCAGTCATTCACCTCTTCCTCGGCATCACTGAGGACCAAGACAAACTGTACTTCAGGCATCAGATTGGCCAACTTAACAAAATCCACTATGCCTTTGTAGGGCCTAAGTGAGGCTAGCATAAGTACCTGAAATCTTCCAGCAGGCCAAGCCACTGGTTTCGCACCTTCGGCGATTTTCTTAGTCACCGCATTTGGAATCAGCGTGGCGACCTTGCCTCCCAGGCTTGGATTTTGGGCGAGAAATCGGGAAACTACCACTAGCTGGGAGCTGAAGTTTCGGATCACCCAAAACAAAAAACTATTGAGGATTTTGGGGCTGAGTTCATACTCATGCACATGCGTGATCACACGCTTCCCGAGCAATCTCCCTGTCAAAACCACCGAAAATGGCAAAATCGTGTTCACGTAAAACATGCTCTTTTCTCTCCAATGTCGGAGCAAAAGGAATCCAAGGAAGATTTGACTCAAAAAAAACGTGAACAACGTAATCAGTCTGTGCTCTGATCGCCGATAATAATTGGGTTGATATTTAATGCCTGGAATGCCGGAAAGAAATCCTTGGGTGCCGCTGGTATGAAGGATTACCTCATAGCCCTCTTCAAGGCAGATTTCGATCACACTCCGCAGCACCTGGGGGCTGCCCGTGTAATTATTGAGCAGGTGAAAGAATCGGATTTTCTTTTTCAATTTTCAATTGCCTCGAAGACTGGAAAATCACCACAAAGGTCAAAAGCAATAAATAAATGCTTGTGGAAAAAAATTCATGCGTAAACTGCTGTGCCAGGAGGAAAATGTAAATCATCATCGTTGCGTAAAAGGCCTGTTTTCGAAGAAAAAAAGCCACGCAAAATGCGATCACTGCCACCAGATAGATCAAATAGCCAAAAAAACCAAAAGTGAATAACAGGACTGAAGTTCCATTTTCAATATACCCTGTGGAGTAAATGGTGCCCTTTGCAATTGCATCATCGACCATGTTGTTTCCGTGTCCAAAAAGGTAGCCGAACCAGTCCGTCTGCTCAAAGAATGCGATCCGAAAAGCCTGCAACAAATCCGCTCTGGAGCTCAGGGTACTCAGATTGAAAATAAGCTTGTTGATAAATTCAAAAAAATAGGCATAAGCCAACAGTGCACCGACAATACTCAGCCAAAATAGCCGTCTGTGCTTGAACACGATCACAATATAAAATATCAAAAAAGTGTTGCGGTTAAAGGTCAGTAGTAGCCCCAGCAAGGCAATCCCGTATAGAAAACGATCCATCGATCCCAATTGACCTTGGGATTTTCTCCAATAAAAAATCAAAAACCATGCAATCAATAAAGTGCCATAGGTCTGAACTGTAGTGGTAAGCCCTTTGGCTGCATGCAGGAAAGGCAATCCTTTGTCATACATGGGATGCACGTGCGAATTGATTCCAAACAGGTAACTGCCGAAAACAAAAAATATTCCGACAGCTATATGGAGAATCAGAGCCCAGTATAGGGCATCTAGAATGCCGCCTTGATCGGATGCCAGTATTACAAAAAACAGACCGAGAATCGGAAAGAAAATGATCAGGGAAGAATCGGGTAAATTCAACAAATAAGTCCCAAAAAAAAGAAAACTGAGCAAACTCAAAGTCAAAAATGAACGGACTTCAAGTGGTTTTTTGGCCAATATATGCTCAACCAACAACAATCCTATCACAAGAACCATCATTGCTTTGTCCAGCTGAAAACTGACCAGTTTCGTGGCCGAAATCAGAAAAAGCAAAGCAATGAATACAATTTTAGATCCTTTGGAAAAAAGGAACTCCAATGCAATTTTCTCAGTCTTCAAGAATGGGAAGGAGTTTTTTCATTTGTTCAAAGCGACTGAATTTACCGATGTTCCTTTGAGAATTCAGCTTCATTTCTTCAACCAGTCCAGGACTTTTATACAACTCTTTTAGTCGTTTAATTTGAAGTTCACCCTCAACCGGGTCGTTGGCGGTAAAGCCGAGTCCCGCCTCCATTACCATGGATTCCATGATATCCTTGTCACTTGGGCAAAGCAGAATCGGTTTTCCCAAAGCCAGGTATTCATACAGTTTGGAGGAAGGAATTCCCTTCATCTGTCCGTAGGCTATGCCGAGCAATACGTGGGATTTTCGGAGTTTTTGAATCGCTTCCTGTCGGGGAAATCGGGTCGTCACCTCGACCCATGGCATCAAATGTTTCGGCACGAGTGATTCAATTCTGGCCTTTTCTTTTGGGTCAAATCCAGCCCCCAAGAAGATCAGCTGGAAAGGGCTGCCCGACTGGAAGCACCGATTCGACACTTCTAAGATCAAACTCAAATCCTGCGATGGATATAGCACTCCGCTGTAAACTACAGTAAAGTCCTGCTCCAATTCCACAGAGTCCATTTCAGTGATGGATTCCTCAAAACCATTTTGAACGGTAACTCTCGGCTTACCTAAAAAATCAGCAATCCTCTCGGTATACCGTTCTGAAACTGAAATAATCCCATCGGCGGAGCCTACCCACTTTTTTTCATAATTAGATTCCAACTTGGCAATCATGCGGCGAATCGCCCCGCCGCTCTTATCCATTTGAAGCTCGTTGGTAGTCCAGTCGTCACGGTAATCCGCCACCCAGGACAACTTATACTTTCTACCTAGCACGTAGCCAAGCCTAAAAAGGTAAAATGGCTCGCCTGATATCAACATTTTTGCAGGAGACTCTTCCTTAACAAGCTTACTCAAATACGGCTGAAAATTTGAGAATGAGGTAAATGTCAAGGTAAACCTGACCAAAAACACATCCAGAAGCTTAGTCACCAAAAATAGTGGACGAAAAACTCCCTCACCGAATTTGTGGTAGGCTCTGTCTAGAATCCCCGGTTTGAAAGGCAAATAATGAACTTCATACTGAGGAAATTTTTTTATGATCAACTCTTTCCCCAAAGGGGCTTTGGTATCCCGATGCGTTTTGAGGTCATGTGTCCATGCTCTGGACACAATGATGGGATAATAGCCCAGCTTGTAAAAGTTTTGTGCCCAATAGGTGATTCTTTGGGCTGGAGTCAGCGTGCAGGGGCGGAAATAGAAAGAGACTAAAAGGATTTTTTTCAAAACCAATTAATTCACCGACTGAATATCGGGATGGACTTGCAATAGGTTTAAGTCCTCCAAGAGCTGAAACATTACATTTTCATTCTTGAAATTGGAATATCGCCAAGCTATTTGGTGTGAGTTTTCTTTCAGCTGCTGGATCTGTTCCCTAGAGAGTCCATTCAGGACAAGGGCCATTTCCTTTTCATCAAATGAATCAGTGACCACTCCGTTTTTCTCAGCCAATACTATTTTTTTCATCTCTGGAGACGGCCCTATCGCCACAGCCAAACGAGCCTGAATAAATTCAAAAAATTTGTTTGGAAGTGCATTGGCATAGTTAAAGTTCACAGGCTCCAAAATAAAAATGCCAATGTCAAATCGGTTGATGAAAATCGAAATCTCAGAAGTCTGCACGGGAGCCAAAAACTCGATTTTTCTATCCTTCGCCAGTTCTTTCAGCTCGGCAAGGTAACCTGAATCACCCTCCAGGAGCATCACGTAAAGTTCAAAACGCGAATCCAGATGATCCATCATAAAGATCATTTTCTCTATTTTTCTGCTCCTGTTCGCTATTCCATGGTGAATAATCCGGATCTTCTCCTGTACCGGAGTCGGTGTTAAGTCAGGTTCAAAATCCGGTGTATTAAGAATGAGATGTGGATTAACCCCGTATTCTTTTGCATAGTCCACCGCAATCCCCTCACATACGGTGATAAACTTATCCGCTTTGGGGATATACTGCTCACAGACATAGTTAATATAACGCTTGTGAAACCATCTCCAAATCAATCGATCGTTGAAATGCTTGGAGTAGTGCTCGTGTGCATCGAGGATAAGCTTTGCCTCGGGCTTTTCCGATTTCAAAGCCGCAGCCAACGGCCAAGTTTCAACGTCGTTTGCAACCAATAAATCAAAAAATGGTTTTTGAACTTTCAAACTCTCCAAACTGCTGTGAAACAAAAACTCGCGCTCCCGCAGCCTATTAAGCCGAAAAATCATCAAAAAAAGTTTAATCACCCGAAACACATTTGTTTTCCTACTTTTGATGGGGTAAAAAGGCAAATCTCCGGCGTAGTCTATACCACAAAGCGTGATATCATAGAAATTCTTCTTGAAAAATTGAATCTGCCGAAGAACCCTCGGATCACGGTTTATAGAAGAATAGCTTAGGATCAGTACTTTTTTCATTATTTCTCAAAAAGTTTGGACACCATCAGGTGATTCCAGCTACCGTCTCCGATCGCATGTGCCTGAGTAGCTTCTATCGATTTTGATGCGGTCTCTTTATTCAGAATTCCCGTTGACCCAAGCAATCTTCGTGCTTCTTTGATTTGCTCGACGGTTTTGGGGTCTTCCATCCATTTTTTCTGGGGAGGTTCAAATCCGATCTTATCCTTTCTCCAGGCTATTTCTGTCGGCAATACATCCTCAAATGCCTTTCTCATCAAAAACTTAGTCCACCCTTGGTGGATTTTCATGTCAGAAGGTAACGAAAAAACAAATTCAACCAGTTCATGTGACAAAAAAGGAAGTCTCACCTCGCGACTATGTGCCATCGAATTTCTATCTGCATACCGCAAGAGCGTCGGCAGCCCCAGCTGGAATGTGGAAAAATGAAGGTGAGAATTGAGATCGGTGAAGTCAAAGTCGAATTTATTGTGTGTCCTTTTTCTATACTCTGAGAAAAAATCAGAATCCATTCCACTTTGATTTTTCAATTTTGAGTTGATGAAAGTGCGGCTGAGTGTATTAAAAAAGTCTGGAAACTTTGACTTTATCCCCATTTTCCAGTTTGTAGGAGCGACTTTCGAATTGATCAAGTTTTCCCTATGAAGTGTTTCATAGGCTAAAAACTCTCTGTCCATCATCGATTTTGATCTTTTTCCCATTTCATTAAAATACGTGGAGAAATAAAAATGATACCCCGCCAAGATCTCATCAGCTCCCTGACCATCTAGAAGTACGGTCACTCCATGTTTTTTGGCCAACTCATATACTTGGTACTGCACCAAGATACTTGCTGAGCCGAAAGGCTCTTCCTGGTGATAGCAAATATCATCCAATACCGTCTCCAAGTCCTCGATCTCACTATATACCTCGTGAGAGTTTATTCGAGTGGCATCTTTTACCTGCTGGATAAAGTAGCCCTCGTCCTTGTGATAGTCTCTGAATCGAGCTGAAAAGGTATTCTGGATCGATTCAGGGTGATCTCTCAATAATTGATCCATCACGCCCACCACCACGGAACTGTCAATCCCACCGGACAGGCTGGATCCTACCAACACATCTGAGCGAAGCCTCCTTGACACGGACTCCATGAAAAGTGATCTAAACTTCTCTGTGGCCTCCGTAAGTGTGATTGATTCTATTCTTTTGCCGTGGTCTATTGACCAATATGGACTGATTCGCAGCTGATTGTTGCTCCAAATCAAAAAATGGCCGGGGGCAAGTTTTCTGATACCGCGAAAAAATGTCTGACCGAGGTCAGCAGGATTTTCTACCAGATTGAATTGCAAATAGTTGAAAATCATCTCCGGGTCGGGATCCTTCGGTACGCCGGCTGCCCAAAGAGCTTTCATTTCAGATCCAAAAAAGAAAGAGTCTTTGGAATGGTGATAGAAAAATGGCTTTTCTCCAAATCTGTCTCTCGCACAAAATACCTCACGGGTACTTTTATCATAAATCGCGAAGGCAAACATCCCGTCTAAGTCTTGCAGGCATTTCTCCTTCTTTTGATCATACAGAGCGAGTAGTACTTCCGTATCAGAATGGCTTCTAAACTGATATCCCTTGGCGACAAGTTTACCCTTGATTTCGAGATAGTTATAAATCTCTCCATTGAATGTGATCGTGTACCGGTCGCGGTAATGCATGGGCTGAGATCCGGTCTCGGAAAGATCCAATATTGACAATCTCCTATGTCCAAAACCTATTTTACCGTCCTGAGACATCCAATGTCCGGAGCCATCCGGCCCGCGGTGGACAATGGAGTCAGTCATTTTTACCAGCTTCTCTCTAGATACCAGATTGGTATCTTCAGAAAGGATACCTGCTATACCACACATCTACTGATTCTTTTCAACTTTTTACTTTCGATAACCCCTGATCATTCGATTAGTGAATACAAACGGATCATACAGCCTGAGTACAAAGTTCATGTTTTTTATAGCATATTTTATCAAATTCTCCCTCGGCATTTCCAAAACGTATTTCAATCCTTCTTTGATACTCCACTTTGAACATTTATGACAAGAATTTCATCTCTTCTCTCTTTTGGGATAAACTTGACCGCGGGTACAAGAGGGACGACGTCCTAAAACCTTAACCTTCTTTCAAAATAACCCGAATTCAAATGGAAAAGATCCGATTCCTTTTCAGTACAGTATCGGGCTCTCTAAAACTCGGTCACGGACGTGTTAGTTATATTTTTCGATAAATAATTTTTAATGCAGCCTTTTCATACCACTTCTCCGCTGCTCGATACAAAAGATCATACTGGTTTTCAAATTTCGAAAAGTGACCGGCTTTTTTGACCAATAAGCTCTCAAAATAAAGAAGAAAGGCATCGGGGGAAAAGTTTTTCTTCCAGTATTTGTGATTTTCTTCTCCTTTAGAGACCAGAAGGTCACGATCTTCGAGCAATTTCTTGAGAGAATTTTCAAGGTTCATTTTTTGCGGCAGAAAGGGGATGACCGGACATCCCTCAAGGCCGTTGATTTCCGGAATATTTCCGCCAATCACCGCACAGCCTGATGCCATCGCCTCCACCGCAAAGCGCGCCGGTACTGCGCCTGGTTGATCGATCACGATGGCAGCATTGGAAAGCTTTTCTAAAACAACTGCATTCTTCAACCCCGTAAGGAGTTCAAAATTAAAGCAATATCCCTGCTCCTTTAGACTATCCATCACCTCATTAACCAAGGCCGTCCCTTTTATTTTTGTGTCCGACGGAGCATGGATAATCAACGGTACCTCCTTACTCAAACCGGTGGTCCTTTTGAGAGGTTTCTGTATATAAGGCCTGACAAATATGTCCTTAAATTGAAATGTCGAATGATCTTTTGTTGAAATTACAATAGCAAAAGCTTCCGCCATTATTTGAGCTCGCAGTCTAAATAACATGTCATAAGCACTTCTTCTCCCATTCTGCCATTGATCAATTCCAAATTGAGAATGAATTCCATGTTGCAAAGGCCTATATCTCACCTCATCTCCACATTGACGAACGATTAGTATCTTCTTGGCCATTACAAAAATTGGATAATCAAAATTAAAAAAAAGAAAAGACCGACTCATGTTAAAAAAAACGATGTCGTAAACAAGCACCGCTTTGTAGAGAAAAAGAATTCTCCTCCAATTTTTCAAAACATTGACACTAACAGAGTCATTTGCCCAAATTGTCAGGTTGCTGAATACTTTAATTTTATCATTTTCTATAGGCGGATAGAAAGGATGCTCCTCAAACTGAGCGACATCAACCAAATATTTAGGCGATGTAGATAAGGTGGCCGAGATTTCTTGCATATTGGCAGAAGTCTCGACACCGGCAATCAATATTCTCTTTACTGCTTTTGGTTTTTTAAACAATCTGGCAAAAACAGCAAGCGGCAAGGCAATAAGAAAACCTATAATTGAAATGACGAATTTCAATAACAATTCTACTATCAAGCTTATGCGGGACAAGAAAATCATTTAATCAACTTTAAAAGTTTAAGTTTAATTAGCGGAATAAAGTTCTTCAGATGAAGTACTCTAATCCCAACAAGAGCAAAAACAAAGAGTAACCCAATCTTTACCAGTATAACATTTAATTCAATTTTACTGTCAAGCAACAGAAAAGAAGCGCCAATAAAACCAAGAATTGCAGCAAATAGAAAAAGTAACGGAGCCCTTTGAACTATTATTGGATGTAATTTTTGAGTGAAATAATAGTAAAGGGTCGTCAGGGATAGAAAAGAAATCGCTGTCGCAACAGAGGCTCCCAATGCACCCCAAATAGGTATAAGGAAATAATTAAGGGCCAAATTGATCAACGCAGCAATCCATGCAATTCGTGAGAAAAGCATTGTCTTTTTTTCAAGTGAGATCCCGATCATCGTCACTTGTTGAGTGGATTGAATTACAACGGCAAATGAAAGAACAATCAGGCACAACGTACTCGGAAAATACTCTTCTGGCATTATCCCTAGAATAATCTCCGGAGCAAACAGGGAGATAAACCCTCCAACGAGGGTCATCACGAAAAGAAGATAGATCAAAACTTTACCATATAGTTCCTTGTATTGCTCAGGAAAGTCCGCCTTTAATTTAATGGCAACTGGGCTCCAGGATTGCCCAAAAGCCATAGAGATAAACAGAATAATGGAAGAAAATCGGAAAGCAACTGAATAAATACCTGTCTCTTCCACCGAAGAATATGCGGCAAGCATCCATCTATCCATCGAGCTGAAAAGCCAATAAGCCAGACTGGCAAAAATATAGGGATATCCGACCTTAACAAGTCTTTTGATCCAGAGTCCAGTAATTTGGGAAAGCTTCACTTCACCTCTGACCGAATAAATGGCCAAAGGAACAACCACGGCAAGTGCAATCGCCTGCCCTCCCAGCAATCCGTCAATACCGAGGTCCAAAAACAAAATCGCCGCCAATCCCGCGAAAATTGAAATAATCCTGGTGGAAATCGAAATCCCAAAAAACTTCCACGGAGCAAAATTAAGCCGCGTGACGTTCATGCAATATTGGTTCCACTGGGTGGTGGCCATCACCAAGAAGGCCAAAGTCAGACCTGTCTTGGACACAGGATCAAAAAAATTGACTACGGAAAACGGGTTGACGCTTATCACTATTCCAGCCACTAGCACAGTCGCAGAGGCAGTCAACATCAAAACAAACAGGCCCGACGAGATTATCCTGGCGCGGTCTACCTTTTGGACATCCGTATCCCAATAATAAAGGGAAACCGCATTATTCATTCCCATATTTGTAAACATGGATGCCAACATGGTGACCGTATAGACCAACTCCAAGATTCCAAACTCCTTCGGACTTAGAGCAGAAGCGATGATAGGGAAAGTAAAAAATGCGACCAGCTTGGTGACAAAATCGGATGCACCATAAATCAGGGTATCCTTTGCAAGGGACTTAAAATTCATTGGTTAGTCTCCGCGCTAATCCAATACCGGTGCAGAATGGAGGCTTTCCTCCAAAACCTTTCTCAACTCATTTTCCACATGCAACCGGACAGATTGGCTGGAATGGGTAGCCGCGATCCACTCCCGCGATTTCTCTTTCAGCTGTGCTGCAAACTCGGGGCAATCATGTATTTTGAGAATCAATTCGGCAATTTGTGTTTTTTGCTTGGCAATTAAAATAGGATGCCAATCAGAAAAAAGACCCATTATATCTTCCGAAACATAGGAAATCACGGGGCAGGCACAGGACAGCGCCTCCACCACCACCGAACCATACCAGCCAGCTCCAAAATCATCCATAACCACTTCTGCTCTCGAATACATCCTGATAAGCTCGTATCGGGTGAGTCCTTCAGCTGATGCTCCTTTGATATACCTCACATTATCTCTCATATTGAGACTATCAGTCAAGGCCTTGGCTTTTTCGAGTTCGTCCGATCGGGTCCTGTCCGGAATTACGAGAAATGTTTTTTTCGCCTTCTCACTGGAAAGTCCATCAAGGAAAAGCCGAAAACCCAATATCGCCTCATCAGATGCTTTCCATTGTCCGGTTTTTCTGTGGGCAGAGGAGTCGCTAATCATAATTCTGGATGGGATAAACACCAAAAAATCATCTTCCTCAAAACCCCATTTCTGCCTGCAATAATCAGCACTATCCTCGACAGGCTTGAATACCTCCTGATCAATGGTAAGCCTAAAGATTCCCAAGAGTTTGTGACTGGGAACTTCCAGTTTATGAAGAGCATCTTGAAAAGGCTTCCCGAATCCCCAATCCACAAAATCCACCTTCTTTACAGCATTCTTATAAAGTAATTGGTTCAGATTATACTGCATTTGAGCCTTTAGTCGGCTCTTGAAAGGGGCTTTACTCAAATCGATTGACCTTAATGCGTTGAATTCCCGAAAAGAAAAAAGAGGAAATACTGTTAAATCAGAACCGGTAGCCCGAAATATGGTTTTGGTTTTCACAAAAGGTATCAAGGCGATTTCTGGTCCGCTGAAAATGCACAAGTCATACTGAGACAGCTCTTCCAAAAGACTTTGGGTTTCCAAATCCACTAAAAAATCTAATCCAAAATACTTATAGTAAAGGCTTTTGAAATTCAGTAAAGGAAAGCATTTTATCCAATTGGGATAATTTTCGGAAAGGGATGGTTCATCAGATTCAGGCAATTCCGTATTTGGGATTCCATCATGTAGCTGCATGAATAAATGGAATTCTATATCTTCGATTTGCTGGAGGGCTTTGCCCTCCCTGTAAAAGTTGTTTGCGATATTGCCTACCAGTGCAACTTTGAATTTTTTTCGTGAAGAACTCATTCTGGGTTAAAAGATTGAATAAAAGACTAGAAGCGGGACAACACAGTATGGTCCAGAATCAGGCCAGGTGGAGTTCAAGCTGGTGCTTGTCCGGAAAATTGACCAATACTCCCATTTCCTTCTGCTGATAGACCACCATACTTCCCAATGCTACGGCTGAGGCACCGCCAATTTTGACACTGTCTATGATATGCTGTAGGGTACCTGCCCCTCCATGCGCTATCACAGGGACGGACACTGCATCAGTTACTTTTTTGATCAAGTCAAGATCAAATCCCGACCAGGTTCCTTCTCTGTCGATCGAGGTCAGCAAAATTTCCCCGGCACCCAGAGACTGGAGCTCTAAAGCCCATTGAACCGGATCTTTTCCCGTATTCTTCTGCCCCGCATGGGAATAAACTTCATTTTTCCCCCAAAAACTCTTTTTCACATCAATAGAGGCCACCACTGCCTGGTTTCCAAAATGCTCGGCCACGCGGGTCACAAAGGTCGGCTGCTCATGCGTGATGGTGTTGAGGACAACCTTCTCAAATCCAATCGTGAATATAGATTTGATAGTTTCAAAATCCCGTAAACCTCCGCCATATCCGAGGGGCATAAAGCATTCGTTTGCAATCTCTGAGAGGATTTTCAGGTTCGGTGCCCGCTTATCATTGGTCGCCGTGATATCCAAAAACACCAATTCATCTACCTCCAGCTCATTAAAAATCCTGACTGTATTGATTGGATCGCCGATGTAGGAAGCTTTTTTGAACTTTACGGTCTTTACCAGTGCGTCGGTTCGAAGGAGCAAGGCAGGTATAACCCTAGTCTTTAGCATTAGAGTGAAGCGAAGTTTTTGAACAACTGCATGCCGAATTTGTGGCTTTTTTCAGGATGGAATTGGGCACCAAAAATATTATCCTTTTGAATCGCTGCATCAAATCGAACTCCATAATCTGCCTTCAGAACACTGTGGGCGGGATCATCGGTATGGACACAGTAAGAGTGGACAAAATAAAACCTGCTTTCCTCCGGCAAGTCACGTGTTAGAACGCTTTCGGTAGACGGCAACACCAAATTCCAGCCCATATGAGGTACTTTCAACCCTTGAGAATCAGGAAAACGAACCGTGTCTGCAGGAATAAAATTTAAACCGGGAAGATCCCCTTCCTCACTTCCTCTTGTCAGAAGCTGCATGCCGAGGCAGATACCTAGCACGGGTACTTTTTCTGTCTGTGCTTTCTGGTTCAGAATTTCGCGGAATCCATGCTGATTGAGTCTTAACATAGCATTATCAAATGCACCTACACCAGGAAGTAAAAGCTTTTCTGCCTTGGAGATCACTTCAGGGTCTGCACTTATGGTACTCGCTACACCCAAATACCTAAACATATTCTGCACAGAACCCAAATTACCCATGCCGTAATCGATGATAGTGATCATGGATTGGATGTTTTGACCGGGAAACAGTATTTCATGTAAAAAGAATGAGGTACCAAATTGGCCTTTTTTAATAAATAAAAGAGGGGCCTAAATGACTCAAATCTCTTTTTGTAAGTTGGAAACTGATACCAATAGTTAGGAGGTTCATTCATGATCCGTTCATATTCAGAATCGGTCAGATTCATCCGCTTTTTGAAGTAATTAAGCAGCTCACTTTCGATGTAGGGCGGAGTATGGTAATATTCTTCAATGGCGTCTTCTCGCTTCATTAGTCCAGCCCGGACGGATGCTGCCAGGCTATTGTTTCTGTAGTCAATGTGGAATTTTTGCGGACAATAAATGCTGTGGAAAAAAGAAGTCATCCTGTTTTCCAGGTGGTGTCCACCATAATACTTCCATCCGAATTCGTTCTCCAAGAAAACTTTCGCCTCCTCCTTACTATATCCAATGTACCAAAGCGGTCGGATCTTTTGAATTCTATAAAACACCGTCCACTTCATGAATTTGAAAAAAGTCATCAGAGGATAGGTCTTCATGGGCATTTTTCCGAATTTTCGGTGGATACTTTGGATGTATTTCCCGTCAAAATAGTTTTTGCCCAAAGGCGTGATTCCCTCCGCTACAAAGGAGTGTCCTTCCAAAACATACTTAACCTTATATTTTGCTGCGGCCCGATACATAGTTTCGGCCAGCGCCAAATCTGTGGAAGCTTCGATTTCCGGCACTCCCGCAAGAAAAAACGCCTTGAAAATGTCGTCCGCCTCCCGGTTGTCACAAACATGTGTGTACAAATCCACCTTTAATTTCCCCAAGACTTTACGGATATTTTCGGTCGCAATGGAGGTATTCCAGGTATTGTCATAATGCACGGCCAGGGGTCTTAGGCCCTTCTGAATTGCCCAATACACCATGTAGGAAGAATCAGTCCCCCCACTCACCCCTATGATGCAGTCGTATTTTTTTCCTTTTCCCTCTCGCTTAATTTTATCAATAATGGCATCAATGGTTGCTTCTCCACCAGGTGTTCCGGTCTTGTATTCTGCTTTGAGGTTATCTACCATCTTGCAGTAATTGCATACCCCATCCTGGTCAAAAGTGATAGCAGGAGTATTTTCATCATAGATACATCTGGAACATATCTTCAACTCAGTCCCCATTTTCATTTGTTTAAACTTTTTGCAGGAGAACCTCCTATTTTTGAACCGGCCGGAAAAGAGGTATTGACAAAACTATTGGCGCCGATGATACAGCCTTCTCCTATAGTCACCCCTTTCGATATTATGGTATTTGGTCCCACATAGCAATTATTTCCAATCCTTGTTGCAGCATAGGTATAGGGTGCTTTGCCACCACTAATCGCCCAATTGACTGAATCATGACTATAAATCTGTACCCCTGCAGAAATGCTGCAATTGGATCCAATGGTGAGTCCACCTGATCCGTCCAAAACGGTAAAAGGTCCTATCCAAGTGTTTTCCCCGACGGTGACATTGCCGAAAATATGGCAGGAATCATACACAGAGGTGCCATTGCCAAAACCCAATGACTTTCCCCTGTCCCATCGGTCAAACAACACATCGGCAAAAGGCAAGGAGCGGTTTAGCTCAGTAAAGAATGAATCATCCAGGCTCTGACGGAGTTGTAAAAGTCGGTCATAAAGAGCCCTGACTTCTTCAGCTTTGGCTGCAAGGCTTTCTTTTCGGTTCATTCGAAAGTTTCATTGTTTAAGAAAATCCTACACCACCACTCAAAATTCATAAAGCTCCAAATCAACAGGCGGTGGTTGATATGTTCATCGACATGCTCGCCAATAATTTTTCTTATATAATCCTGGTTTATAAACTCAGAGGAAATCGTCTTCCTGTCGAGAAGCAGCTCTTTGAGGTAGGCTGCATTTTCACCCCGATACCAGCTTTCATCCGGCGCTGAAAATCCCTGTTTTTTGCGATTGATGATTTTTTCCGGCATGAAGTTCATCATTGCTTTACGCAACACGTTCTTTCCATCGTCAAACTCCTGATAGAGTTTCCGCTTGTCTCTGAATTCATTTTCATCGATCCGCAACATCTTTTGGAGATTTCCCAATTTGAATTTAACTGGAATCTTCTGGGCAAAATCTACCAAGTCATTGTCCAAAAATGGAAACCGCTCCTCCAAGCCATTAGCCATGGACAGCTTGTCACCAACTAGCAAAAGCCCTGGCAAAAATGTTTTAGCCTCAAAATACAGCGAGTTGTTGATGTGATCTTCGGGAAAATCATACCGGAGGTTCTCATTAAATGTAAATACCCGCTCGAATATTCTTCTTGGATCCCCGAAATCCACTTGTCTCCTGGTCTCTGGTGTAAAGAGCATCTCCCTCTCTTGGTCTGGCACCAAACGCTGCCAAAAGTCATAATAAAGATCCAAAAACTGTTCTTTGCTGACTGACTTGAATATTCTGTAATATCTCCAGGGATATCCTCCAAACAATTCATCACCTCCCGTACCCTGCAAACAAACTTTGACAAATTTGGATGCCAATCGTGAGATATAATAATTGGGGTAGGACATTCCCACTCTCAGGTCTTCCAAATGATAAACCACTCTGGGCAAAGACCAGCGAATATCACCGGCATTGAGCACCTGCTCATAATGTTCGGTTTTGAAAAAGTTTGCCATCAATTCAGCATCCCGGCGTTCGTCGTAATTCGCTTCCACTCCGGTCACCTCACTCATATCAAATCCACAGGTGAAAGTGGTCAGTCGTTTGACATGTTTGCTAGCCTGGGCAGTAATTGACCCAGAATCCATACCGCCTGAGAGATAAGATCCCACCGGTACATCAGAAATCATCTGCCGTGTGACGGCATTTTTAAACAAGCGCTCTGTCTCATTGATCGCATCCTCAAAACTCAGGGAATCATCCTGCATCGAAAAATCGTAATCCCACCAGGATTGGTGTCTGATTTGAGTAGTCTCTGAGGTGATCTTTACGGTGTTGGCTGGGGGTAGCATCGATACCCCTTTGAAAAGGGTATTGAAACTGAACATGTTTTGGAAAGTGAAATACTCGTTGAGGCTTTCCAAATTGAGCTCCACCTGAAACTCCGGATGCTTGATAATGCTCTTGATTTCAGAGGCAAAAACAAGCGTTTTGCCGGTAAACCAATAATACAATGGTTTGACACCAAAACGGTCCCGGGACAGATAGAGACTTTGTTGAGCTTTATTCCATGCCCCTATTGCAAACATCCCATTGAGGCGTTTGAAAAAATCCGGCCCGTAGGCCGACAGTCCTTCCACTATCACTTCGGTATCCGTGGTAGAGACAAATTCATGGCCTCTGGATCTAAGCTCGAGCTTGAGATCTAAAAAATTATAGATACAGCCGTTGAATACCACGACCCAATTGCCATCCTTGGATGTCATAGGCTGGTTTCCTTTGCTGGAAGTATCTAGGATTGCGAGTCTTCGATGGGCCAGGGCAATGTGATTTTCAATAAAATACCCTTCCCCGTCAGGGCCCCGGTGAGCCATTCGTTGGCTCATGGATTTAAGAGCAGAGAGCCCAAATGGCTCTCCGTTTAAATTAAATACCCCAACTATTCCGCACATATCAGAGCGACTTCAACACCTCAACCACAAAGGCAAAGTCCTCGGCACTCATCCGGTTGTGAAGTGGAATAGCCATAGAAAAGTCATTTGCGGCCTGGGCACCTGGAAAATCGGAAGCTTGGATATGATACTTCTCTTTATAATAATTCAGCATATGGACAGCATGAGTACCTGGCCGGGTAGAAATCCCTCTTTCCTGAAGAAGCTCCATGATCTGGTTTCGTGAAGCGGGCGATTTTTTTTCGTCCACAAAGCACACATACGATTGCCAGCCGTGTTTGTAATCTTTGTTAATTGAAGGGGTTCGAAGCCATTCAATTTCTTTCAGATTTTCGGTATAATAGGCAGCCCACTTTTCCCTTTCGTCAATAAACTGGTCCAGTTTTTTGATCTGAACTACCCCTACTGCACCCTGCAGGTCAGTCATACGATAATTGAATCCCATCAGGTTAAAGTCGGGAAGAATGTAAGGACGGGGTCCGTGGTGTCGCTGCTCCTCTGAGATGGAAGCGCCGTGGTTGCGCAGCATTCCCATCAATTCTCCCAATTGATCATCATTAGTGGTGAGCATCCCGCCTTCCCCAGTAGTCACCGACTTTCTGGGATGGAAGGAGAAACATCCGATGGTGCCCAAGGCTCCGGCAGAAGTTCCTTTATACGCCGCTCCTGCTGCGCAGGCACCGTCCTCTACCAGTGGAATATTTCCTGCTATCCGCTTGATTTCATCCATGTCAGCACACAGCCCAAAAAGGTGAACAGGGATGATAGCTTTGGTTTTTGAGGTAATTCGCTTAGCGAGATCTTTTGGATCAATATTAAAAGTGAGTGGATCTATGTCCGCGAAAACCACCTTTGCTCCGCAGTACAAGACTACATTTGCAGTAGAAACCCAAGTAAATGCCGGCACAATAACTTCGTCGCCGGGCCCTATTCCCAAAGCAACAAGAGCCAAGTGCAAAGCAGTGGTGGCACTGGTGACCGCCAAGGCATGTTTGACCTGGTGCCTTTCGGCGAATAATTGCTCAAACTCCCTCACTTTGGGACCAGAAGTAATCCAACCACTCATCAGAGGTTCTTTGGTCGCTTCCCACTCATCCATTCCTGTGACAGGAAGAGAAATGGGAATATTTCTTTTTTCTACCAGACTCATTTTTTCAGTCAATTTTCAATAAAATGGAAAGTTTCAAGGATTACCCTCTATCCACACCCGTGGCGATTCGCCAATCAATCAGTTTTAGCAGACCTTCCCTCAGGCTGTACTTGTACAAAAAGCCCAATTCCTCCTCAGCCTTCCTACGCGAACCAATTCGGTTTTGTACCAAAGCTCGCGCATCGTCTTGCGAATATGGCTTATAATTCACTTCCAAAGTTGAGTCTTTTAGTTCCAAAATCAGATTACAAAGCTCTCTGATCGAAGTCTGAACCTCGGTACCTACATTATACATACCGAATTTCTGATTACTCTTTAAGGCATCCACATTGCATCGAGCCACGTCTTCGACATAGATAAAGTCATAGGCTTGACTACCATCGCCATTGATGGTCGGAGACTCATTGGCTTCGATCTTGTTTAGCATAATAGGAACTACCCCTGTGTAAGCGGCTGTCTGATCTTGGTGCGGCCCATAGACATTCATGTATCTGAGTCCGATCACCTCAAGTCCATATCGGTCATGGAATGCAGTAGCCATCGCCTCTCCTGCAATTTTGGTGGCCCCGTAAAAATTCTTGTTGTTGAACGGGTGGTTTTCGGTCATTGGCAGCTCCACCGCGTCCCCGTATACTGAGGCGGAAGAAGACCAGATTAATTTTTTAACCCCATTAGCTACACAAGCCTCTAGGACATTGAAGGTCCCCGCAATGTTCACTTCAAAAGCAGTCCTTGGATAGTCCTTGCAATGAAGCAGCCACATAGCAGCAAGGGAGATTACATAATCTTTGCCTTTCATCGCAGTATTTAAAATATCTGTCTCCCGGACGTCTCCCCCAATTGGGAAAATCGTACATCTTGGATCTTTGAGCTGTTCCTCCAGATAATCCTTCTTGCCTCGTGCGAAATTATCATAAACGACAACTTCAGCTACTTCTTCTTTCAAAAGTTCTGAAACCACAAAACTTCCGATGAATCCGGCTCCTCCAATAACAAGGATTTTTGAATCTTTCAATTCCATATTCTTAATCAAATTAATTTTCAAACGGATGTTTAGCCAACTCACCGGCAGCGAGTGGGTGATAATTGCCTTTGAGACCGATGGATTTCATGTGCCGAATGTCATGAACGAGTTGGATGCTACTCATAGCCTCTTCCAATCCAAAACCCTGTCCGTCCAATACATGCTGGTAGCTATGGGTGTGGAGTTCGGTAAACCCGTCACTAAATTCTATCTCTTCTCCTTCCATGGTCAAGGATCGGTAGGTTCGGCCGCCTTTTGCTTTCACGGAATCCGGAAGGGTATCCGCATTGATGCTGAGAAACCAGCGCACTCTTGCATTTTCCAATTCCAGATAACCTGCGGCACGGTCATGGGTATGAATGTGGACGGTATTGGTTTTCACTTTACCGAAAACCCAGGTCAACATATCGTAAAAATGAACCCCGATATTGGTAGCGATTCCGCCAGACTTGCTCACATCCCCCTTCCAGGAAGTATAATACCAGTGACCCCGCGATGTAATGTAAGCCAAGTCAATGTCGTATATCTTGTCTTTGGGGCCGTTTGTTATTCGCTCTTTCAGAGCTACGATGGACGGATGCAGTCTGAGCTGAAGGATATTGAACACTTTTTTTCCATGATCCTGCTCCACCTCTTTTAATGCTTCAATATTCCATGGATTGAGGACTAGCGGCTTTTCACAACTGACATTTGCACCCACTCGCAATCCAAAACGGATATGAGAATCATGAAGGTAGTTGGGGGAACAAATACTGACAAAGTCAATTTTTTCGTAAGAGCGTTTCAGTTTTTCCACATGGCGGTCAAATCGCTCAAATTCGGTAAAAAAATCAGCCTCCGGAAAATAGCTATCCATCACCCCTACACTATCAAACTTATCGTAGGCTGCCAATAACTGATTGTTTGTATCCTTGATCGCCCTCAAATGCCTAGGTGCAATGTATCCTGCAGCGCCGATTAAAGCGAAATTTTTCATTTGACTATTTTGATTTCCTAAAAAGCTGTTTCAATTATTTATTCTTGCACTTTTGCTACGACCCCTTGGGTCATTTGGTATTTTTGGCCGGATTCAGCACATACTGCCGATCCATTGGAATCAAATACCAACTTGTGCCCATATTCGCTCATCCATCCGATCTGTCGCGACGGATTCCCCACTACAAGCGCATAAGAAGGGACGGTCTTAGTAACTACCGCCCCAGCCCCGATAAAGGCAAACTCACCTATGTCGTGACCACAGACGATCGTAGCATTGGCACCTATTGAAGCCCCTCGACCCACATGGGTTTTAGAATATTGACCTCGTCGATTGACCGCACTTCTGGGGTTGATGACATTGGTAAACACCATGGAAGGGCCCAAAAAAACATCGTCGTCACAAGTCACACCTGAGTAGATGGACACGTTATTTTGAACTTTGACATTGTTTCCCAAGATCACCTCGGGAGACACGACGACATTCTGGCCGATATTGCAGTTCTCTCCGAGTTTGCAATTGGACATGATGTGGGAAAAATGCCAAATCTTTGTCCCCTTGCCAATCTCACAACCCTCGTCGATAAATGCGGATTCGTGCGCGTAATATTCCTTCATTTTGCAAAAAACTGTTTCACTTTCTCAATTATAAATGCTTGCTCTTCCGGATCCATTTCGGTGTGAATCGGCAAAGACAAGACGGTATTGCAAAGTGCTTCGGCCACAGGGAAGTCCCCTTTTTGATAGCCAAATTGTACGTACGCCGGCTGCAAATGCAGCGGAATCGGGTAATACACCATACTGGGAACACCATTTTCCTGAAGAAATGCTTTCAACTGATCTCGCTTTCCATCATAAACCTGAATGGTGTATTGATGAAAAACATGAGTTGAGTTAAGTGCTCTAGTCGGAATTTTGATTTGATCTAGTGCTGCCAATGCCAGGTCATAGCGGTCAGCTACCTCATTTCGGGAGGTAGAGTATCTTGTCAGATGTCCAAGCTTCACGCTCAAAATAGCCGCCTGAAGCGTATCCAATCGGGAGTTGACCCCAATAGATTCATGAAAGTATTTTCGCTTTTGCCCATGACTGGCTATCATCTTGAGCTTTTCTGCCAAGGTTGGATCATTGGTAAACATCGCTCCCCCGTCCCCGTAGCATCCGAGATTTTTTGAGGGAAAAAACGATGTCGTCCCCACATCACCCATAGTTCCGGCCTGCGCTTTGCTCCCATCTGCGAAGGTATACGTTGCACCAATCGCCTGAGCTCCGTCTTCAATCACCTTGAGTCCATGCTTCCGCGCAAATTCCATGACATAGTCCATATTGGAACATTGACCGTACAAATGAACCGGCACAATCCCAACGACATTTGGAGTCAACGCATTTTCCAAATCAGCGGGATCCATATCATACGTATCGGAAAGCACATCGACGAACCGAGGTTTTAATCCCAAAAGTGCGATCACTTCTACGGTAGCTGCATAGGTAAATGAGGGGACAATTACCTCCTGCCCCGGCTCAAAGCCTAAGCCCATCATTGCGATCTGCAATGCATCGGTCCCGTTGCCACAGGTAATCGCGTGACGGGCTCCTGTGAATTGGGCTAGCTCGTCCGCAAATCTCCGAACCTCCGGACCATTGATAAAAGCTGTACTATCCAATACACCTTGGATAGCCTGATCTATCTCCTCTTTGATCTTTTCATATTGAGATCGAAGATCAACCATTTGAATAGTATTCATATTATAACTCAGTAGATTCTTCGAACCAAAATTTTGTAGACACTTACCAAGATCCCCATAAACAGCCCAAGGAACAATGAAAAAATCAGGATTAATGGCTTGTTTGGTTTCGCGGGACCGAGTGGTACGGCAGCCTTTTCCAGCATCGTAAATATTGGAGTTTCTTTCTTCAATTGGAGGGATGCCTGTTCATATTCCTGACTGAGGGAGTTGTAGACATTATAAGCAATATTGAACTCAAACTGCAGCTGCTCCTCTCTAGTTTTAAGGCGCTGAGAAACTATCCCCTGGTTACCATCACGAAAAGCGGCCAGTTTCATCTGTGCTTCCAAAAATTTCTTTTCTGTCTCTGCTACTCTTTTCTCAATGAATTCCAGACTAATCTGCTGATTGCTGAGCTTATA